>JBBSPR010000120.1:0-8851 GCA_038258615.1 Sphingomonadales bacterium
CGAGAAGGCCGAGGTTGGTTTCGGTCTGGGTGCCGTTGACCCATTCGGGGCCGAAGCGGACGCGGCGCGGCAGCAGTGGTGGCAGCGTGTCGGTGGCGGGGATGTAGATGGCGCCGTGATCGTCATAGAGCGCGCGGGTGATGTTGATGAAAGGAACGAGGGTGACGTCTTCGCTCGGCGCCCAGCGGGCGCTCAGCGCGCCGCCGATGCGCTGCTCGATCGTGGCGTTGGGGCCGTTTTCGTAAATGGCGGAGGCGCCGATGCCGAAGCTGAGTTGGCTGGAGGCCGGCAGGCTGGCATCGAGCTCGGCGTTGAAGGTGCCCCAGGCATCGACGCCGACGAGCAGGCTGGCGGCCGCTTGCGTGCCGGGGCGGCGGAAGCCGAAATCGACGAGGCCCGTGGGGGCGGGAAAGGGGTTGCCGAGCGCGCTCAGGCCGACGCGGATGGTGGTGGTGCGGCTGATACGGTCGGTAGGGACGATGACGGGATCGAAATACAGGCCATCGATGCGGACATTGCCGGCGGCGACGGGGGAGAAACCGCGCACGCTGCCCTGATTGTAGAGGCCGATTGTTTCGCGGCCGATGCTGGTGCCGAAGGCATCCCCGGCCTGGCGGACGGCATTCTCCTCGGCGCGGCTGCCGGTGGCGGCGACAGGCGGCAGCGGCAGTGCATCGGGCGGTGTGCGGGCGTCGGGCGGCGTGCGGGCACCGGGCTCGATGGCCGCTGGTTGGGCTTGAGGGAGCGCAATGGCCTGCGCCCCGACTGCTGCCGGCATGCAGAGGCCGACCAGCAGCAGGGAGCGGAGCGCCATCATCGCCCCCTCATGCCCATGAGAATGATTCGCGTAAAGTGTATATTGTAAACTTTGGTTGATCAGTAGCGATAAGTGTCCGGTTTGAAAGGTCCGCTGGTGGGGACGCCGATATAGCCGGCCTGCTTGTCGGTGAGCCTGGTGAGCTTCACGCCGAGCTTTTCGAGATGGAGCATGGCGACCTTTTCGTCGAGGTGCTTGGGCAGCACATAGACCTGGTTTTCATACTGCTCGCCCTTGGTGAAGAGCTCGATCTGCGCCAGCACCTGGTTGGTGAAGCTGGCGGACATGACGAACGACGGGTGGCCGGTGGCGCAGCCGAGATTGACGAGGCGGCCCTTGGCGAGGACGATGATCTGGTTGCCGTCAGGGAACTCGACGATGTCGGTGCCGGGCTTCACTTCGGTCCATTTGTAGTTGCTGAGAGCCGAGATCTGGATCTCGCTGTCGAAGTGGCCGATGTTGCAGACGATGGCGTTGGGGCGCATGTTCTTCATGTGCTCGGCGGTGATGACATCGGCGTTGCCGGTGGCAGTGCAGAAGATGTCCGCCCGCTTGACGGCGTCTTCCATGGTGACGACCTCGAAGCCTTCCATCGCGGCCTGGAGCGCGCAGATGGGATCGATTTCCGTCACCATCACGCGGGCGCCGCCATTGCGAAGCGACTGGGCCGAGCCCTTGCCGACATCGCCGAAGCCGGCGACGCAGGCGACCTTGCCGGCGAGCATGACATCGGTGGCGCGGCGGATGGCATCGACGAGCGATTCCTTGCAGCCGTAGAGATTGTCGAACTTCGACTTGGTGACGCTGTCGTTGACGTTGATTGCCGGGAAGGGCAGTTCCCCCTTCTTGGCGATGTCGTAGAGGCGGTGGACGCCGGTGGTCGTCTCCTCAGAGACGCCCTTCAGGTTCTTGACGGTTTCGGTGAGATAGCCGGGGCGCGCCTTGATGAACGCCTTGAGGGCGCGCTGGAACTCGACTTCTTCCTCATTCTCGGGCTCGCCCATCGGCAGGCCGGCTTCGAGCTTGGCGCCCCAGAGTGCGAACATGGTGGCATCGCCGCCATCGTCGAGGATGATGTTGGCGGTCTGGTCACCCCAATCGAAGATGCGGCCGACATAATCCCAATAATCGGCGAGGCTCTCGCCCTTGATCGCATAGACCGGGATGCCGCGCTCGGCGATGGCGGCGGCGGCATGATCCTGGGTGGAGTAGATGTTGCACGTGGCCCAGCGCAGATCGGCGCCCAGCTCGGCGAGGGTCTCGATGAGCACCGCGGTCTGGATCGTCATGTGCAGCGAGCCGACGATGCGGGCGCCCGTAAGCGGCTTCGATGTGCCGAACTCTTCGCGGAGCGCCATCAGGCCGGGCATCTCGGTTTCGGCGATGGCGATTTCGCGGCGGCCGAAGCCGGCGAGGCCGATATCGGCGATGGCATAATCGTTGAGGGTATCGCTGGGCTGGGTGGCCATGGTGGGCGCTCCGGATCTTTGGGGGAATGAGGCGCTGATACGCTTCGCAGGGTTGATATGCAACTTTCTTTATATCCCCATGGGCCATGGACGCGGCGCAGTGACGGGCAAAACTTTCTGAGGGAACCATTGGCAGAACGGATTGGCTCTGGCAGGACGGAAGCTCCTGGCAGCCGTGCCGGGCCAAATTGATCGAGGGGGCTCAATGATCACACGTTTTATTCTGGTTGCCGCGATTGCTGCAGTGCTTCCGGTGGCTGCGCATGCGCAAGTTTCGACCTTTACCGACAAGGTTTCGTTCAACGAGGTGGCAGGCGCGCTGGCTCTCGAGGATTTCAACGGCATCACCGCGGATACCAGCTTTGAAAACACGACGATTGCTTTCAGTGCCTTCACGCTGAGCGCGGTATCGACCCGCCCCGAGCCATCGGGCTTCAACTTCATCGACGTGCCGCCGCTGGTTGGCGGTGGCATCACCCCGGCGAACTACGATGTCGACGGCACGGCGTTGGCGAACATGGGGGTTTCGGGCCTGGAAACAGTGACGTTCACCTTTATCGGACCGATTTCGGCCTTTGGTGTCGATCTGCGGCGTGCGCAGAACCTGGCAGGCCTGCTCGAGATCGTCATCAACGGTGATGCCTTTCAGCCGCCGGTGCTTCCGGATTTCTATGGGCTGATTTCGAGCACGCCGTTCACGTCGGTGACGTTTCGGAACGTCGACCGTGCGGAATTCGGAGACGGCTTCGGATTGGACAATGTGCTCCACTCGCCGATCTCGACCAATGTGGTGCCCGAGCCGATGGTGTGGGCACAGCTGATTGCGGGCTTTGCGCTGGTGGGTGCTTTCGCCCGACGTCGGCGGCGCACATTCGCCTGAGCGCGAGCGACTGCCCTTGCGCCAATCGCTCGGGCCTTGTGCAGCCACAGCAAACCGGGGCAAGATCGGTCGTGGAACGCGATGCCTTTGTGGCGCGCGTCGTCCTTGTTGATCGAGCACGAAGGGACTGGCATTGCGTGGTTTTATGGCAGCAGGTGTGGCTTTGATGAGTGTTGCGGCGGCGGCGCAGACCTACCCGGTGACGGCGACCGGCGCGGTGGTGGAAACGCTGCACGGCGAGCGGATTGCTGACCCGTATCGCTGGCTGGAGGATGATGTGCGCACCTCGCCCGCGGTGGCCGACTGGGTGGCGGCGCAAAACAAGGTGACGGATGCTTATCTCGCCACCCTGCCCGAGCGCGACGCGATTGCAGCACGGCTGAAGGCGCTGTGGGATTATGAGCGCTTCGGCGTGCCGCGCGAACGGGGGGGCACGCAATTCTACCTGCGCAATTCGGGACTGCAGAACCAGGCGGTGCTTTATGCCGGGGAGCAGGTGCTGATCGACCCCAACCCCTGGGCGGCCGATGGCGCCACGGCGCTGGCGGAATGGGAGCCCTCCCCCGATGGCAGGCATCTGCTCTATGCGGTGCAGGATGGTGGCAGCGACTGGCGCACGTTGAAGGTGCGTGATGTGGCGACGGGGGCGGACCTCGCCGACCGGATCGAATGGGTGAAGTTTTCAGGCCTGGCCTGGACGAAGGACGGCAAGGGCTTTTTCTATTCGCGCTTTGCAGCTCCGGCGAAGGGGCAGGAGTTCCAGTCCGAGAATTTGAACCAGCAGGTGTATTTCCATGCGCTGGGCACGCCGCAATCCGCAGACCGGCTGGTGTTTGCCACACCTGAAAACCCGAAGTGGAACAACAGCGCAGAAGTGAGCGAGGATGGCCGCTGGCTGGTGATCACTTCGTCCGAAGGCACCGACGAGCGGTTTCAGGTGACGGTGGCCGATCTGGCCGCCGGTGAAGCGCCGCGCACGCTGATCGAGGGGCTTGAGCACAGCTGGGGGCTGGCGGGGAGCGAGGGGGAGACGCTTTTCCTGACCACCAACAAGGACGCGCCCCGCTACCGGCTGGTGGCGATGAATGCGCGCACCGGCGCGATGACCGAGCTGGTGGCCGAAGGGCCCGACACGATCGTGGGGGCGGCGAAGCTGGGCGACCGCTTCGTGATCGAGACGCTCGCCGATGCGCGCTCGAAGGTGCGGCTGCACGAGGCGACGGGCGCGCTGGTGGGCGAAGTTCCGCTGCCGGGGATCGGCTCGGTGACGGGCTTCGAGGAGAGCGAAGACGGTGTCACCCATTTCAGCTTCTCGTCCTTCGCCACGCCGGCGACGATCTGGCGGTATGATGCGCGCAGCAACAGCGCCAGCGTGCTGCGCCGACCCAAGGTGGCGTTCGACGCGGCCGATTATGTCGTGCGGCAGATGTTCTTCACCTCGAAGGACGGGACGCGGGTGCCGATGTTCGTGAGCCACCGGAAGGACCTCGACCCCGCGAAGACGCACCCTGCCCTGCTCTATGGCTACGGCGGCTTCAACATCTCGTTGCCGCCGGGCTATTCCGCCTCGCGGCTGGCGTGGATGGCGATGGGTGGCATCTTCGTGCAGGCCAATCTGCGCGGCGGCGGCGAGTATGGCGCGGCCTGGCACGATGCCGGGCGGCTGGCGAACAAGCAGAATGTGTTCGACGACTTCATCGGCGCCGGCGAGGCATTGGTGAAGGCGGGACTGACGTCGCCCGCGCAGCTTGCCATCCAGGGCGGCTCGAACGGTGGGTTGCTCGTGGGCGCTGTCGTCAACCAGCGGCCCGATCTGTTTGCTGCCGCCCTGCCCGCGGTCGGCGTGATGGACATGCTGCGCTTCGACAAGTTCACCGCCGGGCGCTACTGGATCGACGATTATGGCGACCCTGCGAAAGCCGCCGACTTCAAGGTGCTGCGGACCTATTCGCCCTACCACAACATCAAGCCCGGCACCCCCTACCCCGCCATTCTGGTGACCACCGCCGACACCGATGACCGGGTGGTGCCGGGGCACAGCTTCAAATATGCCGCCGCGATCCAGGCAGCGAAGCTGGGGCCGAAACCGCAGCTGATCCGCATCGAAACCCGCGCCGGACATGGCAGCGGCAAGCCGACCGACAAGATCATCGCCGAGGCGGCGGACCTTTGGGCGTTTGCGGGGTATTGGACGGGCCTCACGAGGAAGTAGCCTCCGGCGGCTGGGGCCTTAGGCCCCAGACCCCTGAAGTTGGGCTGCGATCTGGGCGACGAGGGTCTTGTCGCCGGTGGCGATGACCTGGCCGTTGCTGGTCTGGGTGAGGGGGTGGCCTTCCCAGTCGGTGATGGCGCCGCCGGCACCTTCGATGATGGGGACGAGGGCGGCCCAGTCGTGGAGCTTGAGGCTGGCTTCGACCACGGCATCGAGATGGCCCGAGGCGACGAGGCCGTAATTGTGGCAATCGCCGCCGTAGAGGACATCGAGGGCGACCTGCTGGACGCGGGCGAAGGCGGTGAGGTCTGCCGGCTCGAAGGCGTGCGGGCTGGTGGTGCCGATGCGGGCCTCGGCGAGGCTGGCGCAGGCGCGGGTTCGGGTTGGCTCGCCGTTGAAGAGGGTGGGCTCGCCCGCCACGCCGAGCCAGCGATCGCCGATGATGCATTGGTCGATGATGCCCAGCACCGGCACGCCGTCTTCCAGAAGTGCTATGAGCGTGCCGAAGAGGGGGCGGCCGCTGATGAAGGCGCGGGTGCCGTCGATGGGGTCGATGACCCAGAGGCGGGCGGCGCCGGCGTTGGTGCTGGCGTGCTCCTCGCCGATGACGCCGTCGTGGGGGCGGTGCTCGGCCAGCAGCTGACGGATGGCGGTTTCGGCGGCCTCGTCGGCCTGGGTGACGGGGGAGGCGTCGCTCTTGGTTTCCACCGCAATCTGGCGGCGGAAGTGCGGGCGGATGACGGCGCCCGCGGCATCGGCCAGATGCTGGATGAGGGCGATATCGTGTTGGGAGACGGGCATGGCTGCGGTGTAGCCCAGCCGCCGGGCGGGACATAGCCCCCTGCATTAGGTGGTTGCGTGCGCAGGGTTTTGCGGGAAGATGCGGCAGACACGGAGGGGATTTTTCGATGCGGATGATGACTTTGGCGCTGGCGGCGCTGATGAGCGGCAGCAGTATGGCGGCGACGCCGGCGGAGATTGCGGCGCTGGAAGCGAAGCTCGATGCCAGTGTGAAATCGGCCGACCAGATGGCTTGGCTCAAGCAGATGGCATCGGCGCCCAACCATGTCGGGAGTCCGCACAATCTGGAGAATGCGCAGTTCATTCGCGACCAGTTCCGCGCCTGGGGGTGGCAGGCCGAGATCGAGACGTTCGATGTGCTGTATCCCACACCGCTGGAGACGCGGCTGGAGTTTGTCGGCGGCCCCGTGCTGGGGGGGCAGGAGCCGGGGATTCCCGAGGACGAGACGTCGAACCGGCTCGAAGGTGCGCTGCCGCCTTATGTGGCGTTTGGCGCGGACGGCGATGTGACCGCCGATGTCGTCTATGTGAATTACGGCCTTCCGGAAGATTATGAGGCGCTGGCGCGGATGGGAATCAGCGTGAAGGGCAAGATTGCGCTGGCGCGCTATGGCGGCGGCTGGCGTGGGTTGAAGCCCAAGCTGGCGCAGGAGCAGGGGGCGATCGGCTCGCTCATCTATTCGGACCCGGCGCAGGATGGCTATGGGGCGGCCGAGGTCTATCCCAACGGCGGCGGGCGGCCTTCGACGGGTGTGCAGCGCGGCTCGGTGGCGGACATGACGCTGCATCCGGGTGATCCGCTCACGCCGGGCTATGGTGCGGTGAAGGGCGCCAAGCGGCTCGACCGCAAGACCGCACCCGCGATCATGAAGATCCCGACGCTGCCGATCTCCTATGGCGATGCGACGAAGATTTTTGCCGTGATGGGCGGGCCGCTGGCGCCGGCGCAGTTCAAGGGCCAGCTGCCCTTCGCGTATCGGACCGGCGGGGCGGGCCAGGTGCAGCTGCGGCTGAAGGTGCAGAGCGAATGGTCGCTGAAGCCGGCGAACAATGTGATTGCGAAGCTGGTGGGCAAGGACCGGCCCGATGAGTGGGTGGTGCGCGGCAACCATTTCGATGGCTGGGTGTTCGGCGCGTCCGACCCGCTTTCGGGGATGGTGGCGATGATGAGCGAGGGCAAGGCGCTCGGCGCCATGGCCAAGGCCGGGTGGCAGCCTTCGCGGACGATCGTCTACACCGCCTGGGATGCCGAGGAGCCGCTGCTGCTGGGCTCGACCGAATGGGCCGAGCATCATGGCAACGAGCTGCGAAAGAAGGCGGTGGTGTATCTCAACTCCGATTCGAACGGCCGCGGGTTCTTCTCGGCACAGGGCAGCCACCAGTATCAAAAGCTCGTCAACGCCGTGGCGAACGATGTGAAGGACCCGCAGACGGGGGTGAGTGCCGGTGCTCGCCTTCGCGCGAAAGTGCGTGCCGATGCCTATGACGGGCGCGGGCGGCTGAGCGATGCAGCCCTCGTGGCAGCCGAAGCGGGGGGCGACCTGCCGATCGGGCCGCTGGGCTCGGGCTCGGACTATTCGGCGTTCCTGCAGCATCTGGGCATCCCGTCGCTCAACATCAGCTATGGCGGCGAGAACGAAAGCTCGGGCAGCTACCACTCGATCTACGACAGCTATGACCATTTCGTGCGCTTCGATGACCCGGGGCTCGTGTATGGTGCCACACTTTCGCAGACGATGGGGCGGATGGTGCTGCGGATCGCCGAGGCCGAGGTGGTGCCGGTGCGCTTCACCGACCTCGCCGCGACGGTGAAAGGCTATCTGGCCGAGGTGCGCGCGCTGGTGAGCAACCGCCAGCGGCAGGACGAGAAGCGCGCGGGCCTGACGGCTGCCGGCATTTACAAGCTGGCGAGCGACCCCAAGGTGCCGGTGGCGGAGCTGCCCGAGGTGGAGAAGACGCCGCAGATCGAGCTGGCGGCGCTGGAGAATGCGGTGGCGACTTTGGAAGCCAGTGCGCGCGCCTATGATGCGGCGTTCGCCGCCAAGGGCGGCAGCCTCGATGCCACTGCGCGCGATCGGCTGAACAAGGCGCTGATGGGGATCGACCAGGCGCTGCTGATCCCCGAGGGGCTGCCGTTCCGGCCGTGGTACCGGCATTCGCTCTACGCACCGGGGCGCTTCACCGGCTATGGCGCCAAGACGCTGCCCGGCGTGCGCGAAGCGATCGAGGAGCGGCGCTTCGCCGACGCCAACGCTTATGCGGGCAAGACGGCGGAAGCGATTCTGCGCTTTGCGGCGCGGATCGATGCGGCGCGGGGGGTGATCGGGTAGGAAGGGGCCTCCGGCGGCTGGGGGCGACGCCCCCAGACTCCGTGCGTTGCGGGTTCGTGTTTGCAAGAGTGCCCTATTTGGCAGCCAAGGGGTGATTTGCTGCGGCTGCACTAAGACGTGTGTATAGCCGCGCGGGAATTCTTTTGTTGTGCGAGGTAGAGTTCGAAGCCATGTCAAAGCCTATGGATGACCGAGCTTTGACGAACCTTTTTTCATCGCACCTCATTAATGCGGTCGAACGTCTTAGAGGCTGACCCAAAAGTAAGTTGAGTGATATCAGTCTGTTGCGCTTGACGCGCTGACGCATCGTTGATTCAGGAGGTTTTGCGAAGAACTTTCCGA
>JBBSPR010000121.1:0-8757 GCA_038258615.1 Sphingomonadales bacterium
ACCCGCCAGCCGGATCGATCAGGCAAAAGCGGCGGAGCGGCGCCGGCGGCGGGCGGCGCCCACCATGCCGAAGCCGGCGATCAGCATGGCCCAACTGCCGGGCTCGGGGACGACATTGGTGCCGATCGTTTCAATGAGGCCGCATTGGCTGGTGCCATCACAGAGGTTGAATGGGCCGGGGCCTGCGGCCCAACTGGTGTTGCCATCGCTGGCATAGCCGATGATGCCCTCGATGCCACCGTCGGTGTTATCTCCGAGGATATTGCTGCCGTTGATGTTGAAGACGAAACCACCATTGGTGAAGCTGAAAGCCGAGACCAACGACTTGCCCGAGAAGGACCCCATGAAGTCGGAGCCTTCACCGTCGAAAGAGATGATCTGGTCGTCCCCGTTGATATCGCTGCCGGCGAACGAACCGGAGATGAAGGCGCCCTCGGCGAACCCGCTCTGCGAGAAGCTGAACAAGCCGTCACCGAGATCTTCGACGATGACATATTCGGTGCTAAAGATCTGGACCGCCGCTGCCGGCGTGGCAACCACGGCGCCAAGCGCTGCAAATGCCGCCATCGTCTTGTTCATATAAAGGTCCCTCATGTTGATACCCTCAACGCAGTATCGACCGGCGGCCGGCGGCTGTCGACAGCCAAGTCGCGGAACCTGCTTGGGAAAAGTGCCTAACGATCCCTGAAGACGTGCCGCTGCCGCCGGCGCTTTTCGGGGGATAAGCCGGTGGCATGGGTTTCGCGCTGCGGCGATTCACGCCATCATGGCGCGATGCCCTATGCCGGATTCGTTCCCCTGCGCCTGCACAGCGCTTATTCGATGCTCGAGGGTGCGGTGCAGCCCGATGCGCTCGCCAAGGCGTCCCGCAAGGCGGGCTTTCCGGCGGCTGCCTTGTGCGACCGGGGCAACATGTTTGCCGCCATGGACTGGTCGGCGGCGGCCAAGGATTCAGGCGTCCAGCCGATCATGGGGGCGCTGCTGCCGATCGAGCGGCCCTTGACGAGGACGGCATTGACGCGGCCGGTGGTCGACTGGCTGCCGGTGCTGGCGCAGGACATGGAGGGCTACAAGAACCTCGTGCGGCTGGTGAGTGCCGCACACCTCGATGCCGATGGCCATGAGGCGCCGCTGCTGACGCTGGCGCAATTGGAAGGGCGCACCGAGGGGCTCATTGCGTTGACCGGCGGCGCCGAGGGGTGGCTGACGCGGCTTGCCGGCGAGGGGCAGCCGATGGATGCGGCGGCGGATGCGCTGGGCCGGCTGTTCGAGGGGCGGCTTTATGTCGAGATCAGCCGCTCGGGCGATCCGGCGGAGGTGCGCGGCGAGGCGGGGTTGCTGGCGCTGGCGAGCGCACGCGGCTGGCCGCTGGTGGCGACCAATCCGGTGAAGTTCCTGAAGGCCGATGGCCATAAGGCGCATGATGTGCTGCTGTGCATTGCAGGCTCGACCTATGTCGACGCCGAGGACCGGCCGCGGTCGAACCCCGAGCATTGGCTGAAATCCGCCGATGCGATGCGCAGCCTGTTCGCCGATCTGCCCGAGGCGGTGGCGAATACCGTGGCGGTGGCGCAGCGCTGCGCAGTGATGGCGCCGGCGCGCAAGCCGATCCTGCCGAGCCGGGCGGGCGATGCGGTGGCCGAGGAACTGCAGCTGGTGGCCGAAGCCGAAACCGGGCTGGCGGTGCGGCTGGCAGTGCTCGGCATCGAGGGCGAGACAGCGGTGCCGTATGTCGAGCGGCTGGCGTATGAGCTGGCGGTGATCCGCTCCATGGGGTTTGTCGGATACTTCCTCATCGTGTCCGAATTCATCGGCTGGGCAAAGGGCGAGGGGGTGCCGGTGGGGCCGGGGCGTGGTTCGGGGGCAGGATCGGTGGTGGCATGGGCGCTCAAGATCACCGACCTCGATCCGCTTGCCAATGGGCTGCTCTTCGAGCGGTTTCTCAACCCCGACCGTGTGTCGATGCCCGACTTCGACATCGACTTCTGCGAAGATCGCCGTGAAGAGGTGATCCGCCATGTGCAGGCGCTCTATGGGCGCGAGCAGGTCGCGCAGATCATCACCTTCGGGAAGATGAAGGCGCGCGCGGTGGTGAAGGATGTCGGCCGCGTGCTGCAGATGTCCTATGGCCAGATGGACCGGCTTGCGAAGATGATCCCCAGCCACCCGACCGACCCCTGGACGCTGGCGCGGGCGTTGGGCATCGGACGGGACAAGGACGGCAATGCCTATCATGGCGTGCCCGAGCTGATCGCCGAGCGTGACCGGGACCCCAAGGTGAAGCGGTTGCTCGAGATGGCGCTGCAGTTGGAGGGGCTGCCGCGACACAGCTCGACGCATGCTGCGGGCGTGGTGATCGGCGACCGGCCGCTTTCGGAGCTGGTGCCGATGTACCGCGATCCGCGCTCGGACATGCCAGTGACGCAGTTCGAGATGAAGGCCGTGGAAAAGGCCGGGCTGGTGAAGTTCGACTTTCTGGGGTTGAAGACGCTTTCTGTGCTCGCACGCGGTGCGAAGCTGCTGCCGCAAGCGGTTGATTGGGAACGGCTGCCGGTCGACGACCCGACGGTTTACAAGCTGATCGCCGAGGGTGACACGGTGGGGGTGTTCCAGTTCGAATCGGAGGGGATGCGCCGCGCGCTGGGGCAGGTGCGGCCCGATTGCTTCGCCGATATCGTGGCGCTGGGCGCGCTCTACCGGCCAGGGCCGATGGACAATATTCCGAGCTATGCGCTGCGCAAGGCGGGACGCGAGAAGGTGGAGCTCCTCCATCCGACGATGGAGCCGATCCTGCGCGAGACCAACGGGATCATCGTCTATCAGGAGCAGGTGATGCAGATTGCCCGCGAGCTTGCGGGCTACAGCCTTGGCGAAGCCGATGTGCTGCGCCGCGCGATGGGCAAGAAGATCCATGCCGAGATGGTGGCGCAGAAGGCGCGCTTTGCCGAAGGGGCGGCGGCGAACGGCATCGACGTGAAGACCGCCGAAGCGGTTTTCGAGCTGGTGCTGAAGTTTGCCAATTACGGCTTCAACAAGAGCCATGCTGCCGCCTATGCGCTGGTGAGCTATCAGACGGCCTGGTTGAAGACGCACCACCGCGCCGAATTCTATGTGGCGTCGATGGACTATGACATCGACAATACCGACCGGATCGCGGCGTTTGTGGAGGATGCGCGAAGGGGTGGGGTGACGATCCTGCCGCCGTGCATCAATGGTTCGCAGGCGTGTTTCTCGGTGGAGAATGGCCATGTGCGCTTCGGGCTGGCGGCGTTGAAGAGCGTGGGCGGCAAGGCGATGGAGGCAGTGGTTGCAGCGCGTGGGGACCGGCCGATCAAGTCGCTTTCGGACTTTGCGGCGCGGGTCGACCCCAAGCTGCTCAACAAGCGACAGCTGGAGGCGCTGATCGGCGCCGGCGCTTTCGACAGCATCGAGCCCAATCGCGCCGGAGCGCATGCGATGGCAGCGGCGATCCTTGCCACCGCGCAGACGCTGGCGGCGGAGCGCGAGAGTGCGCAGGTGGCGCTGTTCGGGCTCGATGAGGGCCCGGCGCTGGGGATGGTGGTCCCGGCAGAGGAATGGACGCTGGCCGAGCGCATGGCGGCCGAGAAGGAGGCGTTCGGCTTTTATTTCTCCGGCCATCCGGTCGATGCTTGGCGCGCACTTCTCGATGCCAAGGGGGCGATGACCTGGGGGCAGTGCGCCGAAATGCCAGCACCTCCGGGCGGCGGCAAGCAGGCGATCACGCTGGCCGGGCTTTTGGAGGAAGTGCAGTGGCGGACCTCGACCAACAACACGCCGCGGCGCGGGCATTTGTCGGCAGTGGCCAATCGCTATCTGGCGATCACGCTCTCCGACCGCTCGGGCCAGTATCGCGCCACCTGCTCGAGCCCGGAGACGCAGGAGCGGCTGGAGCGGCTGGCGGGGGAGGACCCGCTGGTGCTGCTGCAGGCCGAGCTGGTGTGGAAGGAGGGCGAGGAGGTGGTGCGGCTGCGCATCCACGGTGCCACCTCGCTGGCCGAAATGGCGCGGCGCGCACCCGGCGAGCTGGTGGTGCGGGTGCGCGACTGGTTCGAGATCGACCGGCTGGAGGCGTTGTTGCTGCCCGCGGCGGGGCAGGGGCGCGGCGAGGTGCTGGCTGAAGTCGATACCGCCGCCGGGCGGGCGCGGGTGCGGCTGGGGCGCGACTATCTGCTCGACCATGAGCTGATGGCCGCGGTGCAGCGGATGCAAGCGCTGCCTTCAGGAGGGGCGGCGGAGGGCGGGGTGAAGTTGGCGGTGGTGAGCGGCTAAGGCAGCTGCCCCCCCACCCCGCTCGCACCGAGCCGTGCGAGTCGCCCTCCCCGCTAGGGGCAGGGAGCTTTTCGTCTCATGGCTGGAAAACGTTCCAGCCCATGGCGCGGCTGAGCTGTTCAAGGGCCCGGGTGCCGAGCAGCGAATTGCCTTGCGGGCTGAGGCCGGGGGACCAGACGGCGATGCTCGCCTGACCGGGGGCGATGGCGAGGATGCCGCCGCCCACGCCGGATTTGCCGGGAAGGCCGACCTGGAAGGCGAATTCGCCGCTGGCGTCGTAATGGCCGCAAGTGAGCATGAGGGCGGCGATGCGGCGGGCGCGCTCGGGGGTGACGATGGCGGTGCCGCTGTCGGGACAGACGCCGGCGTTCATCAGGAAGCGGCCAGCGCGGGCGAGCTGCCGGGTGGTCATGGCGATGGCGCACTGGTGAAAATAAACATCGAGGGTGTTCGCCACCGGGCCGGTGATGATGCCGAAAGACTTCATGAAATTGGCGAGGCCGGCGTTGCGGTAACCGGTGGTGGCTTCGGAGCAGGCGACGGCATCGTCGATGCCGATGCTGTCGTCCCCTGTAAGGCGGCGGACGAGGCGCAGGATGGCGCCGATGCCCTCGCGCGGCGGATGGCCGGCCGCGATGAGATCGGTGACCGCGATGGCGCCGGCGTTGATGAAGGGGTTGCGCGGGCGGCCGCCCTCGGCTTCGAGCTGGACGATGGAGTTGAAGGCGCTGCCCGAGGGCTCGCGGCCGACGCGGGTCCAGACCGCTTCGCCGTGCGCGTGCAGGGCTTCGACCAGCGCGAAAACCTTGCTGACCGACTGGATGGAGAAGGGGATTTGGGCGTCGCCGGCGCTGTGCTCCTGGCCATCGGCGGTGATGACGGTGATTCCGAAATGGTGCGGGCTGACCTTGGCGAGCTCGGGGATATAGGTGGCGACCTTGCCGCGCTCGGGGGCGGCGATCATCCGGGCGGTGATGTCGGCGAGCGCTTCGGCAAGATCGGGCATGGCGGCGATTGTGGATGGCGGCTCGCTTCGTCGCAAGGCTGGCCAGAATGTGAGTGGCGCTTGAATTGCGCGGAGTGTATATCCGCAAAGCGACCCGAAAACGGCATGGGAAGAAGCATCATGGCTACACAGCCCGAGATCAGCAGCACCGAAGAGCAGCCGCGCGGGCGCACCCGTCCGAATATGGTGTGGCCGTTCCCGCCGCGCGAGAGGCCCGACCTGCCCGACCATGCCCCCGAGACGCTGGCGGAATATCTGCGGACCGCACCGCTCGATGAGGTCGATATTGCCGATCCGCTGTGGTGGGAAAACGACGTCGAGGGCCTGTTCCTCAAGCGGTTGCGCGACGAGGCGCCGGTGCATTTCAACGAGGTGAATGCGGCGCGGCACCGCGGTTTCTGGTCGGTGACGCGGTGGGAGGACATCATGGCGGTGGATACCAACCACCAGACCTACTCGTCCGAAGCGTCCCTGGGCGGCATCACGCTGTTCGACATGGACCCGGATTTCATCATGCCGATGTTCATCGCGATGGATCCGCCCAAGCATGATGTGCAGCGCAAGGCGGTGAACCCGATCGTGTCGGGACCCAATCTCGCGGGCTTCGAGACGCTGATCCGCGAGCGGACGGCAGAAGTGCTCGATGGGCTGCCGCGTGGCGAGGTTTTCGACTGGGTTGACCGGGTGTCGATCGAGCTGACCAGCCGGATGCTGGCGACCTTGTTCGACTGGCCGCAGGAGCAGCGGCGCAAGCTGACCTATTGGTCCGACATTTCGACCTCCGACCCAGAGCTGCCGGGCAACCCCAGCAAGGAAGAGCGCCAGCTGATCCTGATGGGGATGCTGCAGGAATTCATGGCGCTGTGGAACGAGCGGGTGAATGCCGAGCCGACGAGCGATCTCGTATCGATGCTCGCGCACAATCCGGCGACGCGCAACATGCCGCCGATGGAGTTCATGGGGAATCTGGTGCTGCTGATCGTGGGCGGCAACGACACGACGCGCAACTCGATCTCGGGGGGCGTGTATTTCCTCAACAAGAACCCGCAAGAGTATGACAAGCTGCGCGCGAACCCAGCACTTGTGGAATCGATGGTGAGCGAGACGATCCGCTACCAGACGCCGCTTGCGCATATGCGGCGGACTGCCCTTGAGGACACGATCCTGGGCGGCAAGCACATCCGCAAGGGTGACAAGGTGGTGATGTGGTACATTTCGGGCAACCGCGACGAGCGGTCGATCGAGGATCCTGATGCGTTCATCATCGATCGCAAGCGGTCGCGGCAGCATATGTCGTTCGGGTTCGGCATCCATCGTTGCGTGGGCAACCGGCTGGCCGAGTTGCAGCTGAAGATCCTGTGGGAAGAGATTTTGCAGCGTTTCGACCGGATCGAGCTGGTCGAGGAGCCCGAGCGTGTGCCTTCGGCATTCGTGAAGGGTTACAAGAAGATGCTCGTTCGCATTCCTGCCTGAGAGAGTTTATGGCCACGATCAAATATGTCGAGTTCAACGGCACCGAGCATGTCGTCGAGGTGCCGAACGGCGAGAATCTGATGGAGGGTGCATTGTCCAACAATGTGCCTGGCATCGACGGCGATTGCGGGGGCAATGCCGCCTGCGCCACTTGCCATTGCTATGTGGGCAATGAATGGCTGGTGGCGACGGGGCCGCGCGGGGACAGCGAAGAGGCGATGCTCGAACTTGCTGACGGGATGACCGCGAACAGCCGGCTGGCGTGCCAGATCATCGCCAGCGATGCGATCGACGGCATTGAATTGCAGTTGCCCGAGACGCAGCACTGATTTGGTTCCCTTGGAGGGAACCATTCAGTCGAGCGATGGTTGAGGTGCGGAACGGCTCGGCAAAACCGGGCCTTTTTCCATGAGATTTTCGAAGCAACCCGGAGTTTACCATGCGCCCTCTTCTCGCCTTCCTGCTGATTTCTGCGCCGGTGATGGCTGCGCCTGTGGAACAGGGGCCGCCGAATGTCCCCGACTTCAAGCCGGCCTTTGCCGGGCAGACGCGCGCGGAAGCGGTGAAGACGAAGGGTGCGGTAAAGGTCGAGGAGATTGCCACCGGGCTGAACAAGCCCTGGGGCGTGGCGCTGCTGCCGGGCGGCAAGTTTCTGGTGAGCGAGAAGGCGGCGGGAACGCTGCGGATCATCGGCGCCGATGGCACGAAGTCGCCGCCGATCAGCGGTACGCCCAAGGTGGACGCGCGTGACCAGGGCGGCATGATGGATGTGGGTGTGCCGGGCGACGGTTGGGTATATTTCAGCTACGCCGAGAAGCGCGATGGCGGCAGCGGTCTGGTGGTGGCGCGCGGCAAGCTCGGCGGGACCGATGCAGCACCGGCGCTGACCGAGGTCAAGCCGATCTTCTCGATGCAGCCGACGATCGATTCGACGAAGCATTTTGGTAGCCGCATGGTCTTTCTGCCGGATAACATGATGTACATCACGCTGGGCGAGCGTTCGATCGTGCCGGGCCGGGTGCAGGCGCAGGACCCGGGCAGTCACTTCGGCAAGATCGTGCGGATCGGCCGGGACGGCAGCGTGCCGAAGGACAACCCGCTTGTCGGGCGTGATGGCGCCAAGCCCGAGATCTGGTCCTGGGGCCATCGCAATGTGCTGGCGGCGACCCTCGACAGCCGCGGGCGGCTCTGGGAAGTGGAAATGGGGCCGCAGGGCGGCGATGAATTGAACCTGGTCGCCAAGGGCAAGGATTATGGCTGGCCGACGATCACCTATGGCGAGGAATATTCGGGCAAGCCGATCGGCGCCGGCATCACGCAGAAGGCGGGCATGGAGCAGCCGGTCTATTATTGGGATCCGGTGATCTCGCCCTCGGGCATGACGATCCATTCGGGACGCGGTGCGGCCGAGTGGAAGGGCAATGTCTTCGTCGGCGGGCTGTCGTCCAAGGCACTGGTGCGGCTGGTGCTCAATGGCGACCGCGTGGTGGGCGAGGAGCGGCTGCTGAAAGACCGTGGCGCGCGGATCCGCGATGTTGTCGAGGGGCCTGCGGGCGAGCTCTATCTGCTGACCGACGATGCGAACGGCAAGCTGCTCAAGGTGACTGTCGGCAACTGAGCCTGACTGCCCAACTTGACGGGAAGCGCGTGCTCGCATAGAGGCGCGCTTCCACGCAACAAATCCCCACGCGGGGGCCATATCCGGTGGCGGGCTTCCCGTTCACTTCCCCGCGGCGGTCTAACCGGAGGTTATATTCCATGGCGGCACCCGTCGTATCCATGTCGCAGCTTCTCGAAGCTGGCGCGCATTTCGGACACCAGACCCATCGCTGGAACCCGAAGATGAAGCCCTACATCTTCGGTGATCGCAATGGCGTTCACATCATCGATCTTTCGCAGACCGTACCGCTTTTTGCGCGCGCGCTCGATTTCGTGCAGGCGACGGTGCAGGCCGGCGGCAAGGTGCTTTTCGTCGGCACCAAGCGCCA
>JBBSPR010000122.1:0-8738 GCA_038258615.1 Sphingomonadales bacterium
CAAGCGAAGCGGCATCCACGGTCATGGCATCGGCATCGACGACGCTCAGCCGGCCGCCGGCGGCCTCGGCAAGCTCGGCCAGTGCCGGGATGGCGCGGTCATCGCGCTCGACGGCGACGACATTGGCGCCGGCGCGGAGCAGCGCGCGGGTGAGGCCGCCGGGGCCGGGGCCGACTTCATAGACGGTGCGGCGTTCGAGGGGGCCGGGAACGCGGGCGATCCGATCGAGCAGATTGCCATCGAACAGGAAGTTCTGGCCGAGCGATTTCTTTGCATTCAGGCCGTGCCGCGCGATGACATCGCGCAGCGGCGGCAGCGTGTCGAGGCTCAAGCCGCCGCTGCCGCAGCGTTGGCGGCGAGCAGCCGGCGCGCGGCGCACTCGCCGGCGAGGCGGATGGCGGCGATCATCGCGCCCGGGGTGGCCTGGCCGGTGCCGGCAATGGAGAATGCGGTGCCATGATCGGGCGAAGTGCGGACGATCGGCAGGCCGAGCGTCGTGTTGACCCCATCGTCGAAGTGCAACGTCTTGATCGGGATGAGCGCCTGATCGTGATACATGCAAAGGGCTGCATCATAGTGCTGGCGCGCGGCGGCGTGGAACATGGTGTCCGCCGCTAGCGGCCCGACGATGTTCATGCCACCGGCCTGCAGCTCGGCAATGGCAGGGATGATGATCTCGGCTTCCTCGCGGCCGATGGTGGCTTTCTCCCCGGCATGGGGGTTTAGGCCGGCAACGGCGAGGCGTGGATGCTCGATGCCGAAATCGCGCTGGAGTGCGCGGCACAGCACGCGCGCACGGGTGATGATCAGTTCCTTGCAGATGAGGCGCGGCACATCGGCGAGCGGCACGTGCACGGTCAAGGGCACGGTGCGCAGGCTGGGGCCGGCGAGCATCATCACTGCCCGTGCCGCCGCCACGCCGCAGCGTTCGGCGACGAATTCGGTCTGCCCCGGATAGGTGAAGCCGATCTGGTAGAGCTGCGCCTTGCTCACCGGGCCGGTAACGAGCGCCGAGGCCATGGCGGTGCGGGTGAGGCCGACGCCAAGCTCCAGACTGTCCAGCGCGCAGCGCGCGCCGGCGAGATTGGGACGGCCGGGAACGAGGTCACCGGGATCATCGACCTGCACCAGCGGCAGGGCGCGCGGGAACACGGAGAGGGCATCGCGGGGGTCTTCGAGGGTCTCGACGGGGCCGGACCAGACCGCAGCAAGGGCTCGGCGGTCCCCGATGGCGAAAAACGGCGGCAGGTGCTCGGCAGCGCGGGCATCCCAGGCCTTGGCGAGCACTTCCGGGCCGATGCCGGCCGGATCGCCGAGCGACACGGCGATCGGAAAGGGCAGTGCCACCCCCGGCATCAGCGATAATCGACGATGGCATCCCGCCGCAGATCGCGCAGGTACCGGCGGGCGCGCATGTTGACGCGCTCCTCGTTGAGCTGGGCATAGATCTGGTCGAAATTGGGTGCGGCGGCCTGCACGGCGCTGTCGTCCCGCCCGCACAGTACCAGCACGCGCAGGCCCTCCTGCAGGCTGCCGAAGGGCGGGGTTGCCTGGCCGATGGAGAGGTTGCCCATGATCTCGCGCAACGCTTCCGGGAGATCCTTGAGCTTGATGGCATCGTTGGTCGCCACTTCAGCGCCGATCCCGCGCGCCACTTCATCGGCGCGGCCACAGCCGCCCATCGCCTGGGTGGCGGTCTGGAACCGGGTGACAAGGGCGCGCGCCTCATCCTGTGTGGTGGTGGGGGGCAGCGGTAGCGAGATCTGCTTGAGGGACAGCAGCGCCTCGTTGGGATCGGCGGCGAGCACCTGGCGCTTTTCGAGCAGCGCCATGATGGCGATGCCGCCGGGCACGCTGATCGGCTCCGAAATCGACGCAGTCGGGTTGCCGGGTGACAAGGTCGTCACCACTGCGGCCACATTGTCGTTGAGCTGCTCGGCGCGCACCCAGCCGAGATCGCCGCCGACACCGGCGCTGGAGGCTTCCGAGAACTGCCGGGCATAGGCCACGAAGGACGCGCCGGCGCGGACCTGCTGTACGATGCGCGCGGCATCGGCCATCACCTGCGGCTCGGTTTCGGGCGTGGCGGCGAGGAAGATCTCGCCGACATGGAACTCGTCCTTGCCCTTGGCGGCGTTGAGGCGATCGATGAGCAATTGCACCTCGTCATCACCCACATTGACCATCGGCTCGACCTTGCGGCGCAGCACGCGCGACCAGGCGAGCTCGCCCATGATCTGCGCCTTGATCGACATCGGCGACGAGCCGGCGTCGCGCAGATATTGTTCGAACTCGCTGGGGGTGCGCTTGAAGTTCTGGGCGACGCGCGCATAGGCGCCCTCGATTTCGGCATCGGCGATGCGGATATCGTTGGACACGGCTTCCTGCACCTGCAGCTTTTCGTCGATGAGGTTGCGCAGCACCTGCAGCCGCAGCCGCGGCCGCTCCGCCTCATCGACCCGGCCGCCGTTGGCAGCGATGACCAGCGCCAGTCGCTGGTCGATGTCGGTGTCGGTGATCACATCGCCGTTGACGATGGCCTGCGCCTTGCGGAGCGTGGGATCGGACGGTGCCAGGACCGAGATTTCGGCGAGACCTGAGAAATCGATCCCTGTCGTGGGGGCATCGGCGAGCTGGGCCGGGGCGGCAGCCGGTGTCGCGAGCATGCCGGCCAGCCCGAGCGAAATGGCGACAGCGGACAGGGAAGGGCGAAACATTGGCATCGGGTCGGAGTTCCTCTCAGCGCCGCTCTAGCGCAACCGCGGCGAAGGCGCAAAGCGGCGGTTAACGTCGGCAGGCTGAATTGCCGGTTAAGCGGTCTGGTCAGCGTCCAAGTGTCTTGAAGGACAGAGTGAGCTGGAAGGTGTTGCCGGCGCGGAAATCACGATCCGAGATCAGGTCGCGCCGCCAGGAGAGGCCGAAGCGGAAGCATTCATCCTCATATTCGGCGCCGATGCGGTGGCGGACAAAGCTGAAACCGTCGCCACCGATGACCGGATTGTCGCGGCGCGTGGTGAGATCCACGATCGCCGAGCCATAGAGCGACCAGAAGCGGGCAAAGGCCACGCGGCCGCCGGCGCGCAGCTCGGAGCGGTCCTCAAGGTCTTCGAGCGCCACCTCGCGGTTGAGCCGGAGATAGCCGATCGTGGCATAGGTGCGCTGGTTGCCGATGGCGATATCGACTTCGTTGCGGCGCACGGCAAAGCTGTTTCGATCGAGACGGAAACGATGGGTGATCTCGAAAAGCCCGCCGAGCTTGAGGTTGGTGCGGCCGACGAAATCCGAAAGCCGGTCATCGAGCCCGGTGCCGGGCGGAAAATCACCCGCACGGCCGATCTGGTCGGTGGCGAAGGTCCAGCTCTGGCCGATTTCGGTGCGCAGCGCCACGCCGGGGCGATCGAGCGTGTAGCCGACGCCATAGGTGACCCGTGATCCGCCCTCGAACTGATCGTAGCCGGGGAAGCGGTTGAGCTCGAACAGGCTGATGTCCTCGAGCTCGATGGCGCGGCTGTCCTCATTGGGGAAGCCGGCGTTGTTCTGGTTGGGCTTGAGCACGAACTGCACGCGCGGCGTGATCGTCTGGTTGCCGCCAAAGGCATTGCCGGCAAAGGGCCATTCGACATCGATTGCGGCGACGGGGATGGCGCGGCTGTTGAGGCCGCGGTCGCCTGCATATTCGGGCAGCGTCGCGAGCTGTGGATCCATGACATTGTAGATGTCGCCGCGCAGCAGGGCCGTGCCGGTGATGCGATGGCCGAGCGATGTGTAGATGCTGCGATCCCATTTTGCGAAAGCGAGGGCGCGCTGGATCGACTGGCCATCGGTGCGGGTGAGCGCCAGCGAATTGGCGCCGACATGCATCCGGCCGCCCAGCACCGGATCTGACGGCCGCCAATCATATTCGATGGCCGGCAGCACGAAGGGCATTTCGCCCGGCATGTCGGTGACGCGAAGGCCCTGGAAGGCGAGGGCGGAGACCGAGAAATAGCTGTCGTTGCCGAAACGTTCGAGCGAATAGATCGAGCGCAAGGTATCGTCGAAATCCAGATCATAGCGGCGATTGAAGGTATCGTCGGTGGTGAGCCGCAACGAGAAGGTGGAACGCCAGCTGCTGCTGTGCTGGAAGCGCCCCTTGACGCCGAGATAGCCGCGGAAACGATCCCCGCGGTCGATCTCGGTGACATTGTCGGGCGCGAACTCGGTAAGCCGGGCGTAGGTGAAAAAGGCATCGACCTGCACCGGGCCGCCGCCGAACAGCCGCCGCGCCTGCACCTGCATGGCCGGTGCCGCACCGCTGTAGAGCCAGGGGGTGAGGGTGACATCACGGTCCGGCGCCAGCGCCAGGTGGAACGGCAGCCCGAGCCCGAGCCCGAGCTGCCGCTGGAACTTGATGTTTGGTATGAGCAGCCCCGACACGCGCTCGGCCTCGCCATCGGGATGCGAGAAATTGGGCAGGTAGAGGATGGGGATGCCGAACATCTCCAGCCGGGCATTCTTGTAGCTGATGCGGTGGCGATCGGTATCGTAGCGGACCTGGGTGGCGAGCAGCTTCCAGACCGGCTCCTGCGGGCAGCCTTCGGAATCGGTGACGGCGCAGGGCGAATAGACGGCGCGGCGCAGCGTGATGAGCCGGCCATTGCGCGATCCCCCGCGCGCCGCCAGCCGGCCGCCATCGTTGAGCACGAGCAGCAGGTTCTCGATGGCGCCATCGCGGAGCGAATCGGTGAGATCGAGGCTCTCGGCAAACAGCTGGTTGCCTTCGGGATCGATGCTGACGACGTTGCCGCGCGCCGCGACCGCGCCGGTCGCGCGGTTGTATTCGATCCGGTCGGCAGTCAGCCGCCAGGCATCCCGGCGCAATTCGACGGCGCCGGCGGCGCTGACGATGTCCCCGGTTTCATCGACCTCCATCTGGTCCGCGCCGAATTCGATGATGTCGCCCGGGGCGATTACATCGCCCCCATCCCTTGGTTGCGCGATTACATCGCCCCCATCCCTGGGTTGCGCGATGACATTGCCGGCGGCGCCGGGGGAGACAGGCACAGGCCGGACATCCTGCGCGTGCAGGGATACAGGCAGCGCGAGCACGACCGACGCCAGCAGGGCGGGACGCAGCGAACACAGGCGGGGCGAGGGGCGAACGTCCACGCGGCGAGCCTTAGCGAGGGCTTTGCCGTGCGTCCACCACCGCCGTGCTGTGGCCATTTGCGGTTGGACAGGTGGCAGTCGGGCGGCATAAGCCCATGCAAGGGCTTTGACGTGGGGATTTGGTTTCAGTGAGCAGTGAACACATGATCGAGATCGGCTTTTCGGCCAGCGCGGCACCGCAGGCGCATGTCGTGCTGGTGAACGCGGCGGACATGAAGGCTGCAGCCATGAAGGAGGGGACGCTCACCGGCCCCGCCGCCGCCATCGACAAGGCGGGCAGCGGCGCGCTGCTGCGGGCGCTCACCGCGGGGCGCTTCGAGGGCGATGCCGCGGCGCTGGTGGAGATCATGGCGCCCGCCGGCATCGAGGCAGCGCGGCTGCTGGTGGTGGGCACCGGGCCGGCGGACAAGGCCGATGCGGCGGTGTTCGAAAAGATCGGCGCGGCGATTGTGGGCCGCTTCATCACCAGCGGGGTGGAGCGGGTACGGATCGACATGGCAGGCGTGGTGGGTGCCATCCCGCTCGGCCAGGCCGCAGCACATGTGGCGATGGGAGCGAAGCTGCGCGGCTGGCGCTTCGACAAATATCGCACGACGGTGAAGCCCAAGGCCAAGCCGACGCTGACCGCCATCGACCTCGTCGGCGCAGAGGGGGCCGAGGCATTTTTCGCGCCGCTTTCAGGCATTGCCGATGGCGTGGCGCGTACCCGGGCGCTGGTGAGCGAGCCGGCGAACATCATCTATCCCGAGAGCTTCGTGGAGCACTCGATGGACCTGGCGGCGCTGGGCGTGGAGCTGACTGTGCTCGACGAGACCGAGATGGCAGCGCTCGGCATGGGGGCGCTGCTCGGCGTGGCGCAGGGCTCGGTGCGCAAGCCGCGCATCCTCGCCATGCGCTGGAACGGGCTCGAGGGGGAGACCACCCCCGTGGTGCTGATCGGCAAGGGCGTGACCTTCGACACCGGCGGCATCTCGATCAAGCCTGCCGGCGGCATGGAGGACATGAAGTGGGACATGGGCGGTGCCGGCACCGTGACCGGTGCCATGCACGCCCTGGCAGCGCGCAAGGCGCGTGCACATGTGGTGGGCATCGTCGGGCTGGTCGAGAACATGCCCGATGGCAATGCCCAGCGTCCCGGCGATGTGGTGCGCACGATGGACGGGCAGACGGTGGAGGTGATCAACACCGATGCCGAAGGTCGGCTGGTGCTCTGCGACGTCATCGCCTGGGCGCAGACGGTCTACAAGCCCGAGGTGATCGTTGATCTTGCGACGCTGACCGGGGCGATCATCGTCAGCCTGGGCACCGAATATGCCGGGCTGTTCTCCAACGACGACGGGTTGGCGGCACAGCTGACCGCAGCGGGCAGTGCGGTGGGCGACAAGCTGTGGCGGATGCCGCTCGGCGAGGCCTATGACAAGGCGATCAATAGCGATATCGCCGACATGAAGAATGTGGGGCCGCGCGAGGGCGGGTCGATCACGGCCGCACAGTTTATCAAGCGCTTCATCAAGCCTGGCGTGAAATGGGCGCATCTCGATGTGGCCGGCGTGGTGTGGACCTCCAAGGCGCTGCCGCTGGTGGACAAGGGCGCCACCGGCTTCGGCGTGCGGCTGCTCGACCGCTTCGTGGCGGACAATTTCGAGATGCGTGACTGAGCGATGATCATCGGCTTCTACCAGCTGCTCACCCGGCCGGTGGAGGCGGTGCTGCCGCAGCTTGTGGTGAAGGCGCTGGACGCCGGCCACCGGCTGCTGGTGCGGAGCAGCGATGCGGCGCTGCTGGAGCGGCTCGATGCCTTGCTGTGGGCGATTTCGCCTGCCAGCTTCGTGGCCCATGGCCGCGCCGATGTGCTGGCGCCCGAGCGGGTGGCGGGCCAGCCGGTGTTGCTCGGGACCGACTGGCCGGCGGCGAATGGTGCGGATTTCCTGATGCAGATCGGCGATGATCTTCCCGACGCGCTCGATGGGTTGAGGCGGGCTGCGTTCCTGTTCGGCGAGAACGAGCTGGAGACGGCGCGGGCGCGGTGGCGGACGGTCAAGGCGTTGCCCGGCATGGAGCCCGCCTATTGGCGCGAGGGGAGCGGCGGGCGGTTCGAGAAGGTTGCCTGAACGCGCATCTTTGCCTAAAGCGCCCGCAATCCCCACCCAGAAGACAGGAAATCCCCATGGCGGTCACCCGCACCTTTTCGATCATCAAGCCCGACGCGACGCGCCGCAACATCACCGGCAAGGTGAATGCCATGATCGAAGGCGCCGGCCTGCGCATTATTGCGCAGAAGCGCCTGCAACTGACCCAGGCCGAGGCCGAGGGCTTTTACGCCGTTCACCGCGAGCGCGGCTTCTTCGGCGAGCTGGTCGCGTTCATGATCTCCGGCCCGGTGGTGGTGCAGGTGCTCGAGGGCGAGGATGCGGTTCCCGCCTATCGCGCGATCATGGGCGCCACCAACCCCGCCAACGCCGATGCCGGCACCATCCGCAAGGAGCTGGCCGAGTCGATCGAAGCCAACACCGTGCATGGCTCGGATTCGGACGAGAATGCCGCTATCGAGATCGCCTATTTCTTTGCGCAGACTGAAATCGCTGCCTGAGCCCTTCGGCGCAGGCGATTGAAAGGCCCCGGTTTGCGCCGGGGCTTTTTTATTGGCCGGTGACAAGCCGCAGCAGCCGGCGCGGGGCGGAGGCCTGCCAGCTGTAATCGAGGCGGCGGCCGATCATCTCCCAATCGGTGCTGGCATCGAGGCGGATGCCGATCCAGCCGGCGGGGCCGAAATAGGCGGGGCGGAAATACAGCTCGGGGTCCTGCTCGATGAGCATCGCCTGCTCCTCGACGCCGCTGGCCTTGACGAGCAGCGCGGTGATGCCGTTGCCGTGATGGTTATCAGAGAAATAGGCGAAGAACTTGCCACCCTGGACGAAGAAGCCGGGGGCGCCGTGCGAGAGCTTTTCGGCGGCTTCCGGCAGGGCGAGCGCGAGTTGGCGCAGGCGGGGCAGGGGGTCTGACGCGGTGCGGAGGTGCTCGGCGATCACGCGTGGATACAGCTGGTGCTCGGCGATGAGGATGCGCGCGGCAAGGCTTTCGGGCGTGTCATCGGGCAGCACCGCGACCCGCGCCTGACCGAGGATCGGCCCCCCATCGAGTTCGGCGGTGACGAGATGGACGGTGCAGCCCGACTCGGTTTCGCCGGCCGCCAGCACGGCTTCATGGACGTGGAGGCCCTTGTGGGCCGGCAGCAGCGATGGGTGGATGTTGAAGCAGCGGCCGGCCCAGCGTTCGACGAAGCCGGGCGAGAGCAGCCGCATATAGCCGGCGAGTGCCACATGGGTGACGCCGTGGCGATGGAGTTCGGCTTCGATGATGGCGTCGAAAGCGGCGCGGCCAAGCCCTTGATGTGAGTGGCCGAAGGTGGCGATGCCCTCGGCGGCGGCCATTGCGAGCCCCGGTGCCTCCGGGTCGTTGGCGGCGACGAGCACGATCTGATAGGGGCAATCGGGCATGATCCGCGATGCGTGGAGCAGCGCGGCCATGTTCGAGCCGCGGCCCGAGATGAGCACGCCGAGGCGCGCTTCAGCCATTGTGGCTGGCCGTCC
>JBBSPR010000123.1:0-8691 GCA_038258615.1 Sphingomonadales bacterium
CACCCCCGCGAGCACCCCGTCCGACCCTCCGCACACCCCGGGCGGACCCCTCCGAGCCGCCCGAGCCGACCCTTGCCGTACCGCTCCTGCCCGCCGAACGGCCGATTGCGCCACCGCAGATGCCAGCCACAACCCGGCCGGACAAATCCGCAGCGCCAGTTGTCACCCAGGCACACCAGACCCCGGGCCTCGATGAGCCGACGCACGCTGCCTCTTCGCCCGATCTCCCTCCGCAGCCGCAGATCGCCAACCCCGCGCAACCCCGGTTCGAAATGCTGCAGGCCGTGCTGCCCCGCCCCGCCAACCCTGATCCTGAATCCCCGCAAGCGCCTGTCGTTGCAACGGAAATTGTCCAGCCACCCCTCGAGGCCGAAACACCCTTGCCGCCGCCATCCGACCCCATCCCGGCACCCGCGCCACGCGCTGCATCCACCGAAAGCCTGCCGCGCCCTGCACCCCCCGCCATCGCCGAACCTCCCCCAGGCCCGACGATCGAAACCCAACGCCTCGGCGCCATCCGCCTGGCTGTCGAAAGCGCCGAGGAAGGTGCCGTCCGCGTCAGCATGCTGGTCCAGCCAAGCGCCGCCCCCCCGCTGGAAGCCGGCCGAACCGTTCTCGCCGAAGCCCTGCAAGCCCAGGGCCTGCGTCTGGACGCCCTGTCCGTGACTGTGACACCACTTCAGGAAACGCCCGTAAACCACGGAGAAGAAACACCTCGTCCTCGACCGCAGGACATGGCGGGCCAGCATGGCAGCACACCCGACGGCCGCAGCCGCCGCGAGCCGCCGCCACCCGCTGCAACCACATGGCGGCCGGCCGTCGATGACATCGTGTTGCATGACGCACGCCGCAGTCTCGCACCCGACCGCTTTGCCTAAATCCGGAGATCCGTATGGCCGACGCAAAACCAAAGGAAGCGCCGCCCGCCAAGCCGGGCAAGGCCGGCATGCTCAAGGGCGTCGGCCTGGGTTTCGCCTTCATCCTCGCAGCCGGCGCTGCAGGGCTCGGTGCCGCCGTCGGCGTGCTCAAGTTCGGCGGTGCCTATCTGCCTGGCAAAGCTGGAGAAACCAGCCATGCAGCACCCTCGGCGGCACCTTCGCTTCCGATCGAATATGTCGAGATCGACACCCCGTTCACATCCAACCTCGTCGATACCGGGCGCTATTTGCAAGTCCGGCTGTCGGTGGGCACCACCGCAGGGCCGGCGGTCGTCGCCGCCGCGACACAGCACAAGCCCGCCATCATCTCCGCCGTGCTCGGCGTGCTCGGCGAAGCGACCGAGGCCGATGTCGCTGACCGGGCCGCCAAGGACGTCATGCGGGTGCAAGTGCGCGATTCCATCAACGCCGTCCTGCGCGCTCGCGGCGTTGCCGGCGCGGTCGATGAAGTGTTCTTCACGTCGCTGGTCGTCCAGTGAGCGAACTGCGCATCCGCTCCGAAGCTGCCGCCGAGATGCCGTGGCCCGAGCCGTTCCTGCCACCAGCCGCGCAAGGTACCGCCAGCATGGCCGACACGGCGCCGCTCGTATTGGCTGTGGGGGTCGCGATCGAGCGGCTGCTGCGGCGGCCAGTGCAGGTTCTTCCTGCCAATTGCGAAGAGACCGAGGCGGCGGAGGTGGGTGGCGGCCAACGGCTCTCGGAACACTGGCTGTCGCTGCGGCTCGGGGGCAGCGCCGATGCTGCTCAAGTCCGCGGCGGGATGGCCGGTGCCACGTGGAGCCGCTTTCGTGACCAGTTGCTCGCCGCCGCCGCTGCGGCAGTGCCCGATTGGCCCGACGATCTCGACCAGCTTGCGGTGCTGGTGACGCTGGGATCGGGCAGTGGTGCCGTGGAGGACGTGATCCTGCTTCAGGCGCCGCCGCGCGCCGCGCTGCTGCCGCAGCCTGCCAGTCCAGCACTTGCTGCGCAGCTGGCAGCAATGCCGATGCGCATCACGGTCGAGCTGGCCTCAGCCAGGATGAGCCTCGACGCCTTGCTGCCGCTGCACAAAGGCCAGGTGCTGGCCATCCAGCCGGTCCGCGAGATGCAGCTGCGGCTGGGGGACCATGGCATCGGCGCCGCCACGCTCGAACCGCTGCCCGATGGGCGCCAGGCCGCGACGCTGCTCAGGATCGATATCGAACGCATGGGAGATCGGACATGAATGCCATGAATCCAGGGGGCTTGTATCCCGATGAAGAGCAGGCCGCAGGGCTGGCACTGGGCGCCTTCGGGGGCATTTCGGTGCGGCTTTCGGTCGAAGTCGGGGCGGTGCGGCTGCCGCTGCGGGATGTGCTCGCCCTGCAGCCGGGTGCGGTGCATACGCTCGATCGCCGGGTGGATGCGCCGGTGGATGTGCTCATCAACGACCGGCTGATCGCACGCGGCGAGATCGTGACGATCGGTGACCGCTTTGGCGTGAAACTCATTGAAATCGTTGCGGGTGCGGCGGGGTGACAGCCCTTTCTGCATGGCGTGACCGCCTGACGGGCATGGTGAAGGCCGCCGATGCCCGGCGCCATGCCCGCATCGTGCAGCTGTTGCCGCTGGGGCCGGGATCGCGGCTGCTGGTGGTGGAGTTCGGGGGGCGAAGATTGTTGCTGGGGCAGGCGCGCGGCGGGCTGGTGCGCCTGGCCGAGGCCGAGTTGGCGACGGCGGCGATCGAGCCCAGGCCATGAGCCTGTCGCTGATCATGGTACAGTCGGTGCCGTCGCTGCCCGGTGGGCTGCCGTCGGCGGTGCCGAGCCTGAGCGGGGCCATCCAGATCCTGCTTGTGATGTCGGCGCTGACGCTGCTGCCGGCGGCCCTGCTGATGATGACATGCTTCACCCGCATCGTCATCGTGCTCGCCATTCTGCGGCAGGCGCTGGGGTTGGGGCAAAGCCCGCCCAACCAGCTGCTGGTGGGCATTGCGCTGCTGATGACGGTGTTCATCATGCGGCCGGGCCTCGAGCGCATCCATGACGGCGCCTACAAGCCCTTGATGGACGGGCAGATTCCTGCCGAGGTGGCGCTGGGCCGCGCTGGCGACGAACTGAAGGGCTTCATGCTCGGCCAGACGCGCGAGGCTGACCTGCGCAAGTTCGCCGAGATCGCGCGCGCCGGGCCGTTCGCCGCGCCAGATGACGTGCCGCTGCCGGTGGTGCTGCCGGCCTTCGTGGCGAGCGAGCTCAAGACCGCGCTGCAAATCGGGTTCGTCATCTACCTGCCGTTCCTCGTCATCGACCTCATCATCTCGTCGATCCTGATGTCGATGGGGATGATGATGGTGTCGCCGGCCACGGTGAGCCTGCCGGTGAAGCTGGCGCTGTTCGTGATGGTCGATGGCTGGTCGCTGGTGCTCGGCGCACTCGCCTGGAGTTTTGGAGGTGGATGATGCGGCTGCTCGTGCAACTCGCTGCCGACATGCCCGATGACCGGATGATGGCCGCACTCACCCGCGATGCCGTGCAGATCTTCGCCACCGGCGCGCTCACCTTCCTCGTGCCGGTGCTGGTGGTGGCGGTGGTGGTGGGGCTGGTGCAGACGATCCTGTCGATTTCCGAGCAGAGCCTGTCGTTCCTGCCAAAGCTGCTGACGCTGGTCACGATGCTGGTGCTGGCGGGCGAGCGGGTGATGCGCGGGCTGGCCAACCTGCTGGAATCGGGGCTGATCGACATGGTGGGGGCAATCCGTTGATCCCGCTGCCGGCCTTTGATCCGATGGCGGCGCTGCTGGCATTTACGCTGGCGGGCGTGCGGCCGATGGTGATGATGGCGCTGCTGCCGCCGCTCGCCGGGGCTGCGCTGCCATGGTCCGCGCGGCTGGCGGTGGTGGGGGCGATGGCGGTGTTCCGCAGCTTGGGGCCGGCGCCGGAAATGCTCGCGCCGGACAGTCTGGCGGGCGAGGTGCTGGCCGGGCTGCTGGCCGTGTTGGCGCTGGCGACGGCGTTTGCGGCGGCCAGCATGGCGGGCGAGGCGGCGGCGAGCATCATCGGACTGGGCTTTGCCAGCTTTGCGACCGCAGCCGGAAACGTGTCGGTGCTCGGGCAGTTCTACGGGGCGGTGATGGCGCTCGCCTGGCTCTCGACAGACGGGCATTTGCGGCTGCTGGAGCTGATGTCGGGGGGCATCCAGGGGGTAGAGACGGTCACTTTGGGGCAGCTTTCGGCCTATGGAGGGGTGATGTTCGGGGGCGCGCTGCGCATGGCGCTGCCGGTCGTGGGGCTTTTGCTGGTCGGCAATCTGCTGGTGGCGCTGGCAGTGCGCGCCGCACCCCAGTTGGGCGCGCTGGCGGTCGGGCCGCCGCTGCTGCTGATGCTGCTCGTCTGGGCGCTGCCGCTGCTGCTGGAAGGTCTGGTGCAGCGGGCGCGGGTGACGCTTGAGACTGCGGCGGTGCTCGTCGGATGAGCGAGGGCGAAAAGACCCAGCCGGCGACGCCGAAGCGCCGGGCAGATGCGCTGAAGGAGGGCAATGTCTGGCAGCCGCGCGAGATCGGCCCGGCGGCGGCGATGCTGGTGGCGGCGGTGCTGGTGACGGTGGCGGGCGAGCGGCTGTGGTGGGGGCTCGCGGGCTTTCTGGCAGAAATGCTGGCTGGGGCCGGTGCCGCGGTATCGGCAGATGACATGGTGAGCTTCGGGATCGGCCATGTGCCGTGGCAGGGGCCGGTGCTGCTGGCGGCGGCGGTGTTGCTGGTGAGCGGCGGGCTGGCGCAGGCGGCCGCGCGGCATGTGTCGCTGGGGCTTGCTGCACCCAAGCTGAGCCGGCTGAGCCCATTGAAGGGATTGCAGCGGATTTTCTCGGTGCAGGGCCTGATCGGGGCCGGCACTGCACTGCTCAAGCTGGTGGTGATCGGCGGGACCGGGGCGGTGGTGGTGGTGCCGCTGGTGGGGCAGCTGGCGGAGGCTGGCGAGGGTGCAGGGGGGCTGTCGGTGGTCGGTGCGGCGGTGGTGCGGCTGCTCGGGGCAGGTGCGTGTGCGATGCTGGTGGTGGCGATGGTGGACGCCGCACTCGGCTGGTGGAGCCGCGAGCGAAAGCTGATGATGAGCTTCGACGAGGTGAAGCGCGAAAGCCGGCAGGACAATGGTGCGCCCGAGCTGAAGGCGGCGATCCGCCGGGCGCAATATGCAGCGGCGCGGCGGCGGCTGCAGGGCACGCTCGCCGATGCTTCGGTAGTGCTGGTCAACCCGACACATTTTGCGGTGGCGCTGCGCTACCGCCCCGGCGAGGATGCCGAGCCTGTGCTGATCGAAAAGGGCCGTGAGGAGGTGGCGCAGGCGATCATCGCCGTGGCGCAGCAGCTCGGGCGGCCGGTGGTGCGCTCGCCGAGGCTGGCGCGCGCGCTGTTCTTCACGGGCCGGGTGGGGCAGGGGGTGCGCGAGGAGCTCTACATCGCCGTCGCCACCGTGCTGGCGTTCGTGATGCGGGTCGATGCGGACCGCGATGATGTTCCACCCGTGGAGGTGCCGCCCGATTTCGATTTCGACGAGACGGGTGCGCGGCGCAAGCCCGGCATGCCGCTGCCGTTGTAGGACCCATGACGACCGACATCATCAGCCAGCTTGGCGTGGGCGCGGGCATCAACAGCCGCCAGGTGATCGAGGATCTGGTTGCCGCCCAGCGGACGGCGCAGACGACGCCGCTCGATGATCGGCGGGCGGTGCTGAACAGCCGTGTCGATGCGCTGGGGCAGCTGCGCGATGCGCTGGGTGCAATTGCCGGATCGTTGCAGGAGCGGGTGCGCAGCGGCGCCTTCGGGCTGCAGCCGCAGGCGAGCGACACCGCGGTGCGGGTGGAGCGGGCCGGGCTGGGGCCGCCGGCGGCGTTCGAGGCGTCGCTGGTGGTCGAGCAGCTTGCAGCCGGGCAGCGGCTTGTGGCGCCGGCGGTGGCGGCACTGGATGCGCCGGTGGGGCAGGGCAGCCTCAACGTCGTGTTCGGGCGACGCACCGATTTGGGTGGCGGCGACTTCAGCTTTGCCGCCGGTGGCGCCGAGGCCGATTTCTCGGTTGTCATCGGCCCGGAGAACAACACGTTGGCGGGGATGCGCGATGCCATCAACGCCGCGTCGGGTGGGGCGGTGACGGCGTCGATCGTCAACGCCGGCAATGGCTTCAGCCTGGTGCTGCGCGGCAAGGAGGGCGCTGCCCAGGGCTTTGTGGTGAGTGCCGCCGAGGATGTGGCGGCACCGGGGCTGGCGGGCTTCGCCTATACCAGCGGCAACCGGGCGCTGGGCTTGTCCGCCGCCGCGGCCGATGCGGTGATGATCTATGACGGCGTGACGGTGACGCGCGATTCCAACCTCGTCGACGGGCTTGCCGACGGTATTCGGCTGCGGCTGCAGCGCACCACCGGGCCGGAGGGGCTGGCAATCGGTGCGAACCGCGACCGTGCGGCACTTGCCACCACATTGGCCGATTTTGCCGATACGCTGGGAGCGATGCGCGGGTTGATCGGCGATTTTCGCCGCGGCGCCAGCAATGGCGAACCCGCCGGGCCGCTTGCGGCCGATGCGACGGCGCGGACCATGGACCAGGCGCTGGCGGCGCTGGTGAGCGCGCCGGTGGCGAGTGCGGGCGGGCTGCGGCTGCGCGACCTGGGGGTGGAGGTGACCCGCGAGGGGGCGGTGCGCTTCGATGCGGCGCGCTTCGCGCAAATCACGCCCGACCAGGAGGCGCAGGCCGAGGCGCTGCTTGCCAGCCTTTCGGGCAATGGCCGCGGGCAGGGGCTGGTGGCGCTGCAGGCGATCGCGGGACTGGCGACGCCGGCCACCGAGGGGCTGGACCGGCAGCGCCGCACCGTGGACGAAGCGCTGGCGCGCGCAGAAACCCGGCTGGAGGCTTATCGCGCACAACTGGTGCGGCAGTTTGCGGCAATGGACGTGCTGGTGGCATCGTCCAAGGCGGTGGGCACGCAGCTTACGCAGCTGGTGGACAGCTGGTACGCACGCGGAGGATGAGCATGGCTCAGCCGCTGGGGGTGATATGCAGCCGCCGCATCTTCTCGATGAGGGTGGTGCGTTGCAGTCCGAGCAGGCGGGCGCTGCCGGCGATGGTGCCGCCACAGGCATCGAGTGCCGCGCGAATATAGGCCAGCTCAAGATCGGCAAGCAGCTGCCGAAGATCGACGGCATGGCCTGAATCTAGGCGTGGCAGCGCCATCGCGCCGAGACCATGCAGCGCGGTGGCAGGAGCGCCGTCACCGTCGGCGGCATGATCGGACGACGGGGGGCCGCCTGGGTTGCGCCGACGGTCTCGCTGATGGTCGTACCACGGCTTGGCGGCTGGATCGGGAGCCGGCGTGACGCTGGCAGTGCGCGGGCGGAGCAGGCGCGGCACGGTGTCGCGGTCGATGATCTGCCCGGGGTGACGGGCACGAGCGCGTTCGACGAAATTCTTGAGCTCACGCACATTGCCGGGCCAGGGATGATCGAGCAGCAGCGCCAGCGCCCCCATGCCGAAGCGGATCGTCGGCACGCCCGCGCTGCGGCAGAAATGCTCGATGAGAAGCGGAATATCCTGTGGCCGATCGGCAAGCGGCGGCATTTCGATGCGTATGACGTCGAGACGATAGAGGAGATCGGCGCGAAACATCCCGCGATCGATGGCGGCATGCAGATCGACGCTGGTTGCGGCGACAAGACGAACTTCGACCGCGATCGGGATCATGCCGCCCACGCGCTCGATCACCCGCGTTTCAAGTGCCCGCAGCAGCTTGGCCTGCATGGCCGGGGGCATGTCCCCCACTTCATCGAGAAACAGCGTGCCGCCATCGGCACCCTCGAACCGGCCGACGCGTGCCTTGGTGGCGCCAGTGAAAGCGCCGGCCTCATGACCGAACATCTCGCTCTCGAGCAGGTCCGCCGCCACGGCGGCGCAATTGAGCGCAACATAGGGACTGCCGGCGCGGCGGCTCTTCTGATGAAGCAGTTCGGCGGCGACATCCTTGCCGGAGCCCGAAGGCCCGGTGATCAGCACCGAAGCTGCGCTGTCGGCAATCTGCTCGATCTCCCACCGGATCGCCACAATGGCGGGGCTGCCCCCGATGAGGGCTGCGAGTTGCCTGATGGGTTTCGGCGCCAATCTCGACATGCTCCGTCCAATTGTAAAATCAGCAAAAATTAACAAAAAGATAACGAGCCAGTGTTGAGCAATTCTCTTGCCTTTGTGTAGAAACTATCGACAATAGTTTTAAGACAATTACTTGCCGAAATGACGGGAGCAGTGGCGACATCATCATAAGATACGACCGAATTGGTAATCAACCGCTGCTGCGCGTTGCAACTGATCATCCTGATCGTTTAACGGAGGGGCCGGGCTGGAAATTCGTGTCCTGGTCCGACGATGGATCGGGAATCGATTGCGCGTTGGTCTGGCGCGATGGCCCTGTTGCAGCCCTTGCGGCCCGCGGCGTGCCGATCGTGGTCGGTGTCGATTCCGAAACGCCGGCTGCGCTCATCAAGACTGCCAACGGCTTTGTCTTCCCCGAAGACACCCGCGACGTGGTGGCCATGGTGCTCTCGCGCACTGCCACCGGCGATGCCGCCGGCTTCCGCGAGCGGGGCGATGATCCGGCGGTCATCTCGGCGCTGTCGATCGAGGCCGGGCGGATCGCCGCGGCCCTGGCGCGGCTGGCTGCCGAAGCGCGCACCCCGGCGCATCCGGCCCGCATCGACGCCACGCTGGTGCGCAGGCTGATCCGGCTGCGGCGGGACCGTGACAGGTATTTTCCTGCCGAGA
>JBBSPR010000124.1:0-8653 GCA_038258615.1 Sphingomonadales bacterium
CGCATCAGCCAGTCGGACTGATACAGCCGGTGCTCTCGCAGCAGCGGCGGGCTCTTCAGCGGCAGCACCGCACTCGCATCGGGGATCGGGCTGAACGCCGAATAATAGACCCGCCGCAGCCCATGCGTATCATATAGCCCCCGCGCCCGGGTGATGATGTCGCTGTCGTTCGCCGCATCCGCGCCCACGATCATCTGCGTCGATTGCCCGGCCGGCGCAAAAGAAGGCGCGCTCCGGTAGCGCTTGCGCGCATCGCGGTTGTCGGCAATCCGGTGCCGCACATCGCCCATCGAGCCCTCGATCCGCGCGCCATCCTTCTCCGGCGCCAGCCGCGCCAGCCCCGCGGGTGTGGGCAGTTCGACATTGATCGAAAGCCGGTCGGCAAACCCGCCCGCCGCCGCCACCAGCTCCGGGTCGGCATCGGGGATCGTCTTCAGATGAATATAGCCCCGAAAATCATGGTCCTGGCGCAAGCTCCGCGCCACCTCCACCATCATCTCCATCGTATGGTCGGAGGATTTCACGATGCCTGATGAAAGGAACAACCCCTCGATATAATTGCGCCGATAGAAGGACAGCGTCAGCTCCACCACCTCCTTCGGTGTGAACGCCGCCCGCCGCACATTCGAGCTGCGCCGGTTGATGCAATAATGGCAATCGAAGATGCAGCGGTTGGTCAGCAAAATCTTCAGCAGCGAGATGCACCGCCCATCAGGCGCATAGGCATGGCAAATCCCGCTCCCCTCCGTGGACCCCAGCCCCTTGCCCCCTGCACTGTTCCGCTTCGACGTGCCCGAAGACGCACAGGACGCATCATATTTCGCCGCATCCGCCAGAATTTCCAGCTTGGCCTGCACGGTGTCGGCGGGTACGTTGTTCATCCTATGTTCTATACCTGAAGTCGCCCCACCACGCAACACCGCCAGCGTCCACCCCCCGCAGCCAAACCGAAACCAATGTCGGCGCGGCCCGGCTCACCCCGTCCTGGCGAAAAACACGTCAGCCCGGCTGTGCAGGTAATTGTCATCGAAGCCGGCGATCCGCGCCAGCTTGGCAGGGTCCAGCAAGATCAACGATCCGCCCTTTATCTCCATCACACCGGCTTGCTTGAGATCGCGGAGCACGCGGTTCAGATGGACAGGCGTAAGCCCCAGCGCATCGGACAGGACAAGCTGCGTCAGCGGCATCTCGCACCGGTCGCCTGTCGAAAGCCCGATGTTGTGCATGCGGATGTACAATTCACACATCAGATGCGCCACCCGCTCCACGCTCTTGCGGCGCCCCATGCTGACGATCCACGATCGCAGAACGCTCTGGTCCACAAGTTGCGACCACCAGAACGCCTGGGTGATCGCCGGCCGGGTCTGGATGAGCGCCTCCATCTGCGCCTGCGGCAGCGACGCCACCCGCGATTTCGTCAACGTCACGACATTATGATCCATCTCGCGCAACACCGCGATATGGACGTCGCAGAAATCGCCGGGCAGCATGAACGCCATGATCTGCCGCCCGCCGTCGGGCAGCATCTTGTACCGGCATGCCCAGCCATCCAGCATCACGAAAACCGGGTCGGGCTTGTCACCCTCCCTGATCAGATGGTGTCCCGCTTTCAGCTCCCTGATGTTGCCGCACGCCGACGTCAGCAGGCCAACCTCGTCGTCACTCAAAGGTGCATGGCCACGCAGGCGTTCGATGAAGGCGTTCGACATGTATATCCACGCTCATATAAGCGTATGCCAGCCAAGCGCATTAACCTCGATCATGTTCGCTGGCCCTGATGCGCATATAACAGCTTCATTGCAGGCACACCATTTCGGGCGCCAGCAACCGGAAGACCCTTCAAGGAATTTGTGAGGGGAGCTGCCGCCCGGTACACGATCGGCAATCACATGAACCAGATCCACGCCGGAGGCATTCCGGTATTGGCCCCATCGGAGCCCGATGCCCACGGCCAGGCAGCGCTGCTGCTCGCCGAAAGCACCCTCCACGCACTCGTCGAAACCGGAACGCTCACCAACAGCCAGGCCCTCTCGGTCATCGAAACAACCTGCGAGGTCAAAACCGAAGTCGCCCGGCGCACCGGTGAATCCAACATGCGCATGGAAGAATCACTCGCCCTGCTGCGGGCAATCTACGTCAGCTTCGAGCACGATTCCGACTGATTGGGAAAATTTAACCGACATTAACCTGGATCAACATTCCCCTCATCAAAATAACTATCTTCGCCCGCGGAACATGCTTGGGAGGCATAAAGTGTATTCCAATAATATTGGTAGCGTGCCGCTTCATGAGCCAAACGTTTTGGCTCACGTGGAGAAGTTGATGTTGAACACCTTTTCACCAGAACTGAAATCATTGACCCGTTACGAAGAATCGAATTTCGAAGAAGTAAACTCGCTTTGGCATTATGACGCGGTACACAGAGCCAGGAACCTTGCGCAGCTCGCAACATCCCTCGGAATGGTCGCCGGCCACCCATCGCGCCGATGGCTGCCCGAAGACCTCATCTGCGCAACGCGCTTCCTCGCGCGCGCCTACAATGCGCTCGGCACGGAAACCGACGAATCTGTTCCGGTGCCGTGCAAGCCGTTGCTCGTCGACGTCGTTGTCCACCTGACCATGATCTTCGGATCGGCAAGGCAGATCACCGCACTTGTCAATGTCGATGCGCTGGCCTTGCCCCCCGGCATGCGGCGAGCCCTCGTCCTGTTCTGCAGCGAGCTGGTGATCAACGCCCTCAAATATGGTTATCCCGGTGACACGGGCGGCATCATCTACGTCTGCCTCACCAGCGCGCCGGACCGAATAACCTTGATCGTCGATGACGACGGAATCGGCTGCACGCCCGGTGTCGCGCCCGGGCTCGGCAGCACATTGATGAAACAATTCGGCACCCTGCTCGGCGCATCCGTCTCCTCGGGGCTCGGTTGCGAAGGCCGCGGCTACCGCGTCGAAGCGGTCATGCCACGCAATTGAACACCGGCGAACAGCCCCCTCAAGCCGCCAGCACCCCCATCTCCGCCCGCCACGCCGACCGCTTCACATCGATCGGCTCCAGCGTCCCGTCCGCCGCTTCAATATGCCAGAAGGTCCAGCCATTGCAGCTCGGCAGCCCCTGTGCGGCGGCCCCCAGCGCATGGATGCTCCCCACCTTGTCCCCCATCGCGAGGCTGCCATCCGCCCGCACCTGCGCCACCTGCTTTCCGCCCCGCGCAAACAGCCGCGTCCCCGGCCGCACATAGCCGGCTTCCACCAGCGCCCCGAAGGCCACGCGCGGTTCGCCGCGCTTGCCCTGGCTCACTCGCGTCATCCCGCCTTCCAGCGGCAGCAGCCCATCTATCCGCGCCTGCGCCACCTCGACATATTTCGCCTCGCGCTCGATCCCGATCCAGCGCCGCCCCAGCAGCTTCGCCACCGCCCCGGTGGTGCCGGTGCCAAAGAACGGATCGACCACCAGATCCCCCGGCTCGGTGCAGGCGAGCAGCACGCGATACAGCAGCGCCTCGGGCTTCTGCGTCGGATGCGCCTTCACTCCGTCCACCTTCAGCCGCTCGCCGCCGGTGCAGATCGGGAACAGCCAGTCGGACCGCATCTGCACGTCGTCGTTCATCGCCTTCATCGCGTGATAATTGAAGCAATAGCGGCTCTTCTCGCTCTTCGCCGCCCAGATCAGCGTCTCATGCGCATTGGTGAAGCGCGTGCCCTTGAAGTTCGGCATCGGGTTCGCCTTGCGCCACACGATGTCGTTCAGAATCCAGAACCCCTCGTCCTGCATCGCAGCACCCATGCGGAACACATTATGGTAGCTGCCGATCGCCCAGATCGCGCCATCGGGCTTCAAGATGCGCCGCGCCTCCGCCAGCCAGGCGCGCGTGAACGCGTCATAGGCAGCAAAGCTCGAAAACTTGTCCCATTCATCATCCACCGCCGCAACCTTGCCCCCCTCGGGGCGGTGCAGATCCTGCGCCAGCTGCAGATTGTACGGCGGGTCGGCAAACACCAGGTCGGCACAGCCATCGGGCAATGCGCGCATCGCCGCGATGCAATCCCCCATGATGATCCGGTTCGCGGGAAACCAGTCGTTCGCGATACGGTTCGGATTGGCGGCCATCGGTAAATCCCCTGAAACGAGAATCCCCATAGAATCACCCGATTCGCTGCCGTCAACCCAGCCTGAATCCCCTTGGAATCGCTGGGAGAATCATGAAAGCGTCACATAGCCCGGCGCAGCCACAACCCCTTGAGTCCCGCACCTTGCGCACCCCCCACCAATGGTGTGTTGCCCGAAAGACTCAAACCTCCTGCAATCGCGCCCGCACCGGCGCAAAACTCCGCCGATGATGCGCCGTCACCCCCAGCCGCGCCAGTGCTGCGGCATGTTCCGGCGTCCCATAGCCCTGGTTGCGGCACCAGCCATAGCCGCCGCACTCGCCATCGAGCCCGGCCATGATCGCATCGCGCACCGTCTTGGCGATGATCGACGCCGCCCCGATTGCCGGCACCAGCGCATCGCCCCCCACGATCGCTTGCGCCTTCCAGCGCCACTTCGGCAGCCGGTTGCCGTCCACCAGCACCATCGCCGGCTCGCCCCCACACCGCGCCAGCAGATCCGCCACCGCCCGCTCCATAGCCAGCATCGTCGCCCAGTAAATGTTCAGCCGGTCGATCTCCTCGACACTCGCCTGCCCCACCCCCACTTCCGAGCAACCACGAATATCCCCCGCCAGCCCGACGCGCCGCTTCGCCGAAATCGCCTTGCTGTCGCCCACCCCCGGCACACCGTGCGCCGGCAGCATCACTGCGGCCGCCACCACCGGCCCCGCCCAGGGCCCCCGCCCCGCCTCATCGACGCCGATGATCATTCGAACGGAAAAAACCCGAGCGGCCCATGGCCCTTTCCGAGCCCCGGTGCCCGCAGCAGCCCCTCGCGCACGAATGCCCGCGCCCGCACCACCGCATCCTCGAGCACCAGCCCCTGCGCCAGGCTCACCGCCACCCCGCTCGCCAGCGTGCAGCCGGTGCCATGCGTGTCGCGGCTGTCGATCCGGTCCTCGGAAAATCCCCGCTGCCCGCCGCGCCACACCAGCCAGTCGGTCAGCCGATCGCCGGGCAGATGCCCCCCCTTCGCCAGCACCGCACGCGGCCCGCGGTCGAGCAATTCCTGCGCCCCCAGCAGCATGTCGGCCGCATCCTCGATCTCGGTCTCGGTCAATTCCATCAGCTCGGGCAGATTGGGCGTTATCACCGTGGCGCGCGGCACCAGATGCTCCACAAGCGCCCACAGCGCATCATCCTCCAGCAGCCGATCGCCCGACGTCGCCACCATCACCGGATCGAGCACCACCGGACACTCCACCCCGCGCAAAACCTCGGCCACCGCCTCGATCAGCCCGGCATCCCCCAGCATCCCGATCTTCACCACATCCACGCCGATATCGTCGATGCACGCCCGCATCTGCGCCGCCACCACATCGGCCGGCACCACATGGATCCCCGTAACCCCCAGCGTATTCTGCACCGTCACCGCCGTCACAGCCGTCATCGCATAGCCACCAAGGCAGGTGACGGTCTTGATATCCGCCTGGATGCCCGCCCCACCGCCAGAGTCCGACCCGGCCACAATGAGCACCCGTGCCTGGCTCATGCCGCATCCCGCTTCGGCCGCGATTGGTCGCCAAGCCCGGCGAGCAGCCCCGCCACCGACACATCCTCGTCAAGCTCGGGCCAATGGATGCCGCGCCGGCTCAACTCGAAAGCCTCGCGCTGTGCCGGCGTCGCTGCCAGCAGGCGCGGAAACCACATCAGCGGAACGCCCATGGTGCGCCCATCAGCCAGCGCCACCCACATGGCATCGGCATCGAACCAGAGCTTTTCAGGAATCATGCCGCCTTCACCGCCGCACAGATCGAATCCACCACCGCCGTCACCAGCCTTTTGTCCTCCCCCTCGGCCATCACCCGGATCACCGGCTCGGTCCCGGATTTGCGGATCAGCAGCCGCCCAGTGCCATTGAGCCGTGCCTCCCCCTCGGCAATCGCCGCCTTCACCCCGTCCTGCTCCAGCGGCGTTCCCGAAAAGCGCACCGATTTCAGCACCTGCGGCAGCGGGTCGAACAGATGCAGCAGCTCGCTCGCCGGCTTCCCCGTCGCCACAAGTGCGGCCATCACCTGCAACGCCGCCACCAACCCATCGCCCGTCGTCGAATGGTCCGCCAGGATCAGATGCCCCGATTGCTCGCCGCCGATGTTGCAGCCATGCGCCCGCATCGCCTCCAGCACATAACGGTCCCCCACATCGGCCCGGTGCAGCGCCAGTCCGCGGCCCACCAGCCAGCGCTCCAGCCCCAGATTGCTCATCACCGTTGCCACAAGAGCCCCGCCCTTCAGCGTGCCCGCATCCGCCGCACGCCCCACCACCAGCGCCATCAGCTGGTCGCCATCGACAATCTGGCCCCGCTCATCGACCACGATCAGCCGGTCAGCATCGCCATCGAGCGCAATGCCGATGTCTGCCCCCGTTTCCAGCACCTTCATCTGCAGCCCGCGCGGATGCGTCGATCCGCAATCGGCATTCACGTTGAAGCCATCGGGCGCCACGCCGATCGCCACCACCTCCGCCCCCAGCTCCCAAAGTGCGGTCGGCGCCACGCGGTACGCAGCACCATGCGCGCAATCGATCACCACCTTCAGCCCGTCGAGCCGCAGGTCATCCGGAAATGTCGCCTTGGCAAAATGCACATAGCGCCCCTGCGCATCGTCCACCCGCCGCGCCCGGCCGATCGCCGCCGGCTCGGCCAGCGGAACATCGCTGTCGATCAACATCTCGATCGCCGTCTCCGCCGCATCCGAAAGCTTGTAGCCATCGGGCCCGAACAGCTTGATTCCATTGTCGAAGAACGGGTTATGGCTCGCCGAGATCATCACCCCAAGGTCGGCGCGCAAACTCCGCGTCAGCATCGCCACCGCCGGTGTCGGCAGTGGCCCCAGCAGCGTCACATCCATCCCCACCGAGGTGAACCCCGCCGTGAGTGCCGACTCCATCATATAGCCGGAAAGCCGCGTATCCTTGCCGATCACCACCCGATGCTTGTGGCCGCCATTCAGAAAATGCCGCCCCGCCGCCTGCCCCACCCGCATCGCCATCGCCGCCGTCATCGGTGCCGTATTGGTGAGCCCGCGAATGCCATCGGTGCCGAAATATCTGCGCGTCATCTGTTCTTCCCGTTATCGTCCCTGTCCTAGCCCCCTGCGCGCCGTTGCGCTACACCTTGGCGATGGACATGCGCAGCCTCGGCACCCAGGGCCTCACCGTTTCGGCCGTCGGCCTCGGCTGCATGGGCATGAGCGGCGTCGCCGGCCTGCCCGCCATGTATGGCAGTCCGGACCATGCCGCGGCCCTCGCCACCCTCCACCACGCGCTCGATATCGGCATCACCTTCCTCGATACGGCCGAAGTCTATGGCCCCTTCGCCAACGAGGCGCTGATCGGCGCCGCGCTCAAGGGCCGCCGCCACCAGGCAACCATCGCCACCAAATTCGGCTTCCGCATCGAAAACGGCCGCATGACCGGCGTCGACTCCTCCCCCGCCAACATCCGCGCCGTCGTCGAGTCCAGCCTGCAGCGGCTGCAGACCGATGTCATCGATCTGCTCTACCAGCACCGCGTCGATCCCGCGGTGCCGATCGAGGAGACCGTCGGCGCCATGGCCGAGCTCGTCCAGGCCGGCAAGGTGCGCTACCTCGGGCTGTCGGAGGCCGGCCCCGCCACCATCGCCCGCGCCCACGCCACCCACCCGATCAGCGCGCTGCAAAGCGGATGGTCCTTGTGGGAGCGCGGCATCGAGGCCGAGGTCGCACCGCTCTGCGCCCGGCTCGGCATCGGCATCGTCCCCTATTCGCCGCTCGGCCGCGGCTTCCTCACCGGCAGCGTACCCCGCGCCGAAGAGCTCCCCGAAGGCGATTACCGCCGCACCGATCCGCGCTACAGCGGCGCCAACTACGATGCCAACATGGCCGCCGTCGCCACCGTCCGCGCCATCGCCGCTGTCCATGAAGCTACGCCCGCACAGGTCGCCCTCGCCTGGCTGCTCGCCAAGGGCGCGCACGTCGTGCCCATCCCGGGCTCGAAGCGCCGCACGACGCTCATCGACAACGCCGGCGCCCCGGCGCTCGCGCTCACCCCCGAAGACATGGCGGCCCTCGATGCCGCCGCCCCGCCGGGCAGCACCGCCGGCGCACGCTATGGCAACCCCGCCGCCCTTGCTATGGTCGGGCTCTGAGCACCAGCGCCCGGTCGCGCCCCGCCAGATCCTGCCGCACCACCCCCGCCAGCCCCGCATCGCCCGCCAACGCCAGCACCGCCGCCGCCTGCTTCCAGCCGATCTCCAGCACCGCCACCCCGCCGGCCGCCATCAGCCCCGGCAGCTGCGGCACCAGCGTGCGATAATCATCCAGCCCGTCCGCCCCCGCAAACAGCGCCGCCCCCGGCTCGAAATCGCGCACCTCCACGCTCAGCACCGCATCGGCCTCGACATAGGGCGGGTTGCACAGAACAAGGTCGAACCGCTCCTCCAGGGGCCCCCCCCCCCGCCCCCCCCCCCCCGGCCCCCCCCCCCCCCCGCCCCCCCCCGCGCCCCAAGCCCGAGCCCCCCCCC
>JBBSPR010000125.1:0-8628 GCA_038258615.1 Sphingomonadales bacterium
GCTGGCAGTGGCGGCGCGTGGGGCGGACGAGGCGGTGGCGGCGGCGCGCGAGCGGCGGGCGACGGTGCGCGCCGAAGCCGAACATGCCGCGGCGGCTCGCGCCGAGGTGGAGCGGCAGTGCGGCGAGCGCTTCGGCTGCCCGCCGCCGCTGCTGGCCGGGCGCTTCGCGTTCGACCCGCATGGTGTGTCCGGTGGGGACGCGGCGGCGCTGGCGGAAGCGCATGAGGCGCTGCTGGCCGAGCGCGAGCGGCTGGGGCCGGTCAATCTGCGGGCGGACATCGAGCTGCAGGAGCTGACCGCGCAGGCGGAGACGAGCGTGCATGAGAAGGCCGAGCTGGAGACGGCGATCGCGCGGCTGCGCGGCTCGATCGGCAGCCTTAACCGCGAAGGGCGCGGGCGGCTGCTCGCCACCTTCGAGGCGGTGAACGGGCATTTTGCGACGCTGTTCACCGATCTGTTCGGCGGTGGCGAGGCGCGGCTGGCGCTGATCGACGCCGAGGACCCGCTCGAGGCCGGGCTGGAGATCATGGCGCAGCCGCCCGGCAAGAAGCTGCAATCGCTCACCCTGCTTTCGGGCGGCGAGCAGGCGCTGACGGCGACGGCGTTGATCTTCGCGCTGTTCCTCGCCAATCCGGCGCCGATCTGTGTGCTCGATGAGGTGGATGCGCCGCTCGACGATGCCAATGTGGAGCGCTTCTGCGATCTGCTCGACCGGATGGCGGCCGACACCGCGACGCGCTTCCTGATCGTGACGCACAATGCGGTGACGATGAGCCGGATGCACCGGCTCTATGGCGTGACGATGGGCGAACCGGGCGTATCGCAACTGGTGAGCGTGGACTTGCAGGCGGCGGAACGATTGCTTGCCGAAGCCTGAAAGGGTTCACCCCTCATTCAATCGAATCATGCGATTTTCAAGTACAGATTGGAGATTGCCATGTCGCGTGCACGTATTTTCGGAATTGGACTGCTGGCCATAGCGGCGATGGGCGTCGGTGCCTGTGCCGATCAGTATGCTTATGGCCGGGCGCCGGGTTATGGCAACGTCGGTGGTTATGCCGACTATAATCAGTATTGGGGTGATCCCTATGGATACCGCAATGTGCCGGTCGGTTATGTCGGGCAGGGCTTTGGCTGGAACAATGGCTATTATTATCCCGGCAACGGCAACTTCGTCTATGATCGCCGTGGCGCCCGCCGTGCCTGGAATCAGCGGCAGCGTGCCTATTGGCAGCCGCGCATCGTCACCCAGCGGCCGGTAATCGGCAACCGGATTGGTGGTGCCATCGCCCGTCAGGGGGTGCCGCAGGGCCAGATCCGCCAGCAGCGCCGGCTCAACCGCCAGCAGGTGCAGGTCGATCGGCAGCGGGCGCGTGTCGAGCGGCAGGGCAACCGCGTGGCGCGGGAAGGCAACCGCGTGGAGCGGCAGGGCAACCGGGTCGAGCGTAGAGGCAACCAGGTGCAGCGGCAGGGCAACCAGGTCCAGCGCCAGCAGAACCGGGTCCAGCGGCAGCAGATGCGCCAGGAGCGCCGGAACGAACGCCGCAACTGAGCCGAAGAGGCTCTGACAGGCGCTTGAGGCGCGTGGCCGAAAGGTCACGCGCCTTTTTGCGTTGCAGCATTGTGGCGCCCAGCGGTGGTCGCTGCGGTTGACACTGTGGCGGGTGGCGGATAGACGCGCGCCGACAGCTTGGCAGGGTGCTTCATGCAGTTGGTCGGGTGTTGATGCAGTGCCGGCGAGTGTTTCGCGGGTGCAGCGTTCGAGAGTGATCCACAGGGGTTTTCCCATTTTGGCCGATGACAGCAAGCCTGATGATGCGCTCGCAAGGCGCATCGCGGCGGCACGAGCGGCCGAAGCGGGAAAGCGTGACGAGTCCAAGCGGGCGGAAAGTGCCAGCTGGTCGGTCGCGACCGAATTCGTGGGTGCGATGCTGGCGGGTGGTTTCATCGGCTGGTTCATCGACCGGCAGTTCGATACCGGTCCGTGGGGATTGATCGGACTGCTGCTGCTGGGTTTCGTGACCGGGCTGCGCAACGTTCTGCGCAAGCAGGCGCCCGGGCAAAAGCCGGAGAATGAGGAGTAACATGGCCAACCCGATGGAGCAGTTCGAGATCGAGCGCATAGGCGCGCCGATCATCGTGGCCGGGCAGGACCTGTCGTTCACCAACAGCGCATTGTGGATGCTGCTGGCGATGCTCGTGATTGCCGCCTTCCTGTTCATCGGCACCGCGCGCACGCAGCTGGTGCCGGGGCGGGCGCAGGCCGCGGTCGAGTATATATACGAGTTCATAACCGACATGCTGCGCGAGAATGTCGGCCGCGAAGGGCTGCGTTATGCGCCGCTGATCTTCGCGCTGTTCGTGTTCGTGCTGGCGTGCAATTTGCTCGGCATGGTGCCGTTCGTGCACAGCTTTACCCCGACGAGCCATATTGCGGTGACGCTGGGACTGGCGACGATCGTGTTCGTGCTGGTGCTGGTGGTGGGTTTCGCACGGCATGGGCTGCATTTCTTCACGTTGTTCCTGCCCGAGGGCACGCCGCTGTTCGTGCTGCCGCTGGTGGCGGTCATCGAGTTTCTGTCCTTCCTGTCGCGGCCTTTCACGCTCGCCATCCGGTTGTTCGCCAACATGACCGCCGGCCATGTGTTGCTGAAAGTGGTGGGCGGTTTTGTGGTGACGCTGGGCAGCCTTGAAGCGCTGCCCTATGTGTTCGGCCTGGTGCCGCTTTCGGTCAATGTGGCGCTGACGGCGCTGGAACTGCTGATTGCGCTGGTGCAGGCCTATGTGTTTGCGCTGCTCGCCTCGATCTATCTCAACGACGCAGTGAATCTTCACTGACAACTGGTTTCAACGGAAGGACTATTCAAATGGACGTCGCATCTGCAAAGCTTATTGCTGCTGGTCTCGCTGCCATGGGCGCCGGTTTCGCCGCCATCGGCGTGGGCCTCATCTTCGGCATGTTCCTCCAGGGCGCGCTGCGCAACCCGGCTGCTGCCGACAAGCTCGGCGCCCGTCTGATCTTCGGCTTTGCCGTGACCGAAGCGCTCGGCCTGATCGCTGCGGTGGTTGCGCTCGCCCTCGCCTTCGGCTGAGGCTGACCGACCGTGCCCCAGTTCGATACATCGACCTTTCTCCCGCAGCTGTTCTGGCTGTCGCTGATCTTCGGCGTGCTCTACTTCATGGTGGTGCGCCCCACACTGCCCAAGGTCGGGCGGGTGATCGATGAGCGGGAAACGCGGGGGAAGGGCGATCTCGATGCGGCGGAAACCGCAAAGGGCGCGGCCGATGCCGTGCGCCGTGCCTATGACGAGGGCATGGCGGCGGCGCGCCAGACGGCACAGGCCGAAGTCGCTGCGGCGCGAGCCGAGGCGGCCAAGGCTGCCGAGGTGCGGATGAAGGCGCTTGCCAGCGAGCTGGACAGCAAGACCGATGCGGCCATGGCGCAGCTTGCGACCGTCCGCGCCGATGCCAGGGCTGCGCTTGCGGCTTCGGCCGCCGACCTGACGGCGGATGCCGTGCGGCGGCTGGCGGGGATCGACGTGACGGCGGCCGATGTGGACGCCGCACTGGCGGAAGGTGTGCGCCATGGATGAGACCGTGCAGAATGAGCCCGTGGCCCCCTCTCTGGAAATGCCGGGTGCCTTTGGGGCGCCGCCGCTGGAAGGCGCCGAGCTGATCGCATCGACCGAGGAGGCACCGCACAGCGAGGCGGCGCTGCTCGGGCTGGAAGCCGAGAGCTGGGTCTATATCTCGGTCGCGATCTTCTTCGTGCTGGCGATCGTGGTCGGCAAGCTTCCGGCGCGAATTGCGGCGGCGCTTGATTCGCGCATTCTCGCGGTGCGGCGGCAGCTCGATGAAGCCAGGGCGCTGCGCGCCGAGGCCGAAGCGCTGCTTGCCGATGCCAGGGCACGGTCGGACGCGGCAACGAAGGATGCTGCCGCCATGGTGGCACGCGCCGAGGCCGAGGCTGCCGAGGTGCTGCGCACCAGCGAACAGGCGGCGGCCGAGACGATTGCGCGGCGGACTGCTGCGGCCGAAGCACGGATCGCAGCCTCGGAGCGCAGTGCCGAGTCCGAACTGAAGGCCGAAGTGGCGCGCCGGGTGACCGCTGCCGCTGCGACGCTGATTGCCACCAAGGGCGACAGGACGATGCAGGATCGGCTCACCGAGGATGCCATTGCGGGGCTGGACCGCCGCTTGCATTGAGCCGGCATTGCGCTGCGGCGCGCTGCGTGATAGCGCGCCGGCCATGATCATGCCGTATCCGAGCCGACGACACTGACGAGCCGCCAAGTGCGGCCCGCAGTTTCCTGTCGTTTTCGGAAGATGAGCACCTGATCCCATGTTCGAATTGATGACCGCCCGGACGGCGGACCTGCCTGACATTGCAGCGTTGCTCGATGACCGCTTCGGGCCATCGCGCCATGAGCGCACCGCTTACCGCCTGCGCGATGGGGTGGAGGCGCTCCCCGAGCTGTGCCTGGTGGCGCGGGATGCCGATGGCCTGGCCGGATCGGTGCAGTGCTGGCCGCTGGTGCTGGACGGCGAAGACGGAGCGCGGCGGCTGGTGCTGCTGGGGCCGGTTGCGGTGGCACGGCGGGCGGAGGGGCTCGGGCTCGGCTCGCGATTGATGACGGCGGTGCTCGCACTTGCAGATGCTGCCGCCTGCTCGCCACAACTGCTGATCGGCGATGCGTCCTTTTATGGCCGCTTCGGCTTTGTGGCCGGGGCCGGTCTGCACTGGCAGTTGCCCGGGCCGGTGGAACGCGAACGGCTGCTGCTGCGCGGCGATGTTGCGGATTTTCCGGCGACCGGTCGGCTGGGGACGGCGGTTGCGGCATCACCGCTGGCGGCGGCCTGATACGATTCGCGCCATGACGCTGGCGGCGGTGGACGGTATGAAGATGGCATGAGTGATGAGCAGACAGATTCGGCGCATGGATCGCTGGCCGCCCTTGCCGCCGCGGTGACGGCCAAGGCGCTGCCGCCGGTGCACCTCTGGCACCCCGAGCGGTGCGGCGACAGCGAGATGCGTATCGCTGTGGATGGCACCTGGTTTCATCAGGGGACGCCGATCGGCCGGCCGGCGCTGGTGCAGCTGTTCTCGACGATCCTGCGGCGGGAGCCGGACGGCTCTTTCGTGCTGGTGACGCCACATGAGAAGCTCGACATTTCGGTGGAGGATGCACCGTTCGTGGCGATCGAGGTGGAGTCGGTCGGCAGCGGCGAGGCGCGGCGACTGATTTTCAGGCTCAATACGGAGACGCTGGTCGAGGCGGGGCCGGAGCATCCGCTGCGGGTGGATGTGGCGGCGGATGGAACGCCGCGGCCGTATGTGCTGGTGCGCGACGGGTTGGAGGCGCTGGTGGCGCGGCCGGTGTTTTACGAATTGGCCGAGCTTGCGCTGGCGGAGGACGCCGCGGCGCCGCGGCTGTGGTCCGGCGGCGCCTGCTTCCCCTTCGGTCGGGGCTGATGCCTATCGACGCGCTGCGGGCAGCGCTGCTCGCCGGCGCTGCGGCGGATGGTTTTGGTGGCGACCATGCGGTGTCGGGTCATCCGGATGAGCCGCCGGAAGTCCGGGGGGCGCTGGCGCGGGCGGCGGTGCTGATGGCGGTGACGACCGAGCCGGAGCCGAAGCTGTTGCTCACCCGGCGGCAGGCGCATCTGAAGCGCCATGCCGGGCAGATTGCATTCCCGGGCGGCCGGATGGATGCCGGGGACGCGTCGCTGGTGGTGACGGCGCTGCGCGAGGCGGAGGAGGAAGTGTCCTTGCCCCGCGAGCATGTCGAGGTGCTGGGGATGCTCGAGACCTATACGACGGGCACCGGCTTTGCGGTGACGCCGGTGGTGGGGCTGGTGCCGCCGGGGCTGGCGCTGCATGCGCACGCGGGCGAGGTGGCGGAGATGTTCCATGTGCCGCTGGCGCATGTGCTGGACCCTGGCAACCATGAACTGCGGATGGGGGTGTGGCAGGGAAAGCCGCGGCGGACGTTCGTGATCCGCCATGGGGAACGCGAGATCTGGGGCGCGACGGCGGGGATGATCGTCAATCTTTCCAGGCGGATATGGCCGTGATGTTGCCGACGCCGGCTTGGGCGGACACGGATGATGGCGAGGCGCTGCTGGGCGCGCTCGATGCCGGGGCGGGGACAAGCCGGCTGGTGGGGGGCAGCGTGCGTGATCCGCTGTTGGGGCTGGACGCTGCCGACATAGATTTTGCGACAGCTTTGACTCCGCAGGTGGTGATCGGGCGGTTGCGGGCGGCGGGGCTGAAGGCGTTTCCGACCGGGATTGCGCATGGCACGGTGACCGCGGTGTCCGGCAGCCTGACGGCCGAGGTGACGACACTGCGCCATGATGTGGCGACCGATGGCCGGCGGGCCGATGTGGTGTTCACCGCGGATTGGCAGGCGGATGCGGCGCGGCGGGATTTCACCATCAACGCGCTGTACGCGCGGCTGCCGGGAGGGGCGATCGATGACTGGTTCGGCGGGCTCGCGGATCTGGCGGCGCGGCGGGTGCGGTTCATCGGCGATCCGCTGGCGCGCATTGCCGAGGACCATTTGCGGATCCTTCGCTTCTTCCGCTTTTCGGCGCGTTTCGGGGAGACGATGGATGCCGAGGGGCTGGCGGCGTGTGCGGCGCGGGCCAATGACCTGATGGCGCTCTCCCGCGAGCGGATTGCGCTGGAATTGCGCGGGCTGTTGCTGGTGACCGATCCGCTGCCGGTGCTGGCGGTGATGCTGGAGCATGGCATCTGGCGGCCGGTGCTTCCCGAAATCGGGCAGGAGGGCGCGCGGGAGCGGCTGGCGGTGGTGATGGCAAGCGAAGCGGCGCTGGGGCTGGCACCGGACTGGCGGCGGCGGCTGGCAGCGATGTTGCCGGCAGATCGGAAAGTGGCGGATGCGGTCGGGGCGCGGTTGCGGCTGTCCAATGCCGATCGGGCGCGGGTGGCGCAGGCAGTGGTACCGGCCGATTCGGCGCCGGTTTATGCCGCGGCATGGGCGGCGGGGGCCGATGTGCTGCTCGACCGGCTGTTGCTGGCGGGGCGGCTCGACGATGCGCGGCGGCTGCTGGCGTGGGAGCGCCCGCGGATGCCGGTCTCGGGCAAGGATTTCGTGGCGCGGGGCGTGGGTCCGGGGCCGGAAGTGGCGGCGCGGCTGGTGCGGTTCGAGCGCGAATGGGTTGCGGCGGGATTTCCGATGAACGGGGCGGCTGTGGCGGTGTTGATCGACCGGGCGATGGCGGCGACGATCTGACATGTGCCGCCCGGCGGTTGGGACGCCGGGCGGCAGCGCGGTCAATTCGCCTGGTTGGCGTGCTTCATCGCGCTGAAGGTGTCGTGCCCGGCGCGGACCGAGGCATAGGCCTTTTCGACGACGGCGCGGGTGTTGGTGCTGATATCGGCCGTCATCGCATCCTCATATTTGGCCTTGATGACGTCTTCGCCGGCTTCGACTTCCTCGATGACGCGGGCGCGGCTGGAGCCGAAGACGCTCTTGAGGCGGAGAAAGCTGCGATGGGCGCCGGCGAGGATCGAGCCATCGTCCTCGGGCTCGCCGCCGAGCAGGGAAACCTGCGACCGCAGATCGGTGACGGCGATGCGACGCTCGTTGCCGAAGCGGCGGAAGAGATCGGCGAGATCGGCACTTTCGGCATCGTTTTGCGCAGTCTCCGCTGCCTGCTCATAGCCATCGGCGGAATCGATGGTGGTTTCGATCAAACCATTGAGAATATTGATATCGGAATCCTGGGTAGCCATCTGGCGCTCCTTGCTTGTGGTAACCTGCCAACCTCGCGGAGAAGTTCGCGTTCCGTGCCGGGCGGTGAAGCGCCGCTTTGCTGCGTCAGCCGATGAGGGTAGCAACCACGTGGCAGCCGCCATGCGCGAGAATGGCAGTTTCGATGCCGTGCCTGCAGTAGAGAAAGCCGAACAGCAGGCCCGCCAGGAAATTGCCGATCAACACGCTGCCTATGATGAATGCGCCGGGGGATGCGCCAGCGGCAAGGAGGATCGGCAGATGACCCGCGGCAAAAATTGCGGCGGCGGCGATGATCGCGACAAGCGCGATGCCGTCAGGCAGAGGATCCGGTCGGCCGGCGGATCGCCAGACCGCGAATGCAATCGCGGTCAGCAAGCCCCAGCGCACGATGATTTCTTCGGCTATCCCGCCATAGAGCAGCCTGGTCAGCACAGGCACCTCGAATGCTGCCAGGGCCGGGTTGATGGCGCGCAGCGGCTCCGTGACGATCGCCGCATGGATGAGGAGAAGCGCCGAGCCGGCGATGGTTGCAAAGACCAGTGCGGGCAACCGCGCCTTGAGGAGCGGGGCGACCGGTTGGCCAAGGCTGTGCGCCGTGAGGATCGGGCTGCCGAGGCCGATGCGCGGACCCAGCCTGGCGCCGACCCAGAGCGCCAGTGCCACGAGAAGGGCGGGCTGGATGAGTGCCAGGCTGCGCAGAAGCAGCGGCGGCATCGTGGACGGGACGAGCGTTTCGAGCGGCAGCAGCAACAGGCTGGCGATACCGGCTCCGCTGCCGATGCAGAGGATGCCGAGTGGCGATCGCGGCGTCATGGTGTCAGCGGCGGGCGGCCGCGCTTCGGAGCGGCGATGGGGGCCAGGCGAA
>JBBSPR010000126.1:0-8480 GCA_038258615.1 Sphingomonadales bacterium
GCGGCACTCCTGATACGGCACTCCAGATAGGGCCGGCATTGCAGCGCTGCAAGCGCCGCGCTATGGATGATTATCCGCCCCGGGGTGCGCCGACTGGCCAGCTCCGGGGCTTCGAGTTTCTGCAACGACTGGCCCGGCGGTTTGGGCGCACACGCAACACGGTCCGCCCGCCCGCACGCGGACCATCAGGAGGACAGCCATGACGCGCCGTCGCCAGATTTACGAGGGCAAGGCCAAGATCCTCTACGAGGGGCCCGAGCCCGGCACGATCATCCAGTACTTCAAGGATGATGCAACCGCCTTCAACGCCCAGAAGAAGGGCACAATCTCGGGCAAGGGGGTGCTGAACAATCGCATCTCCGAGCATCTGTTCACGCTCCTCGCCACCATCGGCATCCCCACCCACTTCATCCGCCGCCTCAACATGCGCGAGCAGCTGGTGCGGCAGGTCGAGATCATCCCGATCGAAGTGGTGATCCGCAACGTGGCCGCCGGCAGCCTCGCCAAGCGCTTCGGCATCGAGGAGGGCACCACCCTGCCCCGCACAATCATCGAATATTATTACAAGGACGACGCGCTGAACGACCCGATGGTGACGGAGGAGCATATCGCCGCCTTCGGCTGGGCGAGCCAGGAGGAGATGCACGATATCGCCGACATGGCGATTCGGGTGAACGACTTCATGGCGGGTCTGTTTGCCGGTGTCGGCATCCGGCTGGTCGACTTCAAGCTCGAGTTCGGCCGGCTGTTCGATGGCGAATATTCGCGCGTGATCCTCGCCGACGAGATCAGCCCCGATGGCTGCCGCCTCTGGGACCTGAAGACCAACGAGAAGCTCGACAAGGACCGCTTCCGCCGGGACATGGGCGGTGAGGCCGAGGCGTACCAGGAAGTGGCGCGGCGGCTGGGGCTGATGCCGGAGGACGAGGCTTCGGTGCTCGACCTCGACGAACACCGGAAGTCACGCGGCAAGTAGCCCGGTTCAGGCAAGCAACGGTCGCAACTTCGGGATCGCCACGGCAAAGACGGCGACCCCGAAGCCAACCACCACCGACGTCAGGATGAAGGTTGCGCCATAGCCCTGGGCGTCGACGATCATCCCCGTGACGATCGGGCCGACGATTCCCGACACATTGCCCAACCCCGACTGGATGCCGATCCAGCGCCCTGCCGAAGCCTGCCCGGCGAGCGTCTGGCCGAAGGTGACCAGCAGGTTTGGAATCGGGCCGATGCCAAGGCTGGCCACCACCAGCCAGAAGATCAACGCCGGGGTGGAGGCCGTGCCGGTCAGGGTGAGCAGCCCGGTAATGCCGACCGCAGCACAGGCGAACAGCAGCCGACGCCGGATCGTGGAAGCATCGGCGCCGCTGCGGATCACGCGATCGCTCAGCCGTGCAGCGGCAAAGCCACTGCCCGCCTGCACCAGATAGACGAGGCCGGTGATCGCCGCCATGTTGGCGATATCGAAGCCGCGATCGTTGACGAGCCACAACGGCAGCCAGGCGATGAGGAAGTAAAAGCCATAGCTGCCGCAGAAATGCAGCACCACCATCGCCCAGACCGCCGGCATCCGCAGCAGCACCGGCCAGGGCGTGACCGCCACGCGCCCGCTGTCGGCAGGGCCATCGACTTCGGCGCGGCGGCCGGCCCAGGGGATAAGCCAGAGCAGCGTGATCGCGCCGAATATCACGAACATCGGCCGCCAGCCGAGCTGGGTGAGCAGCAATCCACCCGCCACGGTGCCGATGAACGGCCCGAGTGCGATGCCGCCCGAAAGGGCGACATTGGCGGTGCTGCGCCGCTCGGTGGGCACGCGCGCGATGATCTTCGACCCGCAGGGAAAGGCGACGCCCTCACCGATACCCATCGCAAGGCGCAGCATGATGAGGCTCACCACGCCGCCCGCCAGCCCTGTCAGCATCGTGGCAATCGCCCAGATCGCGACGCCGGCCGCCATCAGCCGGTGCACCGACACCCGGTCGGCAAGCCAGCCAGCGGCAGTCTGCGCCGGCACATAGGTCCAGTAGAAGGCCGAGACGATGATGCCATAGCCGGTCGCGGTCAGCCCAAGGTCCTTCTGGATCAACGGGCCCGCCACCGACACCGCACCGCGATCGATGTAATTGAGCGCAATCGACGCAAAGATGAGCCAGACCAGGCTGGTCGACGGTGCTTTCATGCTGCTGGCCCCCATTGTGCGAGATTGGGCGGGCGGCAAGCGGACGTCAATTGCTTGCGGCGACGGCATGGGCGGATTAAGGCGCATGCCATGAAAGCCCGTGTCACCATCACCCTCAAGTCCGGCGTTCTCGATCCGCAGGGGCGCGCCATCCAGGCAGCACTCGGTGGGCTCGGCTTCGAGGGCGTGGCCGATGTGCGCGCCGGCAAGGTGATCGAGCTGGAACTCGCCGACGGCACCGCGCAAGAGACGATCGACGCCATGTGCCGGCAGCTGCTCGCCAACACGGTGATGGAAAATTACCGGATCGAGCTGCTGTGAAGAGCGCCGTCATCGTCTTTCCCGGGTCCAACTGCGACCGTGATCTGGCGGTGGCGATCGCGCTGGTGACCGGCGTCGAGCCGGCGATGGTGTGGCATGCCGAGACCGAGCTTCCCGCCGGCACCGACCTTGTGGCGCTGCCCGGCGGATTCTCGTTCGGGGATTATCTGCGCTCCGGCGCCATGAGCGCACGCTCGGCGATCATGCCGGCGGTGGCCCAGGCGGCCGAACAGGGGCGTATGGTGCTCGGCGTCTGCAATGGCTTTCAGGTGCTTACCGAAGCCGGGCTGCTGCCGGGCGCGTTGATGCGCAATGCCGGGCTGGACTTTGTGTGCCGCGACGTGGCGCTCGATGTCGTCAATAGCCAGACGATCTTCACGAGCCTTTATGGTGCCGGCGAACGCATCTCGATCCCGGTCGCGCACCATGACGGCAACTATTTCGCCGATGGCGAAACGCTCGATCGGCTGGAGGGCGAGGGCCGGGTGGTGTTCCGCTATGCGGAAAGCGTCAACGGATCGGCGCGGGATATTGCCGGCATCGTCAATGATCGCGGCAATGTGCTGGGGCTCATGCCGCACCCCGAGCGGGTGGTCGAGGATGCGCATGGCGGCACCGATGGCCGACGCCTGTTCGAGGGGTTGATGGGCGCACTTTCGACCGCCGGCTGACACCGGGCTGAAGCCTGCAACTGCGACGAGCCGTGGAACTCCCCTTACCCGCACCTGTTGGTTTTGTAGCCCGTCTGCATGTGGCGGCGGGATCAAGAAATATCGGGAGAGGAACAATGGCTCAGAGGTTCGAACAGAATAACCGTTATGAGCGGAATGACGATCGAAGCGAATATGGCGGCAACCAGCAACGTTCTGGCCAGTCGTCGGACATGCGCGGCGACAACAGCCGATCGGGTGGCGGCCAGAACTGGTCGCAGGACAACGACCGTGATGATGGCCGCAGCCGCGGCGGGTTCGGTGGCAGCGGCGAAGATTATGGAGCGGGCGGCAATGACCGCAGCTACAGTCAGGTCGGCTCGCGCAGCGGTGCCGAGGGTGGCTGGGGCGGCGCATGGAGCGGCCGCAGCCGTTATGAAGACCAGGATCAGGCCCGGGATCGGGATCGCGGTGGCTATGGCGGGCGTTCCGATGGGCGGTATGCGAACTACGGCCAGGGTAACCGCAGCGGCGGTCGTGACGAGGATCGCGGCTTCATCGATCGCGCCGGCGACGAAGTGCGGTCGTGGTTCGGCGATGATGACGCGCAGCGGCGGCGCAACCAGGATGAGCATCGTGGCCGCGGGCCGAAGAATTACACGCGGTCTGACGAACGCATCCGCGACGATGTCAACGATGCCTTGAGCGACGATGGCATGGTCGATGCCTCCGATGTCGAGGTCAGTGTCTCGAAGGGCGAAGTGACGCTCAATGGCCATGTCGACAGCCGGATGGCCAAGCGGCGCGCCGAGGATTGCGCGGAGGACGTGTCAGGCGTCAAGCATGTGCAGAACAATCTGCGGGTCAAGGACCGTAGTCAGGGCAGCACCAGCAGCATCGGCACGGCCGGTCAGCGCGGCCAGACGACCAACGCCTGAACGCGCATCGTTTCGCGAATAGCGAAACCTGATATGGGCCCGGCCGGCAGATCATGCCGGCCGGGTCTTTTCATGCTGTCGCGGAGAGGTGTGCCGACGTCAAATGCCCGTCTTGAACGGCGTGAAGTCGGTACGCGTGTCGTACACGTCCAGACCCTCCGCGCGCTTGAACCAGCCGACGACGCGGTAGGTGACCGGCGTGAGAGCGGCTTCCCAGACGACCTTGAGGGCATAGTTGGTGAGCAGGACCTGGATGACCAGACTGTTCTCCCACACGCCCCAGAACGCCAGCGGGTAGAAGATCAGGCTGTCGACCCCCTGCCCCACCACGGTGCTGCCGATGGTGCGGGTCCAGAGGTGCTTGCCGCCGGTGAGCAGCTTCATCCGCGCCATCACAAAGGCATTGGCCATTTCGCCGGCCCAGAAGGCGAGGATGGAGGCGAAGAAGATGCGTGGCACCTGGCCGAACACCGCGGCGAGCGCGGCCTGGCCCTCATAGCCGGGGGCGGGGGGCAGGGTGACGACGAACCAGCTCATCGCGGCAGCGAAGATCGAGGCGCCGAAGCCGACCCAGACGACGCGGCGGGCGCGGGCGAAGCCATAGACTTCGGTCAGCACGTCCCCCAGCACGTAGCTCAGCGGGAAGAACAGGATGCCAGCACCGAACACCAGCGGGCCGTAGAAGGGCAGCTCGACCTGTGCCGGCTTGGCGGCGCCGATGAGGTTGGAACAGATGAGGATGACCGCGAAGGCGGCCATGGCGAAATCATAATAGCGCAGCGGCCGGCCGTGCAGCGCTTCGGCATCGATGGCGATGATCGTGGTTTCTTTGTTCATGTTGCCTCTTGTTGCGCTGCCTTGGGCGCGGCGCAAGAGGGCGGCGCACACGCCGCAGCCGGCGGGGTCAGGCCACCGAATCGAGGAAGGCGATCAGCGCCTTCTCATCGGCTTCGAGTTCGCCTTCGAAGCTGCCGTGCAGAGCGCCGGCGCGCCAGCCATCGAAGACCTGTGGGTGGATATAGGCGGCGCGGCAGACCGCTGGGGTGTTGCCCAGCGCCGAGGCGGTTGTCATCACGCAGGCCGTGATGGCGCGCTTGGCTTCGGCATCGCTGAGCGGCGGATTGGCCACGGCAAGCGTGCGCGCCGCGGCGAGGGTGGCGGCCCAGGTGCGGAAATCCTTGGCAGTGATGTCCGCGCCGGAAATCTCGCGCAGATAGTCGTTCACATCCGCCGAGCCGATGCTGTGCGGGGCGCCCTGTTCATCCTCATACTGGAACAACCGCTGGCCGGGCAGTTCGCGCAGCCGCTTGATGACGGTGCGGGCGCGGCGATCGGTAATGCGCGTCCTGTGGCGCACGCCGCTCTTGCCGCGGAAATCGAACAGCAGGGCGGCACCATCCTTCTTCAGATGGCGGGTGCGCAGCGTGGTGAGGCCGAAGCTCTTGTTGGTGCGGGCATAATCCTCGTTGCCGATGCGGATCAGTGTTGTTTCCAGCAGCCGCACGATGGTGGCGAGTACGCGCTCGCGTGACAGGTTGCGGCGTGCCAGATCATGGTCGACTGCAGCACGGATCGCCGGGAGCGCGCGGCCGAAGGCAGCCATCTGCGCGAACTTGGCGCTGGTCTGATGCGCATGCCATTGTTCATGGTAGCGATATTGCTTGCGGCCGCGCGCGTCGCGACCGGTCGCCTGGATATGGCCGCGCGGATCGGGGCAGATCCACACCGCCTGCCATGCGGGTGGCAGCACCAGCGCCTTGATGCGCGCCAGTGTGGGCTTGTCCCCCACTTTGCCGCCGCCGGGTTTTTTGTAGCGGAAGCGGCCGGGGGCGCCGCTGCGCGATATGCCCGGCTCCTCGTCGCTCGAATAATGCAGGCCCGCGTCGCGCGCCGCAGCAGCATTGTCGGACGGGGGTGTGGCGAATGCCATGGGCGGCAAACAAGGCGTGCTGGCTTCGGTTCCGCGTTCTATTTATGTTCTATTTCTGATATCAATCCCGAATGGACGATTCGCGGCCTCTTCGCTGGTTGTATCTCGATCTCAACAGCTATTTCGCCAGCGTGGAGCAGCAGTTGGACCCGCGGCTGCGCGGACGGCCGGTGGTGGTGGCGCCGGTGGACACCGACAGCACATCGGCGATTGCCGCGAGCTATGAGGCCAAGGCGTATGGCATTCGCACGGGCACGAAGATCTGGGAGGCAAAGGCCAGGTGCCGTGACCTGATCGTGGTGCCGGGGCGGCATGAGCAATATGTGCGCTTTCATCACAGGATCATCGAGGAGGTGGGGCGGCATGTGCCGGTGCATGCCGTCTGCTCGATCGACGAGGTGGCGTGCCGGCTGCTCGACAATGAGAACAGCGAGGCGGCGGTGCGGCGCATCGCGGCGGCGATCAAGGCCGGCATCCGCGCCAATGTCGGCGAATGCCTCACCTCCTCGATCGGCGTGGCGCCCAACCGGCTGCTGGCGAAAATGGCGGCCGACATGCAGAAGCCCGATGGGCTGACGATCGTGCCCGCCGAGGCCATCGCCGGCCGGCTGAAGGCGCTCAAGCTGAACGATATTCCCGGCGTGGGGCGCAACATGGAGGCGCGGCTGGCGGCAGCCGGGGTGGTGACGATGGAGCGGCTGCTGCAGCTCGATGCCCGCGAGGCGCGCCAGGCCTGGGGAAGCGTGTGGGGCGAGCGGATGTTCTGGCTGCTGCAGGGGCATGACCTTCCCGAAATGGAGACGGTCAACCGCTCGATCGGCCACAGCCATGTGCTGGGGCCGGAGAAGCGCCCGCTGCCCGCCGCCCGGCTGGTCACCCGCCGCCTGCTGGCCAAGGCCGCCACCCGGCTGCGGCGCGCGGAGAAGCGCTGCAGCCGGCTGGGGCTGAGCGTGAAGCTGGAGGCGGCGCGCGGCGAGAAGCCGCAGAAATGGAGTGCCGAATTGCGGCTGCCACCGGTGATGGACACGCCGGCGCTGCTCCATGCGCTGGAAGGGCTGTGGATGCGCATGGCGGGGGATATCGGCAGCCAGCGGTTGCTGCAGGTGGGCGTGGTGCTGGCCGACCTCACCGCTGCCGATGCCGTGCAACCGCGACTGTTCGATGAAGGTGCGGTGCGCGACGAACGCCGCGCGCTGGCGTTGAGCCAGGCCATGGACAAGGTCAACGCGCGCTTCGGCCGCGATGCGGTGACGCTGGGACATGATCGGATCGGGGCGGTCAAGTCGGCAGGGCCGCGCATTGCCTTCACGCGCATTCCGGAGCTTGCGGAATTCAGGGAATGAAATCTTGTTCCACGAGGCTCGCCGGACGTCGGCAAGGACGTGGCTGATTCGTCGCTTGTCCGGCAGCGCGGGCAGACGGCTCTGGGGATGAGCTATCGCTTCAGCTGGGACTGATGCCCGGCATCAGTGAAGCTTCAGCTTCGGGCGCACCACCTGGTTGACATGGCCGATGACGAGCAGGCTCATGCCCTTCAGCCAGCCGTGGATGGCAAACAGGTGCATCCGATAGAGGCTGACATAGACGAAACGCGCCAGCCGGCCTTCGATCGCCATGCGACCGCCGACCAGATTGCCCATCAGGCTGCCGACGGTGGTATAGCGCGCCAGACTAACGAGTGAGCCATTGTCCTTGTAGATGAAGGGTTTGAGCTCGCGGCCTTCGATCATCGCGCGGATGTTGCGATAGGCGGCGGTGGCCATCTGGTGCGCAGCCTGGGCGCGCGGCGGGATGGGCTTGCCGCCATCTTCGGGGATGAACCAGGCGCAATCGCCGATCGCGAAGATCCGGTCGTCGCGGCTGGTCTGCAGCGTGGGGTGGACGACGAGCTGGTTGCTGCGGGTCGTTTCCAGCCCGCCGATATTGGCGAGGAAGTCCGCACCCTTCACCCCGGCCGCCCAGACCCTGATATCGGCCGGAATCATCTCGCCGCTGCCGGTCTCGATGCCTGCTTCGGTCGCGGCGGTTACCCTGGTGCCGGAGAGCACGCGCACGCCGAGCGCTTCGAGCTCGGCGGTGGCGGCGGCAGCGAGCTTGTCCGGCAGGGCCGGCAGGATGCGCGGGCCGGCCTCGATCAGCGTAACGCGCAGGCGCTTGGCGTCGAACACTTCGAGGCCGTAGAAGGCCAGCGCATCGGCGGCCGAATAGAGCTCTGCGGCGAGCTCGACGCCGGTGGCGCCGCCGCCGACGATGGCAACATCGACGGTGGCATCCGACGCCGGATCGAGGGTCATCTGCCGCGACACGCGCAGGCACTGGTTGAGCAGCTTGCGCCGAAAGCGATCGGCATCCTTGCGGCTTTCGAGGCTGAGGCAATGGTCCTTGACGCCGGGCGTGCCGAAATCGTTCGACACCGAGCCCACCGCCAGCACCAGATAATCATAGCGGATGCGGTGGCGGCC
>JBBSPR010000127.1:0-8432 GCA_038258615.1 Sphingomonadales bacterium
CGCGGCCATAGCGCCGGTGCCTCGATCGCCTCCGCCAGCGCCGGCCGGGTCGGCCCGTCGTTCAGCACCACGCCGCGCCGAAGCTGCGCCAGCGCCGCCGCATCCGCCACGCCTTCCACCTGCACGAGATAGGTCTTGGGCAGCTTGAAGCGCGGGTCGGCAATCCGCGCCTGCAGCCGGCCGTCATCGGTCAGCAGCAGCAGCCCTTCGCTATCCCGGTCGAGCCGCCCCGCCGGATACACGCCCGGCGCAGCGACATGGTCCGAAAGCGTCGCCCGCACCGCTCCCGACCGCAGGTCGGTGAGCTTGTCGGTGAACTGGGAAAGCACCCCGAACGGCTTGTTGAAGCGGACCAACGTCATTGCCAGCCCATAAGCCGGCAATCACCGCACGACCAGCCAGGCAGACCTAACCGTGCGCGATCGGCTGAAGCGTCTGCTGGTGCTGCACCACCCGCCATTCGTCATGCGCCAGCCGGCGCAGCGTCGTCGTGCAATAGGCGGTGTAGCTGTCCGACCCGGAGCGCGTCGCCTTCGCCTTGTAGGCGATCACGATCAGCCCCTCCTGCGGCCGCACGACCTGCTTCCCGGAAAATTCCACCGTCTCCCAGCGCGGCGTATGCGACACCGCCTCGATCGCCTGCTCGCCCTTCATCACGAACGGCGGCGCCGGCACCACCATCACGCATTCCGCGTCGATCAGCTCATGATAATGCGCCGCATCGCCGGTCCACAGGCTTTCCTCGAATTCCCAGATCCGTCCATCGTATATGCGTCGTTCCTCCAAAAAAATGGGAAAGGGCGGGCCTGAACCCGCCCTCTCCGGGGTCCAATCAGAAGCGCAGGATGCCCTGCACCGTGTAGCGGCGCCCCAACGCCTCATAGGTCGAGGGGGAGGTGTTGCCGCTGTTGAACGCCGTGCTGCCCACGGAAGCGCCGACGACCGGCGGCCGCCGGTCGAACAAGTTGGTCACGGTTGCGATCAGCGTCAAGTTCTCAAGCACGTTCACCCGGCCGGTCAGGTCGAAGTTGCGCGCCAACGGGCATATGCAGCCGCCATCGCCAATACGGGATCTTAACGCCACGACATGAGCGTATTCTGGCCGCCGTAACTGTCCCAGGATTCCGTCCCTGGACAGGCGGCATCTCTACCATAAGTCTCTTTAACATATAGAAAAAACGAAACTGGCTGGGGCGGGAGGATTCGAACCTCCGCGTGGCGGTACCAAAAACCGCTGCCTTACCGCTTGGCTACGCCCCAAGGCCGAAACGCTGCCCTAGGCCAGCGCAGCCGCTGCATCAAGCCCTACTCGGCCGGATCGGGCGCCTCGGTCGAAGCAAAGCCGGTGCCACGCAAAACCAGCGCATAAATGCCAAGGCTTATCGCCAGCCAAAGCCAGCCGCTCCCCGGCAGCGCCAATGCGGCCGCATTGGGCAGCGCCACCATGGAAAGATAGACCCACAGTCCCCGAGGCCAGCCGAGTGCGGCGTGCAGATGGTGATGCAGATGGTCCCGGTCGCCTTCGAAGGGGGATCGGCCGCGCGCCATGCGCACCACCAGCAGCCGCACCGTGTCGAACACCGGCACCGCAAACATCGCCGCCACATCATCGGCGCGCCAGCTTTCGAAGCCGTGATTATAGGTGAGGATCGCCAGCAGCCCCAGCAGCGCGGAGAGCGCATAGCTGCCGCCATCGCCCAGAAACAGCCGCTGCCGCATGTTGAACCACAGCAGCACCAGCAGCGCCGCCATGGTCGCCGCCAGCACCGGCCAATAGGGCGGCGGCAGATGCGCCGCCAGCACCGCAGACCAGATCAGCCCCAGCCCCAGCACCACGCCATCCTTGCCATCGGCCATGTTCACCGCGTTCAGCAAGCCGTGCAGGCACAGCAGCGTGAACACCGTCGCCAGGGAACCGAGCAGCACCAGCCGCTCGGCGCCGCCGAAGTGCAGAAACAGCAGCCCGAAATCCGGCGCACTCGTCGTCACCAGCACCAGCACCACCATCGCCGCCATCAGCCGCAGCAGCGGCGAGAGATGAAAACGGTCGTCGCTCGCCCCGATCAGGAACATCATCGCCACCGCAAACGCCAGCCAGCCAAGATCATGCGCTACAACCCCGCCCGCCGGCAGCAGCATCCGGCTGGCCACAGCGGCGCCCACCGCGGCAAGCGTCAGCGCCAGGCCGCCCACCAGCGGCGTCACCCGCGCATGGCGCTTGCGGCCGCCGTTCGCATCGGGCCAGTCCAGCAAGCCCATGGCGGTGCCCAGCGGCTGCGCCAGCAGACCCACGATCAGTGCCAGGCCCCCGCCCATGGCGGCCATGCCCAGGCAAAAGGGAATGAAGGCAGCGCCTTGCAATTACAGTCTCCGGCGCCGTTCATACGAGGGCGCGATTGCAAATGCCCTAGCCCCGAACCCGATTCCAGCGCAAGAGCAGCCAACATGCAGCCCCCCCAGCCCCAGCACCCGCCCCGCACCGTCCTCGTCACCGGCGCCGCCGGCTTCATCGGCAGCCATGCCACCGTCGCCCTGCTGGCGCGCGGCGACCGGGTGATCGGCATCGACAATCTCAACGCCTATTACGATCCCGCCCTCAAGCACGCCCGGCTGGCGCAGCTCATCGGCCCGCATCCGTCCTTCCGCTTCGTTCACGCCGATTTCGCCGATCCTGCAGCCCTCGCCGCCGCACTCGACGGGGAGGTTCCCACGCATATCCTCCACCTCGGCGCCCAGGCCGGCGTGCGCTACAGCCTCGAAGCGCCGATGAGCTATGCGCACAGCAACCTCACCGGCCAGCTCGCCCTGCTCGAAGTCGCGCGCACGCACCGCGTGGCGCACATGGCCTATGCCTCATCGAGCTCGGTCTATGGCAACACCAGCCCGCTGCCCTTCGATGCCGATCAGCCCGCCGATCGGCCGGTTTCGCTCTATGCCGCCACCAAGCGCAGCGCCGAGCTGCTGGCGGAAAGCTATGCGCATCTCTATCGCATCCCGCTCACCGGCCTGCGCTTCTTCACCGTCTACGGCCCATGGGGCCGCCCCGACATGGCGCTCTGGCGCTTCACCGAGCGCCTGCTGCGCGAAGAACCCCTGCCGCTCTACAACAGCGGCCGCATGCGCCGCGATTTCACCTACATCACCGATATCGTCGCCGGCACACTCGCCGCCCTCGATCATCCCCCCGCCGATGACGGCACCGCCAAGCCGGGCGGCAACACCACCCCGCACGCCCTCTACAATCTCGGCAACGACACGCCCGAAGCGCTCGGCACGCTGATCGACATTCTGGCAGAGGCCACCGGCAAGACGCCGAACCTCGAAAACCTGCCCATGCAACCCGGCGATGTCGAAGCCACCTGGGCCAACATCACCCCGGCACGGCAAAACCTCGGCTATGCGCCCGTCACCGGTCTCACCAAAGGCATCCCCGCCTTCGTCCGCTGGTTCAAGGCCTATCACGCAGCGGCATAGCGTCTCCGCCGCCGCGCCGCAGCCCCCACCAGCCCGAAACCGGCAATCAGCATCGCCCAGGTCGCCGGCTCGGGCACCATGGCACTGCCGGAAAGCCGGATGATGTATGTGATCGGCGCATCCGCACTGAACTCGCCAAACACCTTTGCTTCAGTCACCGTATAGCCAGTCTCATAGGGGAAGGGCTCCCCTGGCCGCTGGTCAACGTAGGAAATGAGCCGCTGCACGTGAAAACTCGTCTTCCAGGTGCCGCTGCCAGGATCGAGGATATCCTCGAAATAGTAGAACTCCTCGTTATCCGTGTCGTTGCCCCCCTGCGGCTCTCCCGTCTCCGGATCAAAGAAATCATAGTATGTGATGTAGTTCGAGCTGACATAGCCATCCCGAAGAGTGGCGTTGCCACCCCTGACTTCCACCTCGACATTCAGCGTGCCGGTCCGATAAAATGGCAAGACGCGCGAGAAAGAGGTTGTATTTCGAGGCGGGGCCGGAGTCGTCCCGATGATGGTCAGCGCCGATGTCGGCGTGCCCCCCGCCATCACGATTGCCACTGTCGCCGTCCGCAAAAGCCTGAGCATCGATCCACCCTCCCCAAGATGCGGCATCATACCTCATTAACCCTGCCGGATGAAGTGCGGATTGACGACTGCGCCGCCACCCGCCACGCTCGGCCATGGCCCGCTCGCTAAGACTTTCCGAATCCTGGTTCAACCGCGGCCTGTGGGTGCTGGCGCTGGTCTTCGCCGGCTTCCTGATCGGCCTCGGCGGCACCATCGTCGGCGATCTCCCGCAGGTCGAATCGCGAATCACCCGGGAAAACTTTGTCGATCAGCGCGCCATCGCACCGCTCCGCACCCAGCGCGATGCCGCCGCCCAGGATCTCCAGCAGGCGCAGGCAGCACTCGACCAGGCGCGCCTCGCCGCCGATTCCAGCGCCCGCGTCTACCAGTCCGCCCGCAGCAATTTCGAAGCCTGGGTCGCCACCCGCACCGCCACCCAGCGTCCCGATCAGGACGACGAACTCCTCGCCCGCACCGCCCAACTCGATGAGCTGAAGGCCGATCAGGACCGCACCCAGGCCGCCGTCGACCGCCAGCTCAAGGCCCGGCTCGATGCGCAGCAGGCCGCAGACCGCGCCGAAGCCGCCATGGCGCCCCTGCTCGAAGCCGCCGACACCCGCTACGAATCAGCCCGCCAGGCCGCCGAACTCCGCGTCTTCCTCTATCGCCTCGCCCTCACCCTGCCGCTGCTGGCCATCGCCGGCTGGCTGTTCCGCCACAAGCGAAAGAGCCAGTACTGGCCCTTTGTCTGGGGCTTTATCCTGTTCGCGCTGTTCGCCTTTTTCGTCGAGCTGGTGCCCTATCTGCCAAGCTATGGCGGCTATGTCCGCTATGCCGTCGGCATCCTGCTCACACTGCTGGTGGGCCGCTGGGCGATCACCGCCGCCAGCGCTTATCTCGCCCGCCAGAAGCTCGCCGAAGCCCAGCCCGAAACCCAGCGCCGACAGGAACTCACCTACGACACCGCCCTCATCCGCATGGCCAAATCCGCCTGCCCCGCCTGCGAACGCCCCGTCGAGGTGAAAAACCCCGAAGTCGATTTCTGCCCGCACTGCGGCATCGGCCTGTTCGACCGCTGCACCAACTGCGCCACCCGCAAGAACGCCTTCGCCCCCTTCTGCCACGCCTGCGGCACCAAGGCCTGAGAGCACAGAGCCTCCGGCGGCTGGGGCCGCCGGCCCCAGACCCCTGATATGGGTTCGTCCAATCCGACTGCCGTTCTCGTCGCGCGAACGCTCGATGATGGGGTCTGGGGCCGCCGGCCCCAGCCGCCGGAGGCTCTGGTCTAACCTTCCAGCACCGCCGCCGCCGCCAGCAGCCGCCGCGCTTCCGCCACGTGCAGCACCTCGATCAGCTTGCCCTTGAAGGTCGTCACCCCGCGCCCCGCCGCCAGCCCGTCCTCATAGGCAGCGATCAGCCCCGCCGCATCGGCGAGTTGCGCCTCGCTCGGCGAGAACACCGCATTGCACGGGTCCACCTGGCTCGGGTGGATCAGCGTCTTGCCATCGAAGCCGAACACCAGCCCCTGCCGAGCTTCGGCCTCGAAGCCCGCCGCGTCGTGGATGTCGGTGAACACCCCGTCGAACACCAGCCTGCCCCCCGCCCGCGCCGCCACCACCATGGCGCCCAGCGCATAGACGAACGCCGTCCGCCCGGCATCGGGCAACGCGCGCAGGTCCTTGCCCAGGTCCGCGAGCCCGGCGACCAGCGCCACCACGCCCTCCACCCGCGCGATCGCCGCCGCTGCCAGCACCGCCGCCGGCGTCTCGATCATCGCCCACACCGGCAGGCCGCCCGCCAGCGCCACCGCCTGCGCCGCCTCATCCGCGCTGTCGACCTTGGGCACCACCACCCCGGCAAAGCCTCCCGCCCGCGCCGCCGCAAAGTCCGCCGCATGCCACGGCGTCGACAAGCCGTTCACCCGCAGCAGCAGTTCGCGCCGGCCCCAGTCGCCGCCAGCCGCCGCCACCGCAGCCTCGCGCGCCGCCTCCTTCGCATCGGGCTGCACCGCATCTTCCAGGTCGAGAATCACGCAATCCGCCGGCAACCCCCGCGCCTTCGCCACCGCACTCTCGCGGTTGGCCGGCAGATACAGCACCGAGCGGCGCGGACGCAGCGGATCGAACATCATAAAGCCTCCTGGAATCCCCACGGGCTCTACACCGCCTCAATCGTCCTGCCACCCCCCCAGCTTCGCCCGCAGCTTGCCGAGCGCGGCCTTCTTGATCTGGCACACCCGCGCCGCTCCCACGCCGAGCACCTGGCCGATCTCTTCCAGGTTCATCTCCTCGACGAAATACAGCTGCAGCACCATCGCCTCGCGCTCGGGCAGCGTCTTCACCACCGCCGCAATCGCCCCCTGCATCCGCTCGCGTTCGAGCATGTCGTGCGCATCGGGCGCCTCATCGGCAAACCAGCCATTCTGGTCCGAATACACATCGTCGATGCTCTCCACATGCGTCGTCTGCATCGCGCCCAAAGCCGCATGATAGGCGTCCAGCCCCATCTCCAGCCGCGCCGCCATCTCGCCGTCGGTGGGGGATCGCCCCAGTTCCAGCTCCAGGCCCGAGCGCACCACCGCCCATTCCCGCCGCCGCCGCATCGCCGAGCGCACCACCGTCGCCCCCTTGCGCAACTGGTCGATCATGGCACCCCGCACCCGCACCGTCGCATAGGTGGCAAACGCCGCCTGCCCCCTGTCCTCGAAGCTGCGCGCCGCCTCGATCAGCGCCACCATGCCGATCTGCACCAGATCCTCGACATCGATCGCGGTGGAAACCCGGCCATGCACATGCCAGGCCAGCTTGCGCACCAGCCCCAGATGGCTCTGCACCAGCCGCTCGGGGTCGGGCCGCACCATCCCGGCAGGCGCATAAAGTGCCGGATCGAGCCCCAGTCGTGCATCCATCACCCGTCTCCCAAAGCCTGTTGCCCACCAACGACCGCGACGATATCCACCGTCCGCTCATCGGGAATCTCGCCGAACGCCAGCACCACCGGCTGCGGCAGCCGCACCTTGAGCAGGCTCCACAAGGGCCGCCGCACCGCCGGCACGGTCACCACCGCGAAGCGCCGCCCCTCCGCCATCAGCGGCGCCGCCGCAGCGCTCACCGCTTCGCCCACCCGGCCGCCCAGTTCGGGGTCGAACGGCCAAGCCTGTCCGGGGGCCGCACGCACCGCCCCCAGCAGCAAATTCTCCAGCGCCGGGTCGAGCGCAATCGCCGCCAGCGGCTTCTTCAACCCCGCAACCGTCTGCACGATCGCCGCTCCCAAGGTCGTCCGCAGCGCCTCGGCCAGTTCGGCCGGCTCCTGCATCCGCGGCGCCAACGCCACCAGCCCGGACACCAGCGACCGCAGGTCACGCACCGGCACCGCCTCCTCCACCAGCCGCTGCACCACCTGCGTCACCACCGCCAGCGGCAGCAGCTTGGGCACCAGCGCGCCGGCGAGTGCGGGCGCACTCTCCGCCAGCGTGTCGAGCATCGCCTGCACCTCGTCCTGCCCGATCAGCCGGTGCGCATGCAGCGTCAGCAGATGGTTCAGATGCGTGCCGATCACGCTCGCCGCATCCACCACCGTATAGCCCGCCGCCGTCGCCAGGTCGGCCTCGCCGGGGTCGATCCAGCGCGCCGGCAGCCCGAACGCCGGGTCGCGCACTTCGCGCCCCGGAATCACCGCCTCCACCGGCCCGGCCTCTATCGCCAGCACATCATCGGGAAACGCCTGGTCCTCCCCCACCACCACGCCCGAAATCAGGATGCGGTACTGGAACGGCGGCAACCCCAGATCGTCGCGCACCCGGATCGGCGGCACCACCAGCCCCAGCCCCTTGCTCAGCTGCCGCCGGATCGCAGTGATCCGCCCCATCAGCACGCTCCCCTTGGCATCATCCACCAGCCCCACCCGCCCGAAGCCCAGCTCCAGCCCGGCGGGGGCGGTCTCGCTCACATCGCGCCATTCGATCGCCGCCATCGGCTCGGGCTCGGCCTCGGCCAACGCCGCCACCTTGGGTGCGCGCAGCCGCCACGCGGCAAACCCCGCACCCCCGGCCGCAGCCAGCAGCACCAGATGCGGCATTCCCGGCAGCAGCCCCATCAGCCCGAGCATCACCGCCACCGGCGTCCAGCTGCGCGTTTCCGCAAATTGCGCCACCACCTGCCCCGCAAGATCGAGGTCCGATCCCACCCGCGTCACTACAAGTGCGGTGGCGATCGACAGCAGGAGTGCGGGCACCTGCGCCACCAGCCCGTCTCCAACAGCAAGCAGCAGATAGATCCGCGCGGCTTCCGCCAGCGACAGGTCATGGCTCACCGCCCCCAGAATCAGCCCGCCGACGATATTGATCGCAAGGATCAGCAGCCCCGCCACCGCATCGCCCTTCACGAACTTGGAGGCACC
>JBBSPR010000128.1:0-8410 GCA_038258615.1 Sphingomonadales bacterium
ACCCGCAGCGCCAGTTCGCCCAAGCTCATCACATGGCCATGCGCATCGATCAGCCCCGGCAGCAGCGTCTTGCCGCCCACGTCGATCTTCTTGCCCCGGGGCAGTTCTGCGCCAGCGGGCAGCGTCGCAGCCACCTTGCCATCGCGCCCCACCACCAGCGTCGCGAAGCGCTGCAGCGCGCCCGCCTCATCGAGCGTGTAGCCATTGGCATTCGTATAAACGGTCTGCGCGCCGGCCGGCATCGCAGCGCCGAGCAGCAACATGGTCGCAAAGGTCTTCAACGGTCGTTCCCCCAACAGGTCTTCGTGTTTGCGTGCAAGATAGGCCCGGTTTCGTCCAATGCCCAGCCGTTCATCCAGCCGGGAAGCGCCGGATCAGCGACGAGGTATCGTCGCGCCCACCCCCCATCGCCTGCACTTCGGCATAATAGCCATCGACCAGCGCCGTCACCGGCAGTTCGATCCCCAGCCGCGCCGCCTCGGCCAGCACCATCCCCAGATCCTTGCGCATCCAGTCCACCGCAAAGCCGAAGTCAAACTTGCCCGCCAGCATTGTCGGCGCCCGGTTGTGCATCTGCCAGCTCGCCGCCGCCCCGCCGCCGATCACGCCGAGCACCTTCTCCATGTCGAGCCCCGCCGCCCGGCCGAATGCCAGCGCTTCCGCCAGCCCCTGCACCACCCCGGCAATCGCCACCTGGTTGACCATCTTCGCCAGTTGCCCGGCGCCTGCCGGCCCGATGTGCCCGATCGTCTTGCCATAAGCCGCCAGCACCGGCCCGGCCGCCGCAAACGCCCCTTCGGACCCCCCGCACATGACCGACAACGTACCCGATTCAGCCCCTGCCTGCCCCCCGGAGACCGGCGCATCGAGCCACAACAGCCCCCGAGCTGCCGCCTGTTCATCCAGATGCCGCGCCACTTCGGCCGAGGCGGTGGTATGGTCGATGAACAATGCCCCGGCCCGCATCGCCGCAAACGCGCCGCCGCCATTGCTGGCATCGCCCACCGTCACCGCCAGCACATCGGCATCGGCACCAACGCACGCCGCAACCACATCGGCACCCGTGGCCGCATCGGCAGGGCTCGTCGCCAGCCGCCCGCCATGAGCATCCACAAAGGCTTGCGCGCGCGCATGGGTGCGGTTCCACACCGCCACCTCATGCCCCGCCGCCAGCAGATGCCGCGCCATCGGCGCCCCCATCACACCCAACCCCAGAAATCCGATCTTCATGCCAGCCCTTCCAACGATGCAGGCCGCGCGCTAAGCGCATCCCCCATGAGCACCAGCCCCTCCCTGCCGATCAGCCGCACCGATGTCGAGGCTGCCGCCAAGGCAATTTCGGGCAACATCGTGCGCACCCCCTGCCTCAAATCCGAAACGCTTTCGGCAATGACCGGCGCCGAGGTCTGGCTCAAGTTCGAAAATCTCCAGTTCACAGCTGCTTACAAGGAACGGGGCGCCCTCAACAAGCTGCTTTCCCTCACCGCCGAAGAACGCGCCCGCGGCGTCATCGCCGCCTCGGCCGGCAACCATGCGCAGGGGCTCGCCTACAACGCCAAGCGGCTCGGTATCCCCGCCACCATCGTCATGCCGCGCTTCACCCCGATCGTGAAGGTGCAACAGACCGAAGGCCATGGCGCGCATGTGGTACTCCACGGCGAAAAGTTCGAGGAAGCAAGCGAGCATGCGCTGGCACTCGCCGAAAAGCGCGGCTTCGTCTTCGTCCACCCCTTCGACGATCCGCTGGTCATGGCCGGCCAGGGCACCGTAGGCCTCGAAATGCTCGAAGCGGTGCCGGATCTCGATACCTTCATCGTGCCCATCGGCGGCGGCGGCCTCATCTCGGGCATCGCCACCTATGCCAAGGCCTTCAACCCGAAGATCGACATCGTCGGCGTCCAGGCCGAGCTCTACCCGTCGATGCACGCCCTGATGAGCGGCAAGCCCGCCCCCTGCGATGGCGACACGCTGGCTGAAGGCATCGCCGTAAAGACCCCCGGCATGCTCACCCGCCAGGTCGTGAAAGCATTGGTGGAAGACATACTGCTCGTCGGCGAGCGCGATCTCGAGCACGCCGTATCGCTGCTGCTCACCATCGAAAAGACCGTGGTGGAGGGTGCCGGTGCCGCCGGCCTCGCCGCCCTGCTCGCCCACCCCCGCCGCTTCCGCGGCACGAAAGTCGGCCTGGTGCTGTGCGGCGGCAACATCGACACCCGGCTGCTCGCCAATGTCCTGCTGCGCGAACTGGCACGCTCGGGCCGGCTGGCGCGCCTGCGCATCCGCCTCAAGGACCGGCCAGGCCAGCTCTTTGAAGTCGCGCGGATCTTCGACCAGCAGCAGGTCAACATCCTCGAAGTCTACCACCAGCGGGTGTTCACCAGCCTCCCGGCCAAGGGGCTCATCGCCGAGATCGAGTGCGAAACCCGCGACCGCGATCATCTGCACCGTCTCATCGAAGCCCTTCGCGCCGCCGCCTATGACGTGCAGATGGTCGAATCCGGATAAGTTCGGCCTGATTTGGCGATTTTTGCTATAGCCGCACGAAACGCGGTCGCCTTAGGATGCGCAATCGGGAATCATCAGCAAGCGAGGGCGTGGCCGCATGACAGACCAGACCTTCCGTTTCCCGCGTTTCTTCGTCACCGCCCCGTCACCCTGCCCCTATCTGCCCGGTCGCAGCGAGCGGAAGGTCTTCGCCGAGTTGAAAGGTGCCGAGGCCACCGACATGAACGAGGCGCTGGGGCGGATCGGCTTCCGCCGCAGCCAGAACGTCGTCTATCGTCCGAGCTGCGATTTCTGTCAGGCGTGCATTTCGCTGCGGGTGCAGGCGATGACCTTCAAGCCCAGCCCCAGCCAGCGCCGGTTGCTCCGCCGCAATGCCGATCTCGAAGTCCATGCCTGCGAGCCCTGGGCAACCGAAGAGCAATGGCAACTGCTGCGCCACTATCTCGGCACCCGCCACCCGCAAGGCGGCATGACGGGCATGGACGGGCATGATTATGCCGACATGGTCGAACAGTCACCCGTCGACACAGTGGTGGTGGAATATCGCGAGCCCGGCGTCGATGGCCGCCCCGGCAAGCTCGTCGGCGCGTGCCTCACCGACAAGCAGTCCGACGGGCTGTCGATGATCTACAGCTTCTATGACACCCAGCCCGGCGCGCGGGAGAGCCTCGGCAGCTACATCATCCTCGATCACATCATCCGCGCCGGCCGCGCGCGCCTGCCGCATGTCTATCTGGGGTACTGGATCAAGGACTGTGATCGCATGGCATACAAGACGCGGTACCAGCCCTCCGAGATCCTCGTCGGCGGCCAGTGGCAGGCTTTCCCAAAATCGGCGGCCCCCGAAACCACCCGATAACGGCCCTACGAAAGAGCCTCCTCGAACAGCGCCGCCGTCGATGGATCGAAATCGCCCAGTGTGCCCGCCAGCACGCGGTTGGCGAGTTCCTTGCCCAGTTCCACCCCCCATTGGTCGAACGGGTTGATCCCCATCAGCACAGCGCCGGCAAAGGTGCGATGCTCGTAAAAGGCGAGCAGCGCCCCCAGCGTGAACGGATCGAGCCGGTCGAGCAGGATCGTCAACGAAGGACGGTTGCCGGGAAAGGTCCGCGCAGCCGCCAGCGCCGCATCGCCGCCGGCCAGCGCCAGCGCCTCATCGGCGCTGCGCCCCGCCAGCAGTGCTGCTCCCTGCGCCAGGCAATTCGCCAGCAACTGGCGATGGTGCGCACCATCGAGCCCGTGCCCGGGTTCGCGCGCCGCCAGCAGTTCGACCGGCCCCACCACCGTCCCCTGGTGGAGCAGCTGGAAAACCGCATGCTGGGCATCGGTGCCGGTGCCGCCCCAGGTCACCGGCGCCGTCGGCCCGCGTACCGGTGCCCCGTCCGCGGTCACCCGCTTGCCATTGCTCTCCATCTCGAGCTGCTGGAGAAACGCCGGCAGCAGCCGCAGCCGTTCGTCATAGGCAAACACCCCGCGCGTCGCCTGCCCGCAGAAGCGTGCCGCCCACACATCGGCCATCGCCGCCAGCACCGGCGCGTTCCCGGCCCAGTCGCTATCCAGAAAATGCGCGTCCATCGCCGCAGCCCCGGCCTTCAGCGCTGCCCAGGCATCCGGCCCGGCGCGCAGCACGAACGGCAGCCCCACTGCCGACCAGAGCGAGTAGCGCCCACCCACCGTCTCGGCAAAGCCCAGCACATGCCCGGCCCCCCACTCCCGCGCACGCTCGGGCGCCGCCGTCACAGCCACGCAGCGCGCCCGCGCATCCGCCACGCCGGCCGCCTCCAGCCACGCCACGGCGCTGGCGGCGTTGGTGAGCGTCTCGGCGGTGGTGAAGGTTTTCGACACGATCACGATCAGCGTCGTTGCCGGGTCGCAGCGCGCCATCGCCCGCCACAGCGCTTCGCCATCGATGTTGGAGACCACCTCCACCGCCGGACCATCGCCGTCGCGCCCCAGCGCATCGAGCAGCAGCGCCGGCCCCAGCGCCGATCCACCGATCCCGATGTGCAGAACATGACGCATCGTGCCGCCCCGCAGCATCCGCGCCAGCGCCACCAGTTCCGCATCGCCGGCGGCAGCCTCGGCAACCAGCGCCGCATCGCCCGATCCGCGCTCCGCCATATGCGTGGCGGCGCGATGTTCGCTGGTGTTCACCAGCGCACCCGCCGCCAGCCGCGCCCGCGCACCATCCAGATCCTGCGCAGCAGCAAGTTCGCCGAGCAGCGCCAGTCCCCGCTCGTCCAGGTCGGATCGGCACCAGTCGAACCGGATGTCGGCAACGCGCATCCGCAATGCGTCCATTCGCGCCGGCTCGCTGTCGAAGCGCGCCCGAATCGGCGGTCTGCCACTGGCGGCATGCGCCCACAATGCTGCCTCGATTTCGGTCGCGTCCCTGCTCATTCGGCTTCAATGGCGCAAAGGCCGCGCTTCGCCAAGACCGGCTGCAACATCGTTGCAACAACGGCACCCCAGCTTGACCTTCGCGCCGCGCCGCGCCACGCCCTTGCGCAATGGATCTTGCCCAAGCCCGCGCCACACACGATGCCAGCACCGCCCGGCTGCGCAGCCGGCTGTCACGGCTGATGACCGTCGTGCTGCTCGCGATGATGGGCGCGCTGCTCCTGCGCGCCCTGGTCTATGCGCCGTTCAACATTCCCAGCCGCTCGATGGCGCCCGCACTCGTGCCCGGCGACATCGTGTTCGTGGCGAAATGGCCCTATGGCTATGGCGTCCATGCCCTGCCACTCGGTGCGCAGTTGCTCGGCATCGACAGCACTAGCCGCCTGTTATCGAACATGCCTGCCCGCGGCGACATCGTCGTCTTCAAGACCCCGCGGGACAATCGCACCAATTTCGTCAAGCGCGTCATCGCACTGCCCGGCGACATTGTGGAAATCCGCGGCCAGCGGCTCTGGCTCAACGGCGCCCCTGCCGCCTATCGCTCGGCCTGTCCCGGGGAGGCCTGCGGGCTGCTCCACGAAGCAGGCCCCGATCGCACCATCACCATCCGCGCCAATGCCCCCGAGGCCATGGCACCGTTCGGCCCCGCCGTCGTGCCGCCCGGCACGCTCTTCCTGCTCGGGGACAATCGCGGCGCGTCCGCCGACAGTCGCTTTCCGATGGCCGATGGCGGCATCGGCATGGTGCCCTTCGCCAATGTCCTCGGCCGCGCCGACATCATCCTGTTTTCCACCGCCTGCCCCACCCGCTGGCTCTGCCGGATCGGCGTTCCGGCATGAGCGGGCCCACCGATGAGGCGCTGCAGGATTGGGCCGAAGCCCGGCTGGGCCATCGCTTCACCGATCCCAGCCTGCTGCGCCGCGCGCTCACCCACAGCAGTGCCGCGCAAGGTGCAGCCAGCTACCAGCGGCTTGAGTTCCTCGGGGACCGCGTGCTCGGCTGCGCCATCGCCGCCATGCTCTTCGAAGGCCATGACGAGGCCGAAGGCCGCCTCACCACCCGCCTGCACGCCCTTGTCGAAGGCCCCGCCAACGCCGAGGTCGCCCGTCACCTCGGCGTCGAGGACCGGCTGATCATGGAGCCCAGCGCGCGCCTCAAGGGCCTCAACCGGTCGGACAATGTGCTCGGCGACGTCGCGGAGGCGCTGGTCGCCGCCCTGTTCCTCGATGCCGGCTGGCCGGTGGCACAGGCCTTCATCCTCAAGCAATGGGGCCGCCTCGAAGCCGGCGGCCGCCAGGCGCTCTCCGATCCCAAGTCGCGGCTGCAGGAATGGGCGCTCAAGCGCCGCCGCGGCATGCCCCGCTATGTCGTGCTCGGCCGTGACGGGCCGGATCATGCCCCGGTCTTCACCATCGAGGCCAGCGTCCGCGGCGAAGCCGCCGCCCAGGCCAGCGGCACCAGCAAGCAGGAGGCCGAAAAGGCCGCTGCCCTCATCCTTCTCGAAAGTCTGCCCAAATGACCGAAGTCACCACGCGCTGCGGCTCGATCGCCATCGTCGGCGCTCCCAATGCCGGCAAGTCCACCCTGGTCAACGCGCTCGTCGGCCAGAAGGTCGCCATCGTCTCGGCCAAGGTGCAGACCACGCGCACCCGCCTCATCGGCATCGCCACCGAAGGCGCCGCCCAATTGCTGCTCATCGACACGCCCGGCATCTTCTCCACCACCCGCCGCCGGCTCGATCGCGCCATGGTCAAGGCCGCCTGGGACGGTGCCGAGGGTGCCGATCTCATCGCCATGGTGATCGACGCCAAGTCGGGCATCAAGGACGAGCCGCGCGCCATCATGGAGGCGCTGGCCACCCGCCGCGAGCCGCGCATCCTCATCCTCAACAAGGTGGACATCACCGCCAAGCCCAAGCTGCTGGCACTCGCCGCCGAAGCCAATGAAATCTGCGGCTTCGAAGAGACCTATTTCATCGCCGCCAACACCGGGGACGGCATTCCCGAGCTCAAGGCCGCCCTCGCCGCCCGCCTGCCGGAAAGCCCCTGGCACTTCCCCGAGGACCAGCTTTCGGACACCACAAGCCGCATGATGGCCGCCGAAATCACCCGCGAGCAGCTCTACAACCAGCTCCACGCCGAGCTGCCCTATGCCAGCACGGTCGAGACCGAGAAGTGGGAAGAGCGGCGCGACGGCTCGGTGGCCATCCACCAGCAGATCCTCATCGAGCGCGAAACCCAGCGTGCCATCGTGCTCGGCAAGGGCGGCAGCCGCATCAAGGAGATCGGCGCCACTGCCCGCGCCGGAATCGCCGAACTTCTCGGCCGCCCCGTCCACCTCTTCCTCCACGTCAAGGTTAAGGAAGATTGGGCGAACGACCGCGCCGTCTATCGCGACTCGGGGCTCGACTGGGTAGAGTAGCGCTTCAGGACCAAATTGCCGCAGTCACAAAAGCTTGGCTTGCCAATAGCTGGGCCAGGCCACATACCGGCGCCAGCAAGAAAAGCGCGGTCTTGAATATCTTTCAAATTCCGCAATCACCTTTGCCTTGATCTCATTTTATACTGCTTGTCACGAAAGTGCGCAGGCAGTGTTGAATTTCATCTGGTAGCGTTCTCTTTACCAAGGATATTCTAATGACCGATCACAACAGCATGCACGATATTGTCGATACCGCCGTCGCCGCTGGCAGCTTCAAGACGCTGGTTGCCGCCGTCACCGCCGCAGGCCTTGTCGACACCCTCAAGGGCGCCGGTCCGTTCACCGTGTTCGCTCCGAGCGACGATGCCTTCGCCAAGCTGCCGGCTGGCACTGTGGATGATCTCGTCAAGCCCGAGAACAAGGACAAGCTCACCGCGATCCTCACCCTCCACGTCATGGCCGGCAAGGTCATGGCCGCCGACGTCTCGGGCAAGACGCTAAGCCCGGCCTCGGTCAACGGTGAAGCGCTCGCCGTCGATGGCACCAATGGTGTCACCGTCAACGGTGCCCATGTCACCAGCGCCGACATCGAGTGCACCAACGGCGTCATTCACGTCATCGATGCCGTGCTCCTGCCCAAGGGCTGACACGAAACCGCGTCGCAATCGAATGCCCGGCTGGAAACAGCCGGGCATTTGCCGTTCCGAGCCGGAATTTACAGCGCGCCCTGCACCGTTACCCATCGTCGCGCGGCTGGGCTAGAGTGGCGCCATGCAGCTCAGCACCAGCGCCATCGTCTGCACCCTGCTGGGCCATGGCGAACATGGCGTGATCGGCCGTTTTCTCACGCCCGATCAAGGTCTTGTCGCCGGCTACATCCGCGGTGGACGCGGCCGACGGCTGCGCCCCGTGCTGCAACCGGGCAACATCGTGATGCTCGCCCTCGCGGCCCGGCTGGAAAGCCAGCTCGCCAGTGCCACCGTCGAACTCGCCGAGGCACGCGCGGCGCTCATCACCGGCAGCTTCGGCCTCGCCACGCTCGAATGGGCCACCAGCCTCACCGCTGCGGCCCTCACCGAAGCCG
>JBBSPR010000129.1:0-8383 GCA_038258615.1 Sphingomonadales bacterium
CGTGGTGGGGGGGCGGGGGCCCAGGGCCACGCGCCTAGGGGATTGGCCGCCGCAGGGCAAGAAAGCCTCAGGCGACGACACTGGCCCCGTGCCGGCGCCGCGCCGCCACGCCGACCATGCCGAAGCCGAGCACCAGCATCGCCCAGGTACCCGGCTCGGGTACAAGCCCAGTGATCCGGTCGACACGGAAGCCCTGCCCCAGCGTGCCGAGGTAGGAAATGTCACCCCCGACGCGCGTGGTGATCACAAAGCGATCGAAGCGCGCCGTGGGGCTGGCGAAGGTGAAGCTGGTGGTGCCGTTGTTGGCGCCGGCGTTGGTAACGTTGATGCCGCCGCCGGCCAGGCCGGTGCGGATCTCGCCATCGAAGCCGAGATAGCTCAGGCTGTCATCGGCATTCACGCCATAAATGGCCAGCGTGTCGTCGGCGTCGATGAAGGAGAGCTTGAGGGCCGCCAGCCGCATGACATGGCTCGTGGAGAGCAGGATCGCCTCGCGCATTGTCGACTGGTTGGTGTCGAGCTGGTCGTTGGAAGCGCCACCATTGATGCCGATGCCCGGTGCGGTCTGGCGGATCTGCCCGGCCGCGCTGGTCTGGCCGAGCGATGCCAGCAGCCCCGGTGCGACAGTGAAGCGCAGCGCCGTGGCAACGCCGGTCACGCCGTTGTTCGTGCGGCTCGCACTGGTGGTGTTGAAAGCCGGGCCACTGCTGGAGAAATCGAGGTTGATCACCTTGACCACCGCTGCGGCGGGCGCGGCAGCCAGCGATGCGGCCAGCGATGCGATGATGATGAGCGTTGAACGATTGATCATGATGCGCCTTCCCAGCAAAAAAAACCGAATTGGTTTCTCATCTGTTAACGCCTACGAACCGTCAATCCTCCGGGATGCAGATTAACCATTTATGAATTCAACTTCACGATCGCTGACAATGGCTGCGTGTTTTACCGCCCCGTCATCACGAACTTCTCGGGGTATTTCCCCTTCGCATCGGCATAGGCCGCCTGGATGATCGGCAAATCCTGCGCATAATCCCCGCTCGGCCACAGCGTGATCTTCAGCGTCACCGTCCGCGTCGCATAGTCCATCACCGCCGTGGTGATGGGCACGCCGGCGCCAACCGCGATATGATAAAAACCCGATTTCCACTTTTCCACCACATCACGCGTGCCCTCGGGCGGGACCGCCAGGATGAGATCATCGGCTGCGGCAAAGGCGTTGATGCTGGCCTGCACCACATCATTCGCCTTGCTGCGGTCGATCGGGATGCACCCGCTCCAGCGCACGGCCCAGCCGAAGGGCCCCTGCGTCAGGCTCTTCTTGCCCATGTAACGCAGCCGCGCCCGCCAGGCGCCCGCCGCCGCCACCATCCAGATGCCATCCCAGTTGGAGGTGTGCGGCGCGGCGGTGATGACGACCTTGGCATCCGCCGGCCAGTCGCAAGCGATCTTCCATCCGCCGGCCCAGAGAAATCCCCGGCACAACCAGTGCCAGATCTCCATGCCCAGGCTGCCACGGGGCCTTGGCCGCGCGCTGGTTGCATCATTCACGATCAGCGTGCCGGGAGGTGCCATGCCGTCCCGCTAGCAGAGCCGGCCGTCCCGCCCAAGCTGCCAAAATTGCCGCAAGCCTTTTGCAAGGCCCGCCCAAGCCCTACATGCACCTCAAGAACAAGAAAGTACCCTTGCATGTCCGAAGAATTCACCTGGCACGGCACCACCATCGTCTCGGTGCGCAAGAACGGCCAGGTCACCATCGCCGGAGACGGCCAGGTGACCATGGGCCAGACGATCATGAAGCCGAACGCCCGCAAGGTCCGCCGCCTCGGCCATGATGGCCGCGTGATCGGCGGCTTCGCCGGCGCCACCGCCGATGCCTTCACGCTGTTCGAGCGCCTTGAGTCCAAGCTCGAGCGCTTTCCCGGCCAGCTCACCCGCGCCGCCGTCGAGCTGGCGAAGGACTGGCGGACCGATCGCTACCTTCGTCGCCTCGAAGCGATGATGATCGTCGCCGACGCCGATGTGACGCTGGTGCTCACCGGCACCGGCGATGTTCTGGAGCCGCACGGCGGCATCGCCGCCATCGGCTCGGGCGGCAATTACGCGCTTGCCGCCGCTCGCGCCCTGTCGGACAGCCCGCACAGCGCCGAAGCCGTGGCGCGCCGTTCGATGGCGATCGCTGCCGAGCTTTGCATCTACACCAACGACCAGCTCACCGTGGAGACGATTGCCGCCTCGACCGGCGAGAACCAGTCCGACCACTCGGGCGGAGACCTTTGATGATCCACGCCACCCCGCTCACCGCGTCCGACAAGGGCCTCACCCCCGCCGAGATCGTCGCCGCGCTCGATCGCCACATCGTCGGCCAGGCCGACGCCAAGCGCGCCGTCGCCGTCGCCATGCGCAACCGCTGGCGCCGCCAGCAGCTCCCGGACGATCTGCGCGACGAGGTGACGCCCAAGAATATCCTGATGATCGGGCCCACCGGCTGCGGCAAGACCGAGATCAGCCGGCGGCTGGCGAAATTGACCGGCGCACCCTTCCTCAAGATCGAGGCCACCAAGTTCACCGAGGTCGGCTATGTCGGCCGCGACGTCGATTCGATCATCCGTGACCTTGTCGAGGAATCGATCCGTCTCGTCCGCGATGCCCGGCGGGCCACCGTTCGCGAAGCCGCAGAAGCCGCCGCCATGGCGCGGCTGCTCGATGCGCTGGTCGGCAAGGATGCCTCCGAAGCCACGCGCCTCGCTTTCAGCCAGCGCTTCGAATCGGGCGACATGAAGGGCCGCGAGGTGGATCTCGAGCTCGCCGACGCCGGCCCGCAATTCGAAATGCCGGGAGCTCCAGGGCAAGTCGGGATGATCAACCTGTCCGAGATGTTCGGCAAGGCGATGGGCGGCCGCACCAAGCGCCGCAAGCTCCCCGTCGAAGCCGCCTTCGAAGCCCTGCTGGCCGAGGAATCGGACAAGCGCCTCGATGATGAGGAGCTCACCCGCGAGGCCGTCCGCAATGCCCAGGCCAATGGCATCGTCTTCCTCGACGAGATCGACAAGATCGCGGTGTCGGATGTGCGCGGCGGCTCGGTCAGCCGCGAGGGCGTGCAGCGCGACCTGCTCCCCCTCATCGAAGGCACCACGGTCGCCACCAAGCATGGCCCGGTGAAGACCGACCACATCCTCTTCATCGCCTCGGGTGCCTTCCATGTCGCCAGCCCATCCGACCTGCTCCCCGAGCTGCAGGGAAGGCTGCCCATCCGTGTCGAATTGAAGGGCCTCACCTATGAGGATTTCCGGCGCATCCTCACCGACACCGAAGCCTCGCTCATCCGCCAATATACGGCACTTCTCGGCACCGAGGGCGTGAGCATCACCTTTACCACGGACGGGATCAACGCCATCGCCCGCACCGCCGAACAGGTGAACGCCGCCGTGGAGAACATCGGCGCCCGCCGCCTGCAGACGATCATGGAAAAGCTTCTCGAATCGCTCTCCTTCGAAGCCAGCGACCGCGCCGGCGAGACGGTGACGGTCGACGCCACCATGGTCGAAGCCCAACTCGGCGCCATCGCCCGCAACACCGACCTGTCGAAGTTCATCCTTTAGACTCCATTGCGTTATGATGTGATCAAAACGCGGGTCTGATTCTCTGTTTCCGCGTGTTTTTGTCGCAAAACCGGCGCCCACTTTTGCGAAACACACTTTAGCCCCGGAGAACGCACCCCTCTTCCCTTTCCGCCCCGTTTGCGTCATCCAATCCCCCATGCGTACCTTCATCACCACCCTCGCCCTCGCCAATCTCGCGCTGGCCGCCGTGCCCGCTGCTGCCGCCGATGTGCCCACTGGCCGCCTCCCCACGGGCGTCACGCCGCTCGCCTATGATCTGAACTTCGTCATCGATCCCGCCAAGGAGCGGTTCAGCGGCGAAACCAGGATCGAGATCGAAGCCGCCACCCCCACCAGTACCATCTATCTGCACGGCCAGGATCTGACCGTCACCACCGCCACGGTCACCGCCGCCGGCAAGGTCATCCAGGCGCGCTATGCCGAAGTCGATCCATCGGGCGTCGCCGCCCTCACCCTCGCCTCGCCGCTGCCCGCCGGCAAGGCGCGGATCACCATCCGCTACACCGCCGGCTTCCGCTCGGGCGCCGAGGGCATCTTCCGCGCCAAGGTGGGCAATGATTGGTACGCCTGGACTCAAATGGAGCCGCTCGACGCCCGCCGCGCCTTCCCCGGCTTTGACGAACCCGGCTTCAAGACACCGTTCACCACCACCATCACCGTGCCGCAGGACATGAAGGCCTTCGCCAACACGCCGGAAACCAGCGTCACCACGCGCGGCGCGATGCAGACCCACAGCTTTGCCGCCTCCAAGCCGCTCCCCACCTATCTCGTCGCCCTCGGCGTCGGCCCGTTCGATGTGCGTGGGGTGACCATCCCCGCCAATGCCGTGCGCAAGGCGCCGCTGGAATTCCGCGTCATCGCCACCAAGGGCCAGGCTGGCCGCATGGACACCACGCTCGAAGAAACTCCCAAGCTGCTCGCTGGCCTCGAAGACTATTTCGGCATCCCCTATCCTTATGAAAAACTGGACTTCATCGCCTCCCCGATCATGGGCGGCGCCATGGAGAACGCCGGGTTGATCGTCTATGGGGACACGCTGATCCTGATGGATCGCAATGCCCCCTTCGGCCAGCTGCGCCGTTTCTCCGAAGTCGTGGCGCATGAGCTGGCCCACCAGTGGTTCGGCGATCTCGTCACCCCCGTCTGGTGGACCGACATCTGGCTCAACGAGAGCTTTGCCGAATGGATGGGCAAGAAGATCGCCCACCAGTGGCGCCCCGACCTCGGCATTGCCGCACAGGAGCTTGCCGAAGCCTTTGGCGCCATGGACCTCGACAGCCTCGGTCGTGGCCGCCCGATCCGCCAGGAGATCACCGAGAATTCGCAGGTGGCGAGCGCCTTCGATGGCATCACCTACCAGAAGGGCGCGCAGACCGTCTCGATGTTCGAGAATTTCATCGGCGCCGAAGCCTTTCAGAAGGGCGTGCGCCTGCACCTGAACCGCTATGCCTTCGGCAACGCCAGCGCCGAGCAGTTCTTCGCCTCGATCGCCGAAGCCGCAAACGATCCGCGTGTCATTCCCGCGCTCAACTCCTTCCTCACCCAGACCGGCGTGCCATTGCTCAAGGTCGAGGACGGCGCGGAGGCGATCAAGCTCGGCCAGCAGCGCTACGTCCCTCTCGGCGTCACCGCGCCCGAAGCGCCGCAGACGTGGCAGATCCCTTATTGTCTCGCCCGCGGCGAAGGCCGCCGCTGCGATCTGCTCACCGCCCCCACCGCCACCGTCCCGGCCCTCATCGGCACCGAAGCAGCACTCGTCCCCAACGCCGGCGGCCAGGGTTATTTCCGCTACACCCTCGATGAAGCCGGCTGGGATCGGCTGATCGCCGCCGCCCCCACGCTGCCGGCGCGCGACGCCATGGCGCTCGCCGACAGCATCTGGGCCGATTTCGCCGCCGGCGGCGTCCCCTTCGCCACCGTCGTCAAGGCCGCCGAGTCGCTCGCCAAGCACCCCGAGCGCCTCGCCGCCGCCAACCTCGGCGGACGGCTTGCCTATGTCGGAAACCGCATGATCACGCCGGCGCATCAGCCCGCCTATCGCGCGATGATGAACCGCATCTACGGCCCTGCCTTTGCGCCGCTCGGCTTCGATCCCGCCCCCGACGCCTATGCCTCGGAGCCCGCCGAGCGCCAGTCGCTGCGCCAATCGTTGCTGCCGCTCGTCGCCAACGAAGCCGGTGACGCTGCCTTGCGCGCGAAGCTCGCCGCCGCCGGCCGCGCCGTCATCGCCGGGGACATGAAGGCCGTCGATCCCACCTTCCGTGGCCTTGCCCTCGTCGCCGCGGTGCAGGAAGGCGGCCCCACCGTCCAGGCCGCGCTTTCCACCGCCCTGCTGGCCTCGCAGGACCCGCTGTTCCGCTCGCAAGCCGCCGGTGCCATCGGCGCCGTGGCCAACGAGATGCAGGCCACCAAAGCGCTCGAACTCGCCTTCGCGCAAGGCATGCAGGCGCTGGAAACCACCGGCCTCGTCGCCAGCGTCGCCCGCTCCCCCGCCGGCCGCACCGCCGCCACCAGCTTTACCGAAGCCAACTTCAGCCGCGTGCTCGCCAGCTACCCCGGCTTCTCCAAGCGCGGCATCATCAGCCTGTTCGGCGGCTTCTGCACCAACGCCGACGCCGATCGCGTCGAAACCCTCCTCCGCCCCCGCCTCCCCGAACTCGGCGGCGGCGAACTCGAACTGGGCCAAGCCGTCGCCGGCATCCGCCGCTGCGCCGCCCTCGCCGAAGCCAAGGGCAGCGAGATTGGGGCGGCGCTTCGCTGAGTTGCAGAAGGGGGCCTCCGGCGGCTGGGGCCACAGGCCCCAGACCCCATTAGCTGTGTTTTGAGTTCGTAGTCAGCAGCAAGGCCTTATTGCGGCATACCGAAACATGATGAATGCATTCAGCCTGTCGGCAAGTTTTGCCATTATACTGGATGTCGACGTAATGTGAGACTACCCCTCTGCAATCTGTTGCGAATAAAACATTGCGTAGGATAGCTTGGGACATGCGATCGCACACTTTCGTCCCTGCCTTGGTTATCTTTGCTATCCTGAATGGGAATGCAAGTGCTGCAGCCCCGCCGACCATTGCCTTGATCGGGAATTGGGAAGAAGATCCCGGCAGCTGCGAAAGTGGCGCCTTTGTCTCCTACCGCGCTGATGGATCGTCGTTCGGCTACGACTACGAAGGTCGTTGGACGCTAAAGGGAACGACGCTCGAGACGACTGTTACGAAGAGAATGGGCTCGGACGAGCAGTGGCGTCCGCTTCGTAAGCCTGAGCGCAGCGCCACGACCATTGTTTTCCTGACTCATGACAGGATGATCGAGCGTTGGTCCGATGGATCATTGCATCGCAATCACCGATGCCACTGAACGACTATCTTGGTCAGACGGTCACCATCGGAGCCGTTCCACCTCCAGGCACAGTGACAGCCCAATAATGGGGTCTGGGGCCTACGGCCCCAGCCGCCGGAGGCCCCTTACTCCTCCCGCCCGCCCAGCGGCAGCGGCAGCTCGCGCGGCGGTTCGCGGTCGAGCAGCCCGGCGGCCTTGAGGTCGGCGAGGCCGGGCAGGTCGCGGCGTGAGGCGAGGTTGAAGTGGGCGAGGAAGCCGGAGGTGGTGGCGTATTGCAGCGGCCGGCCGGGGCTTTCGCGGCGGCCGGCGGGGCGGACCCAGCCGGCTTCCATCAGCACGTCGAGGGTGCCGGGGGAGACGGCGACGCCGCGGATTTCCTCGATTTCGGGCCGTGTGACCGGCTCGTGATAGGCGATGACCGAGAGGGTTTCGACTGCGGCGCGGCTGAGCTTGCGGACGGCTTCGCGGGTGGGGCGGAGGTGGTGGGCGAGGTCGGGGGCGGTCTGGAACGCCCAGCGTCCGCCGCGCTCGACAAGGGTGATGCCGCGCGGCGCATAGGATTCGGCGAGCTGGCGCAGCAGCTCGGGCAGGTCGCCACGCTCGCCGACATGCCGGGCGAGTTCGGCAAGGCCGAGCGGCGCCTCGGCGGCGAAGATCACCGCTTCGAGCGCGCGCAGCGCCTCATGCGCCGTGTCGCTCATGCCCGCCCCCTTTCCCGGCCCCGCACCAGAATCGGCGCGAAAGCAGCGCCTTGCGAAAGTTCAGCGCGTCCCTGCCGCACCAGCTCCAGGGTCGCCACGAAGCTGGAGGCAAGCACCGAGCGCGCATAGCTTTCATCGGCGAGGTCGTGCGGCAGGTAGCGCACCAGCTCCGCCCAATCGAGCGTCTGGCCCAGCAGCCGTTCGAGCCGCTCGATCGCCTCGTCGAGCGCCATCACCGGCCGCCGCCGCACCACATGCACGCCGTGCTGCGCGCGCGCCTGGATGTTGCCATAGGCCGAGATCAGCTCGAACAGGCTGGTGTCGAAGCGGCTCAGCGTCTCGGTGCTCAGCCCCTCGGGCGCTGCGCGGCGAAAACTGTCCCACCCCAGTTGCGGCCTTGCCAGCAGCTTCTGGCCGGCATCGCGCATGGCACCGAGGCGCTGTAGCTGGAACTGCAGCTTCAACGCCATTTCGGCGGGATCGGGGTCGGCATCGGGCTCGGGCGGCAGCAGCAGCGCGGATTTGAGATAGGCGAGCCACGCCGCCATCACCAGATAATCGGCCGCCAGCTCGAGGCTGAGCGCGCGGGCATCGCGGATGAACGCCAGATATTGCTCCACCAGCGCCAGGATCGAGATCTGCGCCAGATCGACCTTCTGGGTACGCGCAAGTTGCAGCAGCAGGTCGAGCGGGCCTTCCCAGCTGCCGAGTTGCAGCACGAGTGAG
>JBBSPR010000130.1:0-8251 GCA_038258615.1 Sphingomonadales bacterium
CAAGGGGATGGCGATCCTCGTCACCCATGACCGCTACTTCCTCGACAATGTGGTGAAGTGGGTGCTCGAGCTCGACCGCGGCCGCGCCATCCCGTTCGAGGGCAATTATTCGGATTGGCTCGAAGCAAAGTCGAAGCGCCTGGCGCAGGAGGACCGCGAGGACGAGAGCCGGCAGAAGGCGATCACCCAGGAGCTGCAATGGATTCGCTCGAGCGCCAAGGCGCGGCAGACCAAGAGCAAGGCGCGTATCAAGGCGTTCGACGAGCTGGTGGAGAAGCAGGCCAACCGCCGCTTGGGCAGCGCGCAGATCCTCATCCAGATCCCCGAGCGGCTCGGCAATACCGTGATCGAAGCGCAGGGGCTCACCAAATCCTATGGTGACAAGCTGCTGTTCGAGAATTTGACCTTCAGCCTGCCGCCGGGCGGGATCGTCGGCATCATCGGGCCCAATGGGGCGGGCAAGACGACGCTGTTCCGCATCATCACCGGCCAGGAGCAGCCCGACGAGGGGACGATCCGCGTCGGTGATACGGTGAAGCTCGCCTATGTCGACCAGAGCCGCGACGCGCTGGCGGCGAACAAGAATGTCTGGGAAGAGATTTCGGGCGGCAACGAGAAGTTCTACTTCGGCAAGAACGAGGTGCTGACGCGCGCTTATGTGGGCGCGTTCAACTTCAAGGGCGCCGACCAGCAGAAGAAGGTGGGGCAGCTTTCGGGCGGTGAGCGCAACCGCGTGCACATGGCGAAGATGCTGGTGAAGGGCGGCAATGTGCTGCTGCTCGATGAGCCGACCAACGATCTCGATGTGGAGACACTGCGGGCGCTGGAAGAGGCGCTCGAGAGCTTCGCCGGCTGTGCCGTGGTGATCAGCCATGATCGCTTCTTCCTCGATCGGCTGGCGACGCACATCCTGGCGTTCGAGGGGGACAGCCATGTCGAGTGGTTCGAGGGGAACTTCGAGGAGTATGAGGAGGACAAGCGGCGCCGCCTGGGCGATGCGGCGGACCGGCCGCACGCGCTGAGCTACAAGAAGCTGACGCGGTAGCGCCGGACCAATTTGCATTGTTTGGCATTTTGTCGCAACACGCCGGGACAACCGGCAGGCGTTGTGTCGATTGATTGACCAGTTCAACACTTGGTCGGAAACCGTGACTGCCAGAATTCTCCTTGTCGAAGACGAAATGCTCGTCGCCGTGAACCTCGAATGGTTGCTGGAGGACCTCGGCTATGAGTGTGTGGGGATCGTGCCTGACCTGGAATCCGCCGAGGCCTATTTCGATGTGCCGATTGACCTGGCGCTGGTCGACCTCAACCTGCGCGACGGGCTGACCGGGCCGGAGATCGGCGCACGGCTGAGCGCGCGCGGCGTGGCGGTGGTGTTCGTGACAGCAAATCCCGGACTGCTCGAGAAGGGCGTGGCGGGTGCGATCGGGGTGATCACCAAGCCGTCCGACGAAAAGATCGTGGAGGCTGCGGTGGAATACGCACTGGGTGCGCGCAGCGGCCGGCTGGTGGCGCCGCCGCCGAGCATGCGCCTTTTCAACTGAGGACAGCCGATCAGCGTACCAGGCGCTGCAAGTCCACTTCCACCTGCACTTCCAGCCCTTCCGGATGCCAATGGCGCCGAAGCGTGCCGCCAAGCTGGCGCACGATGCTGAGCTCGCTGAGGCGCGTGCCGAAGCCGAGACGCTGTGGCGGGCCGGCCAGCGGCGGGCCATCGCGCTCGGTCCAGTCCAGCAAGAGCTTGCCCTGGTCGATGGCGATGGTGATTTGCACGCGGCCCTGGGCCAAGGAAAGCGCGCCATATTTCATGGCGTTGGTGGCCAGCTCGTGCACGAGCAGCGCCAGCGGCGTGGCACCGCGATCATCGACTTGGGCATCCTCGCCGGTGATGGTGAGCCGACCGTCTTCAAGGGCAGGATAGGGGGACAGGATTTCGAGAAGGATGCCGCGAAGCGTGCCGGTGGGCAGTGTCGGCATCGAGTCCTCGCTGTGGGGGCGGACAAATTCATGGGCACGGCCAAGGGCGGCGATGCGCTGCTGCAGCGTGTTGGAAAACGCCTCCTGCCCGGCATCGGCGCGGGCCGAGAGGCCGACGAGCCCGCCGATGACGGCAAAGATGTTCTTGATGCGGTGGCTCAGCTCGCGGCTGAGGATCTCGCCGCGCTCGGCCTGCTCCTTGGCATCATGGATATCGGTGCAGGTGCCGATCCAGCGGACGATATCCCCCCGCTCGTTCCGTACCGGCTGGGCGCGGCCCAGCGCCCAGCGATAGCTGCCGCTGCGGTGGCGCAGCCGATATTCGATCTCGTAATGCTCGCCGGTGGCAAGGCTTTGCCGCCAGCGTTCCCATGCACGCGGCTGATCATCGGGGTGGAAGAGGTCGTTCCAGGCGTCGCCATCGGTCGAGCCCGGCGGGACGCCGGTATAGTCATACCATTGGGCGTTGTAATAATCGTGAAAGCCATCGGCCAGGGTGGACCACACCATGTGCGGCAGCGCGTTGGCGAGGGTCTTGAAATGGGCGTCGGTCTCGACAAGCCCGTGGCGGCTGGCGATCGTGTCGAGTGGGGACGGGGCACCGGGTTGCTTGTCTTCCATGGTGCCAAAAGTTCCCGGATTCGAAAATGGATCCCCGCCGGGTCCCTTTGCATGTGCCGCTGGCCTCGTAAAGCCGCGCACTTCAGGGCGCCAGCCACTCCGCGGTCCAGCCCTGCGGGCCGCGCTGGAAGCGGGCGCGGCGGTGGCCGGCGTTGGCGAGGTGGAGCCAGTCGATCGCGGTGACCGACAGCTGCAGCAGCGCGAAATTGGGGCGGGCGGGGGCGATCTGTTCGGCGCTGGGCTGCTGGCCCTCGATCTCGGCGGGGAGGCCTGAAGCCGGACCGGCGAGGGGTGTGCCGGGAGCATGTTGTGCCAGATAGCAGCGCCGCGCGAACAGGGTGGACTGCTGCCAGATGGCATCGGCATCGGCGGTGTCGGTTTCGATACTGGCGGTGCCGGCGAGGCGGAGCTGGATGTTTTCGCCGGGATGATAGCCGAGCACGGCGACCGGCCTGCCGTGCAGCTCGGCGACCTTGGGGCTGCGGGCATCGGTGTGGAAGCGCAAGGCCCCGGTGGCGGGATCGGCCTTGCGCAGCACCATCACCCGCGCCTGCGGCAGGCCGTCCGCATCGACGCTGGCAACCACAGGGGTGTGCAGCGGGCTGCGGCGATCGGCGCCGCCGCGCACGAGCAATTGCCAGAGTTGGCCCAGGATTTCGGTCTGCTGCTCGTCCATCCCCTCGCTCTGCCGCGCCGGGCGGGCGGGGGCAAGGCGGCTCAGGCCTTCTTTCGGGCTGCGGGCTTTTTGGTCGCGGTGGCGACGGGTGCCGGCTTGGGGACAAAGGCCGGGGCTTCGAGCCGCGGCAGTGCGGCGGCGGCGAAGCGGGCGAAGTCTTGCGTGGTCACGCGCAGCGCATCGGCGCTGATCGCATCGGCCTCGGCGCAATAGCGGGCGAGATCGGGATGGCTGGCATAGCGATTGTAGAGCTGGGTGGCCTCGCGGTCCTGCACCGTCTGCCAGCGGGCGCCATGGGCGGTGCGATAGCGCGCGGTTTCGGCGACATAGGCCTGGGTGAACAGCGTGTCGTGCTGCTTGAGCATGGCGTTGTAGCGGGGGCCGATGTTGCGATCGCCACTGCGCTGGCAGCCGAGTGCAGCGACGTTGAGCGCCGAGCGCAGCATCCAGACGTCCCGCGCACTGCCGGCTTCGGCAAGGGCGGGGGGCGGTGGCTCGGCCTTCACCTCCTCCTGCTGCTGGACGGTGGGGAAGGTGGGTGCAGCGACGCTGGCGACCTGCTTGGGGCTGGACGAGCAGGCGGCAAGCGCCAGCAGCGATGTGGCAGCCAGTGCGGCGCCGATGGTCGGATGCTGACTTGCCATGAACACTCTACCCCTTTGATCCCTCATTGAATCATAGGCTTGGCCGGGACAGGCTGGCAATGCTCGATGGCAGGTTTGTCTCAGACTGTGGCCTCAAGGGCACGGGTGGCGGCGATCCGTTCGCGCCATTCGGCGGGGCCGGTCTTGTGGACGCTGGTGCCGGCGGCATCGACGGCGACGGTGACCGGCATGTCCTTCACCGTGAATTCGTAAATGGCCTCCATGCCGAGATCCTCGAAGGCGAGGACCTTCGATGCCTTGATCGCCTTGGCGACGAGATAGGCGGCACCGCCGACCGCCATCAGATAGGCGGCCTTGTGGCGGGCGATCGCCTCGATGCCGGTTGGCCCTCTTTCAGCTTTTCCGACCATGGCGATGAGGCCGGTTTGGGCCAGCATCGTCTCGGTGAACTTGTCCATGCGGGTGGCGGTGGTGGGGCCGGCGGGGCCGACGACCTCGCCGGCCACCGGATCGACCGGGCCGACATAATAGATGACACGGTTGGTGAAATCGACCGGCAGCGGCTCGCCGCGCGCGATCATGTCGGTGAGGCGCTTGTGCGCGGCGTCGCGGCCGGTGAGCATGCGGCCGTTGAGGAGAAGCCGGTCCCCAGGCTTCCAACTCGCGACGATCTCGGGGGTGAGGCTGTCCAGATCGACCGGGATCGCCTGGGGACTCGGCTTCCAGTCGACCTTGGGCCATTCGGCGAGGTTGGGCGGATCGAGATAGGCGGGGCCGGACCCATCGAGCACGAAATGCGCATGGCGGGTGGCGGCGCAGTTGGGGATCATCGCGATCGGCTTGGAGGCGGCATGGGTGGGGGCGGTGAAGATCTTCACATCGAGGATCGTCGACAGCCCGCCAAGGCCCTGCGCGCCGATGCCGAGATCGTTGACGGCGTCGTGCAGCTCGATGCGCAGTTCCTCGACCGCGTCACGCGGGCCGCGCGCTTTCAGTTCGGCCATGTCGATCAGTTCCATCAGCGCTTCCTTGGCCATGAGCATCGCCTTTTCGGCCGTACCACCTATGCCGATTCCCAGCATGCCCGGCGGGCACCAGCCGGCCCCCATCAGCGGCACGGTGTTCACCACCCAGTCGCGGATCGAATCGCTGGGGTTGAGCATGGCGAACTTGGACTTGTTCTCCGAGCCGCCGCCCTTGGCCGCGACAGTGATCTCGACGGTGTTGCCCGGCACCAGGCTGATATGGGTGACTGCGGGGGTGTTGTCGCGCGTGTTGACGCGGGTGAAGGCCGGATCGGCAAGGATCGACGGGCGCAGCTTGTTTTCGGGGTGGAGCCAGGCGCGGCGCACGCCCTCGTCGATCATTTGTTCAACGGTGAGAGTGGCCTGGAAGCGGACGTTCATCCCGATCTTCACGAAGGCGACGACGATTCCGGTGTCCTGGCAGATCGGCCGATGGCCTTCGGCGCATATGCGGCTGTTGGTGAGGATCTGGGCGATGGCGTCTTTCGCCGCGGGGCCCTGCTCGGCGTCATAGGCGCGGCCGAGTGCGCGGATGTAATCCATCGGGTGGAAGTAGCTGATATATTGGAGCGCGTCGGCCACCGACTCGATGACGTCTTCCTGGGTGATGATGGTGTCGGCGGTCATGGGGCCCTCTTCGCGGCTGCTGCGGCACAGTAGCGAGGGAGGGGCATGGGAGCGAGCGGTCACTTGCCGGCTTGCATTTTCCGTCGACGCCGATGCCGCATGACGTTTTTTTGAAGCAGCATCTGAACTCGTGAATCCAAGTGGTTGCACACACAAGCGTCCACAGAAATCCACCTTTTCGGCACTGTTGGGGCTTGCGTTCTGGGGCGGTTGAGGCACAATCCCTAGCTGTTGATGAAGGCGGTGTCACGACATGTGGTGGGTCTTCGGGCGGAAAAGCATCCACAGGCAGGCTTTGCATGTGGATAGCGGGGATAAGGCGGCACCGGGCAATTTGTCGCGTGACCCCGTTTTGTTCTCCGTCTATCATTTGGGGACACACATTACGTGAACGAATTTCAGGACCGCGCCATGACCCATGAAGACGATACGCTCGTGATGGAGCCGCCGATCGCTGCATCGTCCACCCCCACTCTGGCGCCGGCCGTGGTGCGGGCGAGCAACGAGGTGATGCCGTGGAAATTCCATGTCACGGTCGATCGGTCGCGCGACGCGCTGCTGACGGCGTTCGGCAAGAACACGCTCGACGATCGCTACCTGTTGCCCGGCGAGGGCTATCAGGACCTGTTTGCCCGCGTGGCGGCGGCCTATGCCGATGATGCGCCGCATGCGCAGCGGCTGTATGACTATATCTCGCAACTGTGGTTCATGCCGGCGACGCCGGTGCTTTCCAACGGCGGCACCGGGCGCGGGCTGCCGATTTCCTGCTATCTGAATTCGGTGAGCGACAGCCTTGAGGGCATCGTCAACACCTGGAACGAGAATGTGTGGCTGGCGTCGCGCGGCGGCGGCATCGGCACCTATTGGGGCAATGTGCGCGGCATTGGCGAGCCTGTCGGCCTCAACGGCAAGACCAGCGGCATCATTCCCTTCGTGCGGGTGATGGACTCACTCACGCTGGCGATCAGCCAGGGCTCGCTGCGGCGCGGATCGGCGGCGGTGTATCTCGATGTGTCGCACCCCGAGATCGAGGAGTTTCTCGAAATCCGCAAGCCTTCGGGCGATTTCAACCGCAAGGCCTTGAACCTGCACCATGGCGTGCTGGTGACCGATGCCTTCATGGAAGCGGTGCGTGACGGGACGAGCTTCGATCTCGTGAGCCCCAAGACCGGCGAGAAGCGCGCGGAAGTGGATGCGCGCAGCCTGTTCACCAAGCTTGTCGAGACGCGGCTGGCGACGGGCGAGCCGTACATCATCTTCGTCGATGAAGTGAACCGCACCATGCCCAAGCACCAGCGCGACCTGGGGCTGACGGTGAGCACATCGAACCTCGGCTCGGAGATCACGCTGCCGACGGGGCCGGACCATCTCGGCAACGACCGGACTGCGGTGTGCTGCCTCTCCTCGCTCAACATCGAGACCTGGGACCAGTGGCACGGCGAGCCGCAGTTCATCGAGGATTGCATGCGCTTCCTCGACAATGTGCTGCAGGATTATATCGACCGCGCCGAGCCCGAAATGGCGCGCGCTCGCTATGCCGCGTCGCGCGAGCGCTCGGTGGGGCTGGGGGTGATGGGGCTGCACAGCTTCTACCAGGCGCGCGGCATCGCCTTCGAGGGGGCAATGGCCAAGAGCTGGAACATGAAGATCTTCAAGCACATCCGGTCGCAGGTCGACCAGGCGTCGATGGCGCTGGCGGCCGAGCGCGGGCCGTGCCCGGATGCCGCCGACATGGGAGTGATGGAGCGCTTCAGCTGCAAGATGGCGATTGCACCCACCGCTAGCATCTCGATCATCGCCGGCGGCACCTCGGCGTGTGTCGAGCCGATCCCGGCGAACATCTACACCCACAAGACGCTGTCGGGCAGCTTCTCGATCCGCAACCCGTATCTGGAGAAGCTGCTGATCGCCAAGTCCAAGAATTCGGATGCGGTGTGGAACTCGATCCTCGAGCAGGGCGGCTCGGTGCAGAATCTCGATTTCCTCGATACGGAAGAGAAGGCGGTGTTCCGCACGGCTTTCGAGATCGACCAGCGCTGGCTGCTCGAGCTGGCCGGAGACCGCACGCCGTTCATCGACCAGGCGCAGTCCTTGAACCTGTTCATCCCCGCCGATGTCGAGAAGTGGGATCTGCTGATGCTGCATTATCGCGCATGGGAGCTGGGCATCAAATCGCTCTATTATCTCCGCTCGATGTCGATCCAGCGCGCGGGCTTTGCCGGCGGCGTGGAGGTGGACAATACTTCGGAGCGGCCGGTGATGTCGGTCGAGCGCCGGGATTATGACGAATGCCTTGCCTGTCAGTAGGGCATCACCGCAGGGGACAAGCCTGCGGCACTCGGGCCGGTGAGACCTTGTGTTTTCAGCCGGTCCGGGCCGGTGAGGGGGCCGGGGCGCTGACTTCCACGACTTAGCGCCCCGACCCCCTCCCAACTGGCCCTCTGCCAACTGCTGACGCGCTGCCGATTTCAAAGGAACCGTACCATGTCTCTCCTCAAAGCCTCCAAGAGCTACAAGCCGTTCGAATATCCCTGGGCCTATGATTTCTGGAAGCGCCAGCAGCAGATCCACTGGATGCCCGAGGAAGTGCCGCTGGGTGAGGATTGCCGCGACTGGGCGCAGAAGCTGACCGATCATGAGCGCGGGCTGCTGACGCAGATCTTCCGCTTCTTCACCCAGGCCGATGTCGAGGTGCAGGATTGCTACCACGACAAATA
>JBBSPR010000131.1:0-8173 GCA_038258615.1 Sphingomonadales bacterium
CCCTTCCGCACGCTGCTGCCGCAGACCGAGCGGCTGAGCCTGGGAGCCACCTACAATCGCAACATCGGCAGCGTGTCGGCAACGATCTCGGGTCGCTTCGAGAGCAACAACAGCGAGGCGCGGCTCGGGCTGCCGGGCGTGAGCCTCGCCTTGCCGGCCGCCAACCCGTTCAATCCCTTCGCCAATCCGGTCTCGCTCTTTCGCTACGGCGAAGGCACCGGGCCGCTGCTGCGCCAGACCGAGAGCCTGACCGCGCGAGTGGGCGTGGCACTCAACGGCGATGTCGGCGCCTGGCGCTGGAGCCTGAACGTCAATTACGACCGCGCCGAGACCGACACGCTGACCGACCGCGGGCTCGACGCGACGGCGCTGCAGGCGCGGCTCGATGCGGGTGATCCGGCGTTCAATCCCTTCGGGGCCGGCGCCATCGCCGGCACGCTCCGGCAGGACCAGGCCCGTGCCACCACCGACCTGGGCGAGGCCGAGCTGGTGGCGACCGGCAGCCCGCTGCTGCTGCCGGCGGGGGCTGTGTCCGCCACGTTCAAGGCTGGCTACGAAACCCGCCGCCAGGGTTCGCAATCGGATCGCGGCGGGTTGGTGCAGGAGGTCGATCTCAGTCGCGACCAAGGCCGCTTCCAGGCGAGTGTCGACGTGCCACTCACCAGCACGCGCAACGATGTGCTTGCGGCCATTGGTGATTTTTCGCTCAACTTCAACGCCAGCCTCGACCAGCTGTCCGATCTTGGATCGCTTGTCACCTATGGCTATGGCCTCAATTGGGCGCCGACATCGCGGCTGCGGCTGCTCGTTTCGGTCAGCGAAGAAGAGGCGGCGCCCAGCATCCAGCAACTCGGCAACCCGCTGATCGTGACGCCGAATGTGCGGGTGTTCGATCTGGTGAATGGCGAAACGGTGGACATCACCCGGCTCGATGGCGGCAACGCCGGGTTGAGCAGCGACAGCCGACGGGTGATCAAGGTCGGTGGCAACTGGAAACCTTTCGCCGACAATGAGTTGAGCCTCAGCATCAACTTCATCGACAGCCGGTTGCGGGGGCAGGTGTCGGGGTTTCCGACGGCGACTCCGGAGATCGAAGCGGCTTTTCCCGAGCGATTCGTGCGGGATGAGAATGGGCGGCTGATCCAGATCGACAATCGGCCGATCAATTTTGCCGGTGCCGACCGGCAGGAGATCCGCACCGGGCTTTCGTTGTTCCAGGCGCTCAAGCCCACCAGGGCGGAACAGGCAGCGGCCGAAGCGCGGCGGGCGCAACTTGCCGCGCGGCGGCCGGCCGGAGCGGGTGCGGCCGGGCCTCAAGGGGGTGCCGAAGGGCGTCCGGGGGGTGCGCAAGGGCGTCCGGGGGGTGCCCAAGGGCGTCGGGGGGGTGGCGGAAGGGGTTTCGGGGGACCCGGCGGGGGCGGTGGACGGGTGTTCGTGTCGCTGTTTCACACACTGCACACGATCAACCGGATCAGCATTCGCGACGGGGTACCCGATCTCGATCTGCTGGATGGCAGTGCCACCGGCGCGCGGGGCGGCCAGCCGCGGCACGAAGTCGAATTTCGGGTGGGTGCCAACAAGGCCGGGTTCGGCGGCCGGCTGAGTCTCGACTGGCGTGCGGGGACGACGGTGCGCACCGATCCTTCGAGCCCGGTCCAGGCCGATGGCGATCTGCGTTTCGGTGGCCTGGCGACGATGGGGCTGCGGCTGTTTGCCGATCTGGGTCAACAGCGCAAACTGGTGGAGGCGGTGCCATTCCTGCGCGGCAGCCGGCTCAGCCTCAATGTGGACAACCTGGCCAATGCCCGGTTGCAGGTGCGCAACCGGCTGGGAGAGGTGCCGATTGGTTACCAGCCGGACCAGCTCGATCCGCTCGGTCGCTCGATCGGCCTGCAGTTCCGCAAGGTTTTCTTCGCCCGGCCGGCGGGCGCGCCCCCGGCCGGCGCACCGCCGGCGTAAACCTTACCTCCACTTCACCATCCTGCCGCCTAGGTGGGTGGCGCCCTTGTGTCGTTGATGGGCTTGTCGGCAATTCAGGCAGTTCCGCCTGGCGGCCGCATGATCACCATCAGGGAGAACGCAGGATGTCGTCAAATCGGATTCTTACCGTCAGCAGCTCGGCAGAGTTCTCGCTGGCGCTGCGGTCGGTGCGGGCCGGGGATGTCGATACCATTCTCGTGGCGCCGGGGATTTACGGGCTCATCAACATCAGCAGCGTCAATCCGGCCGATACGCTCACGATCAAGCCTCTCGATGCCGATGTGGGCGCAACCTTCAGCCAACTGCGCCTGATCCGCTCCAGCAACATCACCATGGAAGGCTTCACGCTTGCCAATCCGATCGAGCCGGGTGACAAGCGCGTGTCGGCGATGCAGATCAACAAATCGTCCGACATCTCGATTTCCGGCTTCAACGTGCATGGCTCGCTCGATGGCGACGTGTCCAATGATGCCCAAGGCCTCAACATCACCGAGAGCAGCCGGGTGATGGTGCTCGACTCCGCCTTCCAGCAGGTTTCGACCGGGATCACCGTCGGTCGGTCGAGCGATGTCGTGATTGCCGGCAATTCGATCATCGAAGCGCGCGAGGGCGTCAACATGACCGGCGTGACCGGCGGGCTTTTCGAGCGCAATTATCTCGCCAATTTCCAGCCGATGAAGGGCGACCATCCCGACTTCTTCCAGATCCATGCCACCGGCACGGCCCAGGGCAGCCGCGACATGGTCTTCCGTGACAATGTGATGATCGAACGGGGTGACGTCTCGATCGGCGGCGTCTTCATCCGCAGCGAGAATGTCGGCAAGGGCGTGCGCCACGAGAACATCACCGTGGAGAACAACTTCTACGAAGGCACCTATCGCAACGCCATCACGGTGATGAACGCCGATGGCGTGAACATCGAAGGCAATACCGTCCTCGAAAGCCATCTTGTCACCAATGCTTCGGCGATCATTGTCGACGATGTCAGCAGCGCGACCGTTGCCAACAACATCGCTCCGATGTTCATCGACACGAAGCGCAACGGCCAGCTGAGCGACGTGGTGTGGGAGAACAACATCGATGTCGTCGACCTGCGCTTCGGCGGGGTGGCGACGGTCGCCGAACTGTTCGACCGCAACTATGGCGACATGACCGCGGCGAGCATGACGGTGCGGGCCGGCAGCCTTGCCGACATCCAGGGCGCCGGCGCACGGATCGAGGGCGATTGGGGCCAGCTTGGCGGGACGGCAGCCGAACAGTTCAGCCATTATGCCAACCACTATCCCGTGCTGACCGCCGATCTTCCGACCTTTGCCAATATGGTCTGATCGACAGCAGCGCCAAGGCGATCCGGCCGTTGCCCCAGCAGGGCAGCGGCCGGCTTTGCCTTGGCGCTGTCATGTTCGGGCGCTAGCGTGATGGCCGGGAGAACTTATGATCCGTGTCTTCTTCGCTCTGGGAGCCTTGTTGATGAGCCATGCCGGGGACGCCGCACCGCTGCCGCCATCGGCACGCGCAGGGCCGCCGCCGGGGCTGCCGGTGATCATCGCGCATCGCGGCGCCAGCGCCGAGCGGCCCGAGCACACGCTGCTTGCCTATGAACGCGCGATCGAGGAAGGGGCGGACTTCATCGAGCCCGACCTGGTGGCGACGAAGGATCATCGGCTGGTGGCGCGCCACGAGAACGAGATTTCGGGCACAACCGATGTGGCCGACAAGCCCGAATTCGCCGGCCGCAAGCGGACGCAGATGATTGATGGCGAGAGCGTGACCGGCTGGTTTACCGAGGACTTCACCCTCGCCGAGCTGAAGACGCTGCGCGCAAAGGAGCGGCTGCCGCAGCTGCGGCCCGGCAACATGGCGTTCGACGGGCAGGCCGAGATTCCGACGCTGGAAGAGATCATCGCGCTTGCCAGGTCCGCGAGCGAAACGACCGGGCGGGTGATCGGCATCTACCCCGAGACCAAGCATCCGACGCATTTCCGGAAAGTGGGGCTGCCGCTGGAGCCGGTGCTGCTCGCTGCACTTGCTGCTGCCGGCTGGACCAGCGCCAGCGACCCGGTGTTTATCCAGTCCTTCGAAGTGGACAATCTGAAAGCGTTGCGCGGGCAGACCGGGGTGCGGCTGGTGCAGTTGATGGCGCCCGAGGGCGCCTCGGCGGACAGCTACAGCTATGAGGACATGCGCAGTGCCGCGGGGCTGGCGCGGGTGGCGAACTATGCCGATGCCATCGGCCCCGAGCGCGGGCTGATCATTCCGCGTGACAAGGACGGCGTGCTGGGCGCGCCGACCTCGCTGGTGGCGGATGCGCATTATGCCGGGCTTGAAGTGCATCCCTGGACCTTCCGGCCCGAGAACTACTTCCTCGCTTCGCGCTTCCGGCGCGGGGACAGCCCGGTGGCGCGCGGCGATGCCGAAGCCGAGATCAGGCTGTATCTGGAGACTGGCATCGACGGGCTGTTTTCGGACAGTCCGGCTGCGGCTGCGGCGGCTATCGGGCCTGATCAGGCCCGGGGTCAGTAGCGGGACAGTCGATCAGGAAATTGACGTTGGCGGCGGCGATCGGCTTGCTCCGGTCGGCCTGCCATGCGCGCGCCGCGACGTTGACGATGCGGCGGCCGAGCCGGGTGACTTCGGCGGTGGCGGTGGTGAGCAGCGGTGCGCCTTCGCGCATGAAATCGACGGTGATGGTGACAGGGCGGATGCGCGGCGAGGCCTCGGTTGCCGGCAGCTTGGTGATGACGCGTGCCAGTGCCGCGATTTCGAGCAGCCCGGCGATGGCGCCGCCGTGCAGCCGGCCCGGCGCACCGACCAGCCCGATGGCGAAGGGCATGGTGAGATGGATTTCCTCGCCTTCGCGCTCGAAGGCGAGATCGAGCAACCGGCCATAGGGCAGCGCATCGAGCCGGCCGTGCGGCTGGGTGCGCAGCAGTGCGGCGAGACCGGTGCTGGTCATGCTTTGGGTGCCGAAAATATGCCCTCGGCCGGCTTGGCCGAAAACATGAACGTGCCGGCCATGTTGGCGATGGGATCGGCGGGGTCGCCATCATGCGCAAGGCCGCGGACGAAGGCGATCTGCCGGGTGAGGCGATAGCATTCACCGCGGCCGATGATCGTGGCGCGGGCTTTTGGCGCACGCAGGTAATCGAGCCGGAGGTCGAGGGTGGCGTGGGGCTCCAGCGTGTTTCGGCGCACGAAGACCGAGAAGCCGGCGGCGGAATCCATCAGCGTGAAGATGGCGCCCGAGGCGATGATGCCATAATCCGGGTCGGCGAGCTGCTGCTCGGCAAAGGGCATGGCGAGCTCGGCCCAATCGGCACCATGCGCCTGATAGGCGATGCCGAGGGCTGCCAGATGCGGCACGCCGTTCATGAAGCGCTGGATGAAACGCTGCTGGCGGGCATCGGCATCGGGGGGCGTGCTCATCCCGCCAGTTCGCCGATGCGCGCGACCATCGAGGCGAGGCCCTGGGTGCGATTGGAGCTCAGGTGGCGGGCGAGGCCGAGGCTGTCCAGCCGGGCGCGGATCGTCGCAGGGTCGATTTCGGCGCCGGGGCGATCGTTGACGAGCATCAGCACCAGCGCGACCAGCCCCTTGACGATGGCGGCGTCCGAATCCGCGGTGAAGTGGAGGGTTTCCCCGGTGCCCTGGTCGTCGCGGGTGGCGTGGAGCCAGACCTGGCTGGCGCAGCCGCGGACCTTGGTGGCCTCGGTCTTGAGCGCGTCGGGCATTGGCGCCAGATCGCGGCCGAGCTGGATCAGCAGGCGGTAGCGGTCGTCCCAATCGTCGAAGGCTTCGAACTCGGCCTCGACATCATCGAAGGTGGCAATCGGCATGTGGTGGACATGGCTGCTGGCTGAAGGATGGTCAAGTTGCGGTCAGAAGTCCACGCCGGACGCGATGGCTTCGAGCTTGCGCACGCGCTCCTTGAGATCGGCGAGGTCGATGCGCTGGCCGATGACCGGCTCGCTGCCCGTTCCGCCACTTGTCGGCGCTTTGGCGAGTTCGAGTTCGCGGGCGCGCAGCTTGAGCCAGCTGACCCAGGCCCAGGCGGCGAGGCCGGCGAAGATGAGCATGCCGATGAGCGCCGTGCCACCGAGGACGAGCAGGGTTTCAACGCTGAGCATTGTCGGTCTCCTGGGTTGGTCCGGCGGGCTTGGGCGGGAGTGATTTCAGTCCTTCGATCTCGTCGGAAAGGCGTTTGGCCGGGTCGGTGGCGAGGCGTTCAAGAACCTGGATACGCTCGTTGAGGCGGGCGACTTCGGATTGCAGGCGGCGTGTCTCGGGGGTGTCCCCGGCCGGCGGCGGGCTCTTGAGGGCGATTTTCTGGCGGCTCTGGTAGATGCGGCCGATCGTGACGATGAGCACGATGACGACGACCATGGTGTAGACGGACATTGGAAACACTCCCCCCGGATCGGCTCAGTTGAGCGCTTTGGTATCGAGCGCGTCGATCTCGGCTGCCAGCCTGGCGCCGCGATCGACGGCGATGCGTTCGAGCACGGCAAGCCGGTCCTTCATCCCCGCCATTTCGGCGCGGAGCTGGGCGTTTTCCTGGGCGACCAGCTTGACGCGCTCCTCGGTCTCGGCGTTGCGGGCGGGGAGCATGGGCTTGCCCCAGCTCGATTCGAGCGGATAGCCGTTCTTGACGCGCATCCATGTGGTCATCACCCAGCCGACTGTGCCGAGGAAGACGGCGCTGACGCCGACCGGGGCAAGGGCTTCGAGTATTGCGGGATCGATGGCCATGGCCTGGTCCTCAATTGATCTTGGGGGTTTCGCGCAGGCTTTCGATCTGCGCGGTCAGCCCCTCGTTGCGATCGGTGACGATGCGGTTGAGCACGGCGACATGCTCCTCCAGGCGTTCGATCTTGGCGGCATATTGGGCGGCGTTTTCAGCCGTCAGCCGCGCAGTCAGTTCCAGCTGCTTCTCTTTCAAACTGGCCCAACGCTTGAAAACCTGGGTGAAAATTCCGCCCAAAATGGCGACGATCGGGATCATCACGCCAAATAACGGGATGAGATAACGCACTGTCTCAGACATGTTGGCTCTCCTCTTCTGCTGCGCTCAGCGCAGTTCCTCGATCTGGGCCGCAAGCCGGTTGGCAGGGTCGGTTGTGATGCGTTCGAGCACCGCGGTCCGCTCCTCGAGGCGGGCGAGCTTGCCGCGGAGCATCTCGTTCTCGCGCTCGAACAGGTCGTTCTGGCGCTTGAGGCCGTCATCGACCTTGTGGGTGGTGCCTCCCCATTCATTCTCGATGGGATAGCCGTGGCGCGCGCGGATGGCGGTGGTGATGATCCAGGCGATGAAGCTCATCGCGATGATGGCGAGGATGAAAGTCGGTCCTCCGAATGGCATGGTGTGTTCTCCCCTGTTGGCAACCGCTCAGCGCAGTTCTTCGATCTCGCGGGCGAGCTTGCTGTTGTTGGTGGTGACATAGGCCTCGATGTCGCGCAGCCGGCGATCGGCATCGCGGAAGGCGGCGTTGACGTCGCGGATGGTGCGCTTGGGGGCGACACGGACGCCGGTCCAGAAGCGGCGATCATCGGGGCTTTCGTCATAGAGTGCGAGCGGCTTGGGCTCGGCCATGAACGCGATGGCGAGGTAGACAAGCGGCAGGAAGCCGACGCCCGAGATGGTGGCAACCACGACGGCGACGCGCACCCAGAGCGGATCCCAGCCGAAGTAATCGGCAATGCCCGAGCAGACGCCGGCGAGCCGCTTGTTCCGCTTGTCGAGATAGAATTTGGTGCGGCGGGCGGACATGGAACGATCCTTTCAGAGGTGTCAGGCTTTGGGGGCCAGGAAGCCGATCAGCAGGTAGATGAGCAGCAGCGAGCCGAAGCCGAAGATGGTGCCGATTACGAAGCCGATGCGGATGATGGTGACGTCGATGCCGGTGTAGCTGGCGATGCCGGCGCAGACGCCCATCAGCTTGGCGGCAGGCTTGTCGAGGTGGAAGCGTTTGGCGGGGACGTTCATTGCGGTGTTCCTTGCAAGCGTGGGCCTTTGTCAGCGCAGGCGGCGGAGGTTTTCCGGCTCGTCGGCGGCGGGGAGGCGCGAGCGGCGGCTCGACGCGCTGTCGGCGAGGCGGCCATCCTTCCAGTTGGGGTCGTCGGCGGCGATGATCCGCTCGATGCTGTGGAGCCGATCGTCGAGACGGCGGGCCATCTCGTGGAGATCGTCGAGCAG
>JBBSPR010000132.1:0-7922 GCA_038258615.1 Sphingomonadales bacterium
ATCCACCACCAGCACATCGAGCCCCGCCGCCGCTGCCGCCGAAGCCGCCGCCAACCCCGCCGGCCCCGCACCGATCACCAGCAGATCGGAGAAAAGTTCAGCTTGCGCAGCCACTTGCGGCTCGGCATGCGCAACCGCGCGCGCCGGTGCCGGCTGCACATCCATCCCCGGCCGCACCCCGGTCATGCACCCCCGCACCGCCACGCCATCCGCCAGCACCATGCATTCGCCACACACCCCCATGCCGCAAAACACCCCGCGCCGGCCGCCACCAGCCGTCTCGCGCAATCCCGCCTCACCCGCCGAGATCAGCGCCGCCGCAATCGACTCCCCGGCATAGCCCGTCACCGCCCGCCCCTCGAAGCGGAAGTCGAACGCTGCCCCGCGCGAAATGCCTGCCTGCTCGATGCGCATCAGCGGACGTAGCTCGCGCCGTTCACATCGAGCGTGCTGCCCGAAAGCTGCGGCGTCGCCCCGCTCGCCAGAAACGCCACCAGCCGCCCGAGCTCGTCGGGCGTCACCCACTCGCCACTCGCCAAGGTCGCGGAAATCTTCTCCTCGCCCCCCTGGGTCGCCGCAAACTGCTCGGAAAGCCGGGTCCGCACCACCCCGGGCGCCACGACATAAGCCTGAATGTCATCCTTGGCATAAGCCCGCGCAATCGACTGCGTGGCAGACTTCACCGCCGCCTTCGAAGCCCCATAGGCAATCGTCGCCGGGTTGGTCACCCCACGCTGCGCCGCCCAGCTGCTGATGGTCACGATGCTGCCGCCACCGCTATCCAGAAAATGGTTCACCGCCGCCCGCATCATCCGCGCCGGCGCCATCACATTGATCGCCAGCGCATCCGCCCAGGCCCGGTCGAAATCCGCCAACGGCGCATCGAACCCGCCATCGAACGGCATGATCGCGGCATTGTTCACCAGCACATCGATCCGCCCGCGCCAGGCAACTGCGGCCGCCCACATCGCCTCCACCGCATCCAGGTCGGCAAGGTCGGCCCCCAGCAACAACTTCCGCTCGTCCGGGATCGCCGCCGTCGCCGCCTCGGCCCCCGCCCGGTCGCTGCCATAATGCGCAACCAGATGCGCCCCGCTCGCCCCCAGAATCGCCGCCGTCGCAGCACCGATGCCCTTGCTGGCACCGGTGAGCAAAATCGTCCTGCCGCTGAGATCGATGGGGGAAGTCATGAAGCCTCGACACTGGTTGCGCGAGGGGCACCAGCACCCCGCATGGTTTGCATATCACCCCCCGCAACGCAACGCTGCCAACGGGCATTTTCTCTCAATAGCGAACAACTGTTCGCGGTGCGACATTTTTGCGCTACGCTCGCCACGGGAAAAGGGGAAACACGATCATGCGCATCCGGAAAACCATCGTCGTCACCACGCTGGCGCTGCTGCTGGCCAGCCCGGCCATGGCCGCCGAGCCCGCCGGCCGCGGCAACCACGCCGAGCTGGTGACGCTGTTCGCAGACTATCAGGCGTGGAAAGGCAGCATCGGCAGCAACCACACGCCACAGGCCGTGGCCACGCGGCTGGAAACGCTCGCAGCCCTGCGGGCCCGCCTCAATCGCATCGGCGTCGAAGGCTGGCAGCGCCAGCAGAAGTCCGATTGGCTGGTGGTCCGCTCGCGCCTCGATGAAGCCGGGTTCGTCCACAAGATCACGAGGCCTTGGGCACGCGACCCCGGTTTCGTGCTCGAGCCGATCCAGCGCCTCGCCTTCACCACGCTGCCCGGCGATGCCGCCTTCGCCGAGCGGCTGCGCAGCGTGCCCGCGATGCTCGCCGCTGCCCGCGCCACGCTCGACGATGTCGCCGCCGATCACGCCGACCTCGCAATGCGCTCGCTCGTCCAGTCGGACGGCGTCGAGGACGGTTACCCCTATCGCGCGGATCCGCCCAAGGGCGTCATCGGCTGGTACAAGGATCTCCAGGGCCGCGCAGCCAAAGAGGCGCCCGCCCTCGTCCCCGATATCGAAAAGGCCATTGCCGCGCTGGAAGACTATCGCCGCTGGCTCGCCGCCGAGCGCCCGCGCATGCAGGGCCGCGCCGGCGTGGGCATGGAAGCGCTCGACTGGTACCTCCGTCATGTGCTGCTGATGCCCTACACCTCGCAGGATGCCGCCACGCTCAGCCAGCGCGAGCTCGACCGGCTGTGGGGCTTCTACGCGCTCGAGCGCCACCGCAACCGCGCGCTTCCCGAAATCAGGATCGCCCAGTCCAACGCCGAATATATCGCGCGCGTCGAGGCCACCGATGCCCGCATCCGCCGCTTCCTGGTGGAGGAGGAATTCATCTCCATCCCCGACATGATCCCGTCCGATTGGCGCAAGCTTATCGTGCCGGGCACCTATGCCGAGCCGATCAACGTGCCCTTCATCAAGCGCGCGACGCCGCCCAATTACTGGGAGCAGATCCAGTTCCGCGATCCGTCCCCCGATCATCTCCACGCCGTCATCCCCGGCCACCGCTTCGATCTGCTCATCTCCAACGCCAACCCCAATCCCATCCGCGCCGGCGTCGTCGACGGCGCCCGCTGGCAGGGCTGGGCGGTCTATCTGGAGGAAGCAGCACTCCAGGCCGGCTTCTTCGATGATCAGCCGCGACAGCGCGAGCTCATCCAGCTCTTCGGCCTGTGGCGCGCCGCCCGGGCGCTGGGCGACGTCTGGAACCAGCGCAACGAAAAGACCGCAGCCGAAGTGTCCGCCTACTGGCTCAAGGTCACGCCGCTGCTCGATGCCGATGTGGCGCGCAAATACGCCCATATCCGCACCCTGCCGGGGCACGGTCTCGAATACACGATCGGCAATGTCCAGATGTGGAACCTGCTCTCGGAGCGCCGCCAGCAGCTCGGCGACAAGTTCGTGCTGAAAGCCTTCCACGACGATTTCATCCGCCGCGGCCGCATCCCCATGTCACTCATCCGCTACGAGATGACCGGCAACGACAGTGATCTGCCCTGGCTGTTCGACGATACGCCAATGCCCGCAAGATAAGGGGCTGCAAGGTTCTGGGGGGGGAAAGCTGGTCGGAGCGACAGGATTCGAACCTGCGACCCCTAGACCCCCAGTCTAGTGCGCTACCAGGCTGCGCCACGCTCCGACCGAAGGGCGCGCATAGCCGCCCCTGCAATTTAGCGCAACAGACAAACGCCGGGTGACGGTCAATGCTGTGCTCCGCTTGCACAAGGCGCCCGGCGCTGCCACGCCCTTTTGATCCTCGAACACACGATGCTCGAAACGCGCAATGCTTAGTCACACTAGGAGCCGATCATGACCGACCTTCCCCCTCTCCTGCCCCCCTTGCTTCTGGGCCGCCTCAACCATGTCGGCATCGCCTGCCCCAGCATCGACGAAACGGTCGCCATGTACGCGCGGCTGTTCGGCGCCACCGTCAGCACCCCGCCATTCGATCTGCCGGCACAGGGTGTGCGTGTCGCCTTCATCGATGTTGCCAACAGCCAGCTTGAACTCATCGAGCCGCTCGGCCCCGACAGCCCGATCCACGGCTTCCTCAAGAAGAATCCCGCCGGCGGCCAGCATCATGTCTGCTTCGAAGTGGCGGACATCATCGCCGCGCGCGATGCCATGCGCGCCCGCGGCGCCACCGTGCTCGGCACCGGCGAACCACGCATCGGCGCCCACGGCGTGCCGATCATCTTCGTTCACCCGCGTGATACCGGCGGCGTGCTCATCGAGCTGATGGCGACGCCCGAGCACTAGTCTCCGAGAGCAACCATGTTCAGGCGATCAAAATAAGCCAAAAGCAACGGCGCAACCAGCAACAACCGCAACCACGCCACCAACAATTGCCAGTGTTTTTCGGTTCATTGTTCGCCCCCCACCATCGTCGATTGCCAACGTAACAACGAACATTGCCAGTTACGGCATGATGTCAATCGAGGTGCACGAAAAAGGCCGCCGGGTTGCCCCGACGGCCTCATGTTTGCCTTGCGGAACAGGCTCAACGGCGGTTGAGCAACCAGCCCACCACAAAACCGAGCGCCACGCCACCGGCGAGCGTTGCGAGCGGCTGGTCCTGCACCTGGGTGCGAACCTTGGCGCTGGCCTCCTCGGCGGCACGCGATGCGCGCTCGCGCGCTTCACGAACGCTCTCTGGCGCATGATCGGCCCAATCCTTCACCTGCTCGCTGGCCTTGCCATAGCTCTCGCGTGCCTTGCCATAAACTTCCTGCGCCTTGCCCTTCAGCTCGCGCACCTTGCCGCTCACTTCAGTCTGGCTGTCACCCACGGCATTGCCCACAAAGGCCTCGCCCTTGCCCGCAGCCTGGCCGATATTGCCGGCCAGCTGATCGACATTGCCTTCGACCGTATCGTTGTTGATTGCCATGTGAAATTCCCTTCAGATGCGTTGTGCCAAAGCGGTTGGTCACGACTACAAGTGAAATAGGGTGCCTTACGTTGCATTTGAAGGGCCCGATATCGCAAACATTTCCATGTTGGCACCCATCACTCGTCGCCGCGCACCCGCCCACGCCCCGATTTTACCCCCGATCTCACCGCCTTGCCCGCCAGCCGCCGCTCACCGCTGGCCTTGGTCGGCCGTGTCGGCCGCCGCTTCACCGGCCGCACTACCGCCGCCGCCACAAGGGCTGCCAACCGCTCACGCGCATCGGCGCGGTTGCGCTCCTGCGTGCGGAAGCGGCTCGCCTCGATCACCAGCACCCCCTCGCGGGTCATCCGGCTGCCCGCCAGCCGCATCAGCCGCACCGCCACATCATCGGGCAGGCTCGGCGAGTGCCGCACATCGAAGCGCAGCTGCACCGCAGTGTTCACCTTGTTGACATTCTGCCCGCCGGGGCCCGAGGCACGCACGAACGCCTCCTGCAGCTCATCCTCCGGAATCACGATACCCATGCGCGCCACCCTCGGCTAAGCTGCTCCCAAATCGGGGAGAATATCACCATGCTCATCGTCCACCATCTCAACAACAGCCGCTCGCAGCGCATCCTGTGGCTGCTGGAAGAACTGGGCACCCCCTATCAGATCAAAGCCTATGCGCGCGATGCCGAAACCAGCCTCGCCCCTGCCGAACTCAAGGCCATCCACCCGCTCGGCAAATCGCCGGTGCTGCAGGATGGGGAGCGCATCATCATCGAATCGGGCGCCATCACCGACTATATCCTCCGCCACCACGGCCAGGGCCGGCTGATACCCGTCCCCGGCACACCGGCGCATGAAGACTATCTGCAATGGCTGCACTTCGCCGAAGGCTCGGCGATGACCCCCTTCCTGCTGGCCCTTTACACCGGCCGCCTCGGCGATGCCGCCGCCCCGCTGAAGCCCCGCATCCAGGAGCAGATCGGCAGCTTCGTCGCCTATCTTTCCGCCAGCCTCGGCGAGAACGACTGGCTGATCGACAACAGCCTATCGGGTGCGGACATCATGATGAGCTTCATCGCCGAAATCGCCGCTGTGCAGGGGCTCGGTGCACATTTCCCCAACGTGCTTGCCTATGCAAAGCGCATCCAGGCCCGCCCGGCCTGGGCTGCCGCTGCCGCAAAGACCGAGCCCTACAGCTTCCACCTGAAGTGAAGCCTCAGCGCGGCCGCGCCAGTCCGTAATAGGCGAGTGCGGCCCCGATCAGCGCCACAGCCATCACCAGTGACACCGGCAGGGCCGTGCCATCGTGCAACACCGCCGCCACCGCGGAAGCCAGCGCCCCCACCGCAAAATTGCCGGCGCCATAAAGCCCCGAGGTGGCACCGGCCCGCAGCGGATCGACATTGAGCGCGCCCGCCAGTGCATTGGCGGCGATGAAGCCATTCGACGTCAGCACCGCAAAAAAGCCGCCGATCATCCACCAATGCCCTGCACCCGCGAGCGCCAGCCCGAGCACACCGAGCCCGAACACCGCCGCAACCAGCACCGCCACCGCCAGGATCGCATCCGGAGAATAGTGCTTGAGCAGAGCACGGTTGACCTGCGACGAGCCGATGACCCCGAAGGCAATGAACGCAAAGATCATGCTGAACTGCCCGCTGGTGAAGCCCCAGACATCGATCACCAGGTCGGGCGCGGTGGCGATATAGCCGAACAAGGTTGCGCCATTGGCCGCCCCCACCAGCACATAGCCCATCAGCCGCCGGTGGCGGAACAGATCGGCATAGCTCTCCCACCATTTTTCGGCCCGTGCCTTGGCCTCGGTCGCAGGCGACCGGCTTTCATCGAGCCGCCAATACACCGCCGCCAATATGCCGCCGCCGAACAGCGCCAGCGCCACGAACACCGCGCGCCAGCTCACCACCGCCGCCAGCCAGCCGCCCACGCTCGGCGCGATCATAGGCGCCACCGCCAGCACCAGCACCAGCAGCGAGAAGATCCGCGCCGAATCGCGATGGTCGTAGCGGTCGCGCACCACCGCGCGCGCCACCACCATGCCGGCACAGCAGCCGAGCGCCTGCACGAACCGCCCCGCCACCAGCCATTCGATCGAGGGCGCAAAGGCACAGGCCAAGGACGCCGCCACATAGAGCACGCAGCCGAACAGGATTGCCGGCCGCCGACCCATCCGGTCGCTCACCGGGCCATAGACAAGCTGCCCCGCCGCCATCCCGATGAAGAATGCCGTGAAGGTCAGCTGCACCGCCGCCGGCGTGGCACCGAAATCCCGCGCGATCACCGGAAGTGTGGGCAGATACAGGTCGATCGTCATCGCGCCGAACGCGGTCAGCGCGCCGAGCAGCAGCAGTTCGCCCCTGGTAGGCTGGCGGGTGGCAGGAGCGGCAATATTCATGATGCACTGCGGCATAAGCATGAAAGCACCGCCGGTCGAGGCCCATCGACGCCGCGCCTTGACTGCATCGTTTTTGTGCGTACATTAAAATGCCAGTGAAGATCAGCTTCGACCCGGCGAAACGCGCCAGCACGCTGGACAAGCGTGGCCTCGATTTCGTCGACGCGGCGCTGGTGTTCGCAGGCAATTCGAAGACCGCCAGAGACGAGCGGCGCGATTATCCGGAGGTTCGTTTTGTCACGACCGGCCTGTTGCGAAGCCGATTGGTGGTGATCGTCTGGACACCGACAGCCACCGGGCGCCGGATCATTTCAATGAGGAAAGCCAATGACCGCGAGCAAGCACGAGATCGACGAGGCGGTAACTGAATGGATCGATCCGGACGATGCACCGGAATTGACCGATGATTTTTTCCGTCACGCCGAAATCCGCCAAGGCGACAAGGTCATCCGCCCCGCCACCGGCGTCCTCACCAAGGACGGCATCCGCCCGATCGGCCGCCCGTCGCTGGGGTCAGCCGCCCGTCAGCCAGTGACGATGCGTCTGCCGCCACATGTTCTCGCCCATTTCCGCAGCACCGGCCCCGGCTGGCAGCGCCGCATCGCCGAGCTGCTCGAAGCGCATGTTCGGGAAGCCGAAGCGCAGTCCTGAAACCTCAGGCGGAACTTCAGGCGGCACTTCAGGCGGCACTTCAGGCGGCACTTCAGGCTCTGGCCCCCTCCACCACATTCACCGAATTGAAGCGCAGCGCCTCGAGCACCGTCGCCACGATCGCCGGCGCATCGAGCCCGGCCTCGGCATATTGCTTCGCCGGATTGTCATGATCCTGGAAGATATCGGGCAGGCGCAACGTGCGCACCTTCAGCCCGGCGTCGGTCAGGCCCTCGTCCGAAAGCCAGGTGAGCACATGCGCGCCGAAGCCGCCGATGGCATTTTCCTCCACCGTCACCAGCACATCGTGCGAAACCGCCAGCGAACGGATCATCGCCACATCGAGCGGCTTGGCAAAACGCAGGTCGGCCACCGTCGTCGAGATGCCCTTGCGTTCCAGCTCGTCAGCCGCCTGCAGCGCATCAGCCAACCGCGTGCCCAGCGACAGTATGGCCACGGTCTTGCCATCGCGCACGATCCGCCCTTTGCCGATCTCCAGCCGCTGCGGCACCG
>JBBSPR010000133.1:0-7854 GCA_038258615.1 Sphingomonadales bacterium
GGCGAGCTTCGGCTATGATTATCGTCTCGGCCTCGTCATCACCGCCGGCGTCGTCCTCGCCTACACGCTGTTCGGCGGCTTCCTCGCCGTCAGCCTCACCGATTTCGTGCAGGGCATGATCATGTTCGTCGCCCTCATCGCCGTCCCCGCCGTCACCATCTGGGCAATGGGCGGCTGGACGCTGACATCCGCCGCCATCACCACCGTCCAGCCCGAGCATTTCAGCTGGCTCACCGGAGCCACCACGCTCGGCATCATCTCCAGCCTCGCCTGGGGCCTCGGCTATTTCGGCCAGCCGCACATCATTGTCCGCTTCATGGCCGTCCGCTCGGTCAAGGACATGCCGACCGTCCGCCGCATCGGCATGAGCTGGATGATCCTCAGCGTCATCGGCGCCGTCCTCATGGGCCTCGCGGGCACCGGCTGGATCGCCACCCAGGTCACCACCCTCGAAGATCCGGAGACGATCTTCATCGTGCTCGCCCAGGCGCTCTTCAATCCTTATCTCGCCGGCTTCCTGCTAGCCGCCATCCTCGCCGCGATCATGAGCACCATCTCCAGCCAGCTCCTCGTCTCATCGAGCTCGCTCACCGAAGATCTGTACAAGACCTTCCTCCGCCCCGCCGCCAGCCAGTCCGAGCTTGTCCTCGTCGGCCGCCTCGCCACCTTCGCCGTCGCCATCGTCGCCGTCATCCTGGCGCTCGACCGCTCGTCCACCATCCTCGGCCTCGTCGGCAATGCCTGGGCCGGCTTCGGCGCCGCCTTCGGCCCGGTGGTGCTGCTCAGCCTGCACTGGAAGGGCCTCACCCGCAGCGGAGCGCTCGCCGGCATGGTCGCCGGGGCCGCCACCGTGCTCGGCTGGCTCTACCTGCCCTTCACCATCCAGGGCCAGACACCGTCCGCCTTCCTCTACGAGATCATCCCCGGCGTCATCGCCGGCTTCGCCGCCGCCATCATCGGCAGCAAGGTCAGCGCCGGCGTCAGCCCCAAGGTGCTCGCCGGCTTCGACCGCATGGAACAATCACTCGGCTGAAGCAGCAAACTCCCTCCCCCCTGCGGGGAGGGCGACTCGCGCGCCTTCGCGCGAGCGGGGTGGGGGGCACTCCTGCAGACGCCGGAAGCACCCCCGTCAAAGATCGTCCATGAAGTCCCGCTCATACGCCCCGTCGGTGGACATGCCGCCGATCGGCATCCCCGGCGGCACATCGGGTGCCCGCGGCAGCTTCGCCACATCGCGCTCCAGCCGCTCGGGGTCGCCAAGCAGCCGCGCCATGGAGCGGGACCATGCCGCGCCATCGCCCCCGCCGCTCGCCTTCGCCAGCCGGCCGCCCAGCAGCACCAGCCGGTCCTCGATCAGCGCCGCCACATCGGGCGATGTCGCCGGGTCACGCATCGCCCGCGCCAGCGTCACGATCGTCCGATAGCCCACGCGCCGCGCCACCGCATCGCGAGCACCCTCAACCGGCCCGGCAATCAGCCGGTCGATCACGGCACCCGCCCCCGGCAGCCCCGCATCGCGGCGGTTCTGTTCATTCAGCCGCGTCAGCCGGTTGGGCGCCAACAAGCTTTCCAGCACCGCCTGCGCCCCCACATCCGCCGCCACGAGCGGGTCGAACACCGCCCCCCCGGCATTCTTGAACACTTCCTGCGAATATTGCGGGTTCCCCCGCCCGGTCACCCCGGCCGAGAGCAGCATCACCAGCCGGTCCGGCACCGTCAGCGCCGCCGGATCGAGGCTCGCGAACAGCGCATCGAGCGCCGCCGCCTGCATCGCCGCCGGCACAGGGGCGGGCAGCGGCTCGCCATCGCCCGCCAGCGTGTATTTGTAATCCACGCCGCCCACCAGCTTGCCCGCGGCCTCCACCTGATAGCGGTGCAGCAGCCACACCAGCACGAAGCGCCGCCGCAGCTCGGCCATCGGCACGCCCGGCAGGATCGCCGCCTCGCCGAAGTTCGCCAGCCCCACCTTGCGCACCTCGAGCAGCCGCCGCAGCTCCGCCGCCGGCTCGGCCCCATTGTCCCACATGTTGGACCAGGGCGTGGGCGAATCCCCCGCCCGCCCGTCCACATCGGTCAGGTAGCGCGCGCCCGCCTTCACACTGGCGGTCATCTTCGCCGCCGCATGCGCATCGGGGTCCCGCCCCGGTGCCGGGTCGCCATAAAGCCAGTCGACGGTGAACTTGTCCCAGGTGCCGATCCCCACCCCATAGGGCCGGCTGATGTCGATCCGCCCGTCCTTAAGCGCGATATACGGCATCGGATAGTCCATCACCGAGGTGTCACCCTGGGTCGAGCCGGCAAAATTGTGCGCAAAGCCCAGCGCATGCCCCACCTCATGCGCGCCGAGCTGGCGAATGCGCGAAAGGGCAGCCGCAGCCGGATCGTTCGGCCCGCCCTTGCCGGTCGCCGCCGCGCCCACCATCGCTTCGAAGATGTTCACATCCTGCCGCACGCGCAGCGCCCCCAGCACCACCGATCCCTTGATGATCTCGCCGGTGCGCGGATCGCTGATCGTCTGGCCATAGGACCAGCTGCGCGTCAGCCGGCTCCCCCAGGTCACGATATTGTAGCGCGCATCGAGCGGATCGACCCCCTCGGGCAAGATTTCGGCCCGGAAGCCGCCGATGAAGCCCGCCGCATCAAAAGCATCCGCCCACCATTGCACGCCGTCCCGAAGTGCCGAGCGCACCGGCTCGGGGGCGGCACTGTCGATATAGAAGATGATCGGCTTCTTCACCGGGCTGCGCGCCGCGGTCGGATCGGTCTTCTCCAGCCGGAAGCGAACGGAAAGCGCCGTCACCACATCGCGCCCCAGCGGCTGGTTGAAGTCGAACACCTGCATGCCGTTCGCCGCCGAGCGGATGTCGAAGCTGCGCGTCACGATCCCCGGCTCGGGCAGCTTGATGATGCTGTGGTGCACCTGCACCGTCACGCTGCGCGGATCGGGCACCGTCTGCATCACTTCGCGTCCCGGATTCTCCGGCGAAAAGGTCAGCCAGCTGTCCACTTCCATATTGGTCGGAAACACCTTCACGGAAGCCGGATCGACCGTCGACAGCGCCTCCACGAGCTTGAACCCGCGCCGCGAAACCGCCACCCCGTCGCCGCGACCCTCGGCGGTGCTGGCGTTGAGCCGTGCCGCCAGATTGGCCGTGTCCTTCGCCAGCAACCCCGCCAGGTCCACCGTCACCCGCCCATCGGCCAGCGTCTCGACCGGATCGAGCAGCGCCAGCGTGGAGACCGCAAAGCTGTTGCTCACCCCTGCCGTTTCGGCTGCGGTGCCGCCCCCGGCACGGAAACGCGGGTTCTCGTAAACAACCGCAATCTTGCGCCCCACGCGGCGGAACGCCAGCAGTTCGTCCGAGCCCTGCATCCCGCGATCGACACGGATGTCGGCGGTGCCCATCCCCGATCGCAGCATGGTCGCATGAATGAACCGCGCCATCACGCCATCCGCCCCCGGCGCCGGCAGCGTCACGAGGATCTTGCCCCCCGCCACATCGGCCTTCACCGGCAGCAGCGGCGCCTCCTGCGCGCTCGCAGCCGTTGCAAACAGCGCCACACCGGCGAGCAAAACTGTTCTGATCATTGGAAATCCCCCAAATCATGCTCCCCGCATGATGCCCCGTTTTTTGCACCGCAATATCAGCACGCCACCACATTCACCGCAAGGCCGCCGAGCGCTGTCTCCTTGTATTTGTGGCTCATGTCCGCACCCGTGCGCCGCATCGTCTCGATCACTTCGTCAAGGCTCACCCGGTGTTCGCCGTCCCCCAGCAGCGCCAGCCGCGCCGCTTCGATGGCCTTGATCGCCCCCCCCGCGTTGCGCTCGATGCACGGCACCTGCACCAGCCCGCCCACCGGATCGCAGGTCAGCCCCAGATTATGCTCCATGCCGATCTCGGCGGCATTCTCGATCTGCATGTTGCTGCCGCCAAGGGCCGCCGTCAGCCCCGCCGCCGCCATCGAGCACGCCACCCCCACTTCGCCCTGGCACCCGACCTCCGCACCCGAAATCGAGGCATTCGCCTTGAACAGGCTGCCGATCGCGGCAGCGGTCAGCAGAAAATCCTCCTCTCCCGCCGCCGTCGCCCCCGGCACGCACCGCTCGTAATAGCGCAGCACCGCCGGCACGATTCCCGCCGCCCCATTGGTGGGTGCGGTCACCACCCGCCCGCCGGCGGCATTTTCCTCGTTCACTGCCAGCGCCCAGAGGTTTATCCAGTCGATCACCCCCAGCGGATCCGAATGCGCCCGCTCGGCGCGCGCCACCAGTTGCGCATGGATGCCCACTGCCCGCCGCCGCACATTCAACCCGCCCGGCAGGATGCCGCCCTGGCCGATGCCACGGTCGATGCACGCACTCATCGCCGCCCTTATCGCCGCCAGCCCGTCACCCAGCGTCGCTTCATCGGCCGCCGCCAGCTCATTGGCGCGCATCATCGCCGCAATGCTCAATCCGCTCGCGCGGCCCCGCGCCAGCAGATCAGCACCCGAATGGAACGGGAAGGGCACATCGCCCAGGCTCTCGGGCGGCGCATTCCCCGCCACCTCGTCCTCGGCCACGATCGCCCCGCCGCCCACCGAATAGAACACCGCTTCCGCCAACGCTTCACCATCGGCCCCGAATGCCGAAAAGCGCATCCCGTTCGAATGGAACGGCAGCAGCTCCTTCTGCAGGAACCGCAGGTCCACGGCCTCGTCGAACACCACCGGCTGCACATCGGCCAGCCGCAGCACCCCCTCCCGGCGCACCCGCGCCAGCCGCGCCGCCGCGTCATCGGGGCAGATCGTCGCCGGCGTGCACCCTTCGAGCCCCAGTATCACCGCGGAATCGGTTGCATGACCCTTGCCGGTCAGCGCCAGCGATCCGAACAGCTCGGCACGCACCCTCCGCACCCCCGCCCGGTCCCCCAGCGAGCCCACGAAGCGGCTGGCCGCGAGCATCGGCCCCATCGTGTGGCTCGAACTCGGCCCCACCCCGATCTTGAACAGCTCGAAAACTCCATGGACCATCGTCATTGCTTTCCTTGCATGCCACCTTGCCGGGCCGCCGCCGAAGGCGCAAACCTTCGCTGCCATCACCGGGGGATATTCATGACTGCCTTTCCACTCACTACGCTCGCCATCGTCGTGGCGCTGTTCGTCTTTTTCGGCCTCGCCATCAACGTCGGCCGCGCCCGCGCCACCTGGAATGTGCCCGCCCCCATGAGCACCGGCCACCCCGAGTTCGACAAGCGCTTCCGCGTGCAGATGAACACGCTCGAGCAGCTCATCATGTTCCTCCCCGCCATCATCCTCGCCGCCCCCGTGCTCGGCGATCTCATCACGGCACTTCTCGGCTTCACCTGGTCGCTGGGCCGCATCCTCTACGCAAAACTCTATTACGCCGATCCCGCCAAGCGCGGCCCCGGCTTCGGCCTCAGCTTCTTCCCCACCCTGTTCCTGCTCATCGCCTCGGCCTGGGGTGCCATCGCGACCCTCATCGCATGAACTGGCCCCTGCCCGATGCCGCTGCGGCCGGCCAGGAAAGCGTGTGGGATTATCCCCGCCCCGCCATCATGCGCCCCAGCCGCCGGCACCTGCGCATCGTCCACAAGGGCAAGGTGCTCGCCGAAACCACCGAAGGCATCGAGACGCTCGAAACCAGCCACCCGCCGAGCTATTATTTCCCCGTCCACGCCATCGCCCCCCAGGCGCTCCGCCCCGCCCAACGCCGCTCGATCTGCGAATGGAAAGGCCAGGCGCGCTACTTCGATGTGCTGATCGCCGGCGATCGCTTCCCGCTCGTCGCCTGGTGCTACGACAAGCCCACCCCGGCCTTCGCCGGCATCCTCGGCCATGTCGCCTTTTATGCCGCCCCCTTCACCGAATGTACTGTCGATGGCGAGAGGGTGGTGCCGCAGCCGGGCGGCTTTTATGGTGGCTGGATCACGAGCCATGTCGCCGGCCCGTTCAAGGGAATTCCCGGAAGCGAAGGCTGGTAACAAAAAACCCAGCGAAGGCTGGTAGGGGGAGAAAGCACATGGCCGACCAACGACTTGCCGGCAAGGTCGCCTGGGTCACGGGCGCCGGCAGCGGCATCGGCCGCGCCACCGCCATCCGCCTCGCCGCCGAAGGTGCCGCCGTCTTCGTCACCGATGTCGACGCCCCCGGCGGCCGCGCCACCGCTGAATTGATCGAAGCCGCCGGCGGCACCGCGCAATTCCGCGGGCAGGACGTGACCGAGGAGGACCGCTGGGCCGAGCTCGCCACCAAGGTCGTCACCCTGTTCGGCCGCCTCGATATCCTCGTCAACAACGCCGGCATCGGCCTGCGCGGCTCCATCACCGAAATGTCGCTCGAAGACTGGAACCGCCAGCTCGCCATCAACGTCACCGGCGTCTTCCTCGGGATCAAGCACTGCCTGCCGCTGCTGCGCGCCAACACCCCGTCAGGCGGCAGCATCATCAACATCGCCTCGATCGTCGGCCATGTCGGTGCCGGCAACATGGCCGCCTACAGCGCCACCAAGGGGGCCGTCACCCTGCTCACCAAATCGGTGGCCCTCGAATGCGCCGCCGCGCGAGACGGCGTGCGCGTCAACAGCGTCCACCCCGGCATCATCGATTCGGCCTTCTGGCCCAAATTGGGCGCCGGCGCCGATGGCAACGGCATCAGCGGCCAGGCCGTCGGCCAGATGGCCCCCGTCGGCCATCCCGGCACCCCCGAAGACATCGCCGCCGGCATCGCCTTCCTTGCCTCCGACGATGCCCGCTACATGGTCGGCAGCGGCCTTGTCATCGATGGCGGCTGGACCGCACAATGATCCGTATCTGCCCCCGCACCCGACCGGAGACCATCATGCGCCCCATCAATTGCCCCCTTCTCATTCTGGCCATCCTCGTCGCCGCCTGTTCGGACAGCGGCGCCGCCCCCGAAGCCAGCGCTGAAGCAGCACGCGATGCCCGCAACGCCGGCAACGTCGCCAGCGCCATGGCTGGCTCCGCCACCGGCCTTGTCGATACCAGCGACCTCCCCGATTTCGTCGAAATGTACCAGGGCGCCACCCCGGTCATGAACATGAAGACCAACGACTCCGGCGCCGCAGGCGGCCTGCTCAGTTACACCACCACCGCCCCCATTACCGATGTCATCGCCTTCCACCGCGCCTCGGCCGCGCGCAACGGCATCGAGATCAAGACCGAAACCACCACCCCCGATGGCATGATGCTCGGCGGCACCAGCGCCGACGAGAGCGAGACCCTCATGGTGATGATCGCCCGCGGCGAGGCTGAAACCACCGTCTCGCTCACCCACGCCACCAAGAGCGGCTGACCCTTGGCCAGCCGCACGCGCGACGAAGACGCCTTCGCCGCCGATCTGGATATCGTCCTGCGCCAGGCGGCTCCCGAGCAGCCGCTGCTCCCCAGCCTGCCCGCCGCCGCCCTCGCCGCCGCCCTGCTCGATGCGGGAGGCCGCCTTGTCTGGCGTGATGCCAATTTCATCGCCTGGGTCGATGAAACCGCCATCGATCCCGCCCCCGCCGCGCGCGTCCGCGCCCATGGCGGGGTCGAGGTCACGCACGGCCTCGATCGCGAAGGCCAGGCGCTCGCCCTCACCTTCGCCCAGACCGCCGACATGGCCGAATGGCCCGTCCACCTGCCCCCCGGCGCGTCGGGAATCGCCGTCGTCGCCGTCTCGCTCGCCCACCTCGATGATGACGTGATCGCCGCCGCCCGCGCCTTCGGCATGACCAACCTCGAAGCCCGCATCAGCGCCGCCCTCGTCCGCCACGGCGCACTCCCACAGGCCGCCGCGCATTGCGGCATCGCCTATGAAACCGCCCGCGAAGCCGCCGATGGCGCCCGCGCC
>JBBSPR010000134.1:0-7848 GCA_038258615.1 Sphingomonadales bacterium
GAGCGGCAGGGCCTCAAGATCTGCTGCCCCGAGGAAATCGCTTGGCGCCAGGGGTTCATCGATGCCGAGCAGCTGCAGCGCATCGCCGCCCCCTTGCGCAAATCGGGCTATGGCGAATATCTGCTGCGGCAGCTTGAAACCACGCGCTGAGCCGGAGCCGACCATGGATATCATCGAAACGCCGCTCCCCGGCGTGCTCCGCCTGAAGCCCAATGTATTCGGAGACGCGCGCGGCTTCTTCACCGAAAGCTGGAACGCCCGCACCATGCGCGATGCCGGTCTCGACATTGCCTTCGTGCAGGACAATCACAGCCGCTCGGCGCGCGGTGTGCTGCGCGGCCTGCACTTCCAGCTCGCCAACCCGCAAGGCAAGCTCATCCGGGTGGGGCGCGGTGCGGTCTATGACGTGGCGGTCGATCTCCGCCGCAGCTCGTCGCACTTCGGCCAATGGTTCGGCCTCGAACTGTCCGACGAGAATCACGAGATGCTCTGGATCCCCCCCGGCTTCGGCCACGGCTTCCTCACCCTCTCCGAGGTCGCGGACTTCCACTACAAGGTCACCACCCACTACGACGCCGCCTCGGACCGCTCGCTCGCCTGGGACGACCCCGCAATCGGCATCGCCTGGCCCGACACCGGTGCGGCACCCCAGCTCTCCGCCAAGGATGTGGCAGCCCCATCGCTTGAAAATGCCGAGGTGTTCGAATGAGAGTCCTCATCAGCGGCGCCGCCGGCCAGCTCGGCCGCGCCCTGCAAGCCAGCGTGCCCGCCGGCGTCACCATCATTGCGCCCCCCGAAGCGGATTTCGACATCACCGATGAGAACGCGGTCGCCGCCACCATGGCAGCGCACACGCCCGACATCGTCATCAACGCCGCCGCCTATACTGCGGTGGACAAGGCTGAAGCCGAGCTTGAACGCGCCGACCGCATCAACGCCGGGGCGGTCGCCATCCTCGCCCGCCACGCTCCCGCCCTCGTCCATGTCAGCACCGATTTCGTCTTCGATGGCACCGCGCACCGGCCGATCGCGCCCGACACACCGCCCAACCCGCTCGGCGCCTATGGCATCACCAAGCTGCACGGCGAGCAGGCTGCTCTTACCAACCCGCAATCGCTCGTCGTCCGCACCGCCTGGGTCTATGCCGCCCAAGGTGCTAATTTCGTCCACACCATGCTCCGCCTGATGCGCGAGCGCGACGAGGTGCGCGTGGTGGGCGACCAGCTCGGCACCCCCACCCATTCCGCCAGCCTCGCCCGCGCCCTTTGGGCGCTGATCGCCGCCGAGGCGCGCGGCCTCCACCATTTCACCGACGCCGGCACCGCCAGCTGGTATGATTTCGCCGTCGCCATCCAGGAAGAAGCGCTGGCCCTCGGCCTGCTCAACCGCGCCGTGCCCGTCATCCCGATCCGCACCGAAGATTATCCCACCCCCGCCCAGCGCCCCGCCTATGGCGTCCTCGACAAGACCGCAACCTGGGCCATCACCGGCATCCCCCAGCACTGGCGCGCCGAACTTCGCGCCTGCCTCAAGGACATGGCATGACTCCCAAAAGCCTCCTCGTCACCGGCGGTGCCGGCTTCATCGGTGCCAACTTCGTCCACCACTGGCAGGCCCTGCATCCGGACAGCACGATCACCGTGCTCGACAGCCTCACCTATGCCGGCAACCCACGCAGCCTCGATGGCGCGAATGCCGAACTCATCGTCGCCGATATCCGCGATCAGGCGCAGGTCGAATCCCTGCTCCGCGACCGCCAGATCGACACGCTTGTCCACTTCGCCGCCGAAAGCCATGTCGATCGCTCGATCCACGGCCCCGCCGCCTTCGTCGATACCAACATCCTAGGCACCATGAGCCTGCTCGCCGCCGCCCGCAGCGTCTGGCTCGCCGGCTCGGGCACGCCCCACCGCTTCCACCATGTCTCCACCGACGAGGTGTTCGGCACGCTCGGCCCCAACGACCCCGCTTTCTGCGAAACCACCCCCTATGCCCCCAACAGCCCCTATGCCGCGAGCAAGGCCGGGTCGGACCATCTCGTGCGCGCATGGCATCACACCTATGGCCTCGATGTCACCACCTCCAACTGCTCGAACAACTACGGCCCCTATCAATTCCCCGAAAAGCTCATCCCGCTTTTCCTCATCAATGCGCTGCACGGCCGCCCGCTGCCGATCTACGGCGACGGCCAGCAGGTGCGGGACTGGCTGCATGTGGAAGACCATTGCCGCGGCATCGCATCGGTGATCACCAATGGCGTCAGCGGCGAAACCTATTGCATCGGCGGCGGTGCGGAACTTCCCAACCTCACCGTCATCGACACGCTCTGCGCCGCTATCGACGCCAGCTTCGCCGCCGACTCTGGCCTTGCATCGCGTTTCCCCGATGCACCCGCCGCGCGCGGGCTTCGAACGGACAGCCTGAAGACCTTCGTCGCCGATCGTCCCGGCCATGATCGCCGCTACGCGATCGACTGCACCCGCGCCCGCGCCGAACTCGGCTATGAGCCGGCGCGTGATTTCGCCACCGGCTTTGCCGAAACCCTCGCCTGGTATCTCGCCAACGAGCCCTGGTGGCGCGCCATCATGGACGGCAGCTACCGCCAATGGGTCGAGCAGAATTACGCAGAAAGGGACTGAGGCAACGCCCCAGCCCCCAATTCGGCAGTGCCGGTCGGATCAGGCCGGCAGATTGGCCCGCAGCATCCACGCGGTCTTCTCGTGCACCTGCATCCGCTGCGTCAGCAGGTCGGCGGTCGGCTCGTCATGCGCTTCATCGGCCATCGGGAATACCGAGCGCGCCGTGCGCACCACAGCCAGTTGGTCCTCGGCCAGAATGCGCACCATCTCCTCGGCGGGCGGCAGCCCCTCGGCCTCCTTGATGGTCGAGAGCCGCGCATAGGCGGCATAGCTGCCCGGCGCCGGCTCGGCGAGCGCACGGATGCGCTCGGCAATCACATCGACTGCAAGCGCCAGTTCCTTGTACTGCCCCTCGAACATCAAATGCAGCGAGTTGAACTGCGGCCCCGTCACATTCCAGTGGAAATTATGGGTCTTCAGATAAAGCGTATAGGTATCGGCAAGGAGAACCGACAAGCCTTCAGCAATCGCCTTGCGCTTCTGATCGGCGATCCCCAGATCGACACCCATATCGGCGCTCGTCTTCTTCGAAGTCTTTGCCATGAAGTTTTCTCCTTTTCCAATTGAACCCACAATATGCTTCGCGATGATGACGTCCAGAAGATTTCCCGTCTGAACGCCATCATCGGAATCGATCATCGGGCCGATCAGGCGACGGAGCCTAGCGGCAGACGATATTGTTCCGCTCGACAGAGCGGCCAAGGACCGCACCCAACCCACCGCCCAGGATCGAACCCAGCGTCTTGGAGCCACCCGGAGCGATCACATTGCCAAGCACGCCGCCACCCAGTGCCCCCACGATCAGGCCGGTCGTGCCATCGTTGCGCCGGCAATAAAGTCGATCGTCCCGGCCACGATAGACCCGGTCATCCCGTCCCAACGCGATCGGCCGGTATTGGTTCCCACCTTCACGATAATAATTCTCCGGATAATAGCCGCCATAGCGCGGGTCGGGGCGGTTCCAGTTGTACTGCCGACCCCGCTGCCAGTCGCGGCGATCCTCGCGCAACTCCTGCCGCGCCTCACGCACATCGCGCCGCTCCTCGCGCACATCCCGCTTCGACCCGAACCGCTTCGCATCGCGCAGGTCCCGGCGCTCCTCGCGCACGTCCCGCTTGCTCTCGCGCACCTCCTGCCGGCTCTGTGCCGCCACCGGCACCACCGGAAGTGCGGTCATCGACACTGCTGCCAGCGCCATCCCGATCGTCAATGCCTTCATCGTCCATCTCCTGTTTCCACGAACAGGGTATCGCACGGCGCCCGTGCGCCTTGCATGAATGGCGCGGCAAGCCGCCGTTCATGCCGGGATGGAGTAAAATGGTGGGCGCGACAGGGTTTGAACCTGTGACCCCTGCCGTGTGAAGGCAGTGCTCTACCGCTGAGCTACGCGCCCCCGAAGCTGTTGGCAAAAGCCACCCGCTGCCGGGCAAGGCGCGCTGATTAGGCGAGGCGGGGGCCCAAGTAAAGCCCTCTTGCTCCCAACCCGGCCCCGGCTGCATCATCCGCCGCCATGCACGCTCCGCACATCCTCGAAGACAGCGCAATCGAGCACATCGCCGCCAGCCTCTTCGATTGCTCGCTGCCTACCGCCGAGTGGACCCATGCCGCGCACTTCGCCGCCGCCCTCTGGCTGCTCCGGTATCGCCCCGGCTTCAACGCCGCCGCCATGGCGCCGATCATCCAGCGATACAATCTCGCCTGCGGCAAGGCCAACACCGACAGCAGCGGCTATCACGAAACCATCACCCGAGCATCGCTCGCCGCAGCAGCGGCAGCCCTCGCTGCCCAACCCCACGCGGCCCTGCCAACGACCCTGGATCGCCTCCTCGCCGGCCCCTGCGGCCAGCCGAGCTGGCTGCTTACCCACTGGCGCCATGAAACACTTTTCAGTCCCGAAGCCCGACGCCACTGGACCCCGCCAGACCTCAAGCCCTTGCCGTTCTCTCTATGAGCCTGCTCCCTCCCCCGCGCGGGGAGGGCGACCCGCGCGCCTTCGCGCGAGCCGGTTGGGGGGTACCCTCACAGGCACCCCCCAACCTGCCTCAGTGCCGCACCGCCACCCCGGGCACCGCCGCCGGCGGCTGCGCCGCCAGCTCGTCGGCCTCGGTCCATTCGATCGGAGCCAACGGCAACGAAAGCGCCAGCGCTAGCACCTCATCGACATGCGCGACGGGGATGATCGTCAGCCCCTCCTTCACATTGGCGGGGATCTCGGCCAGGTCCTTCTCGTTCTCGGCCGGGATCAGCACGGTGGTGATGCCGCCACGCAGCGCCGCCAGCAGCTTCTCCTTCAGCCCGCCGATCGGCAGCACCCGGCCACGCAGCGTCACTTCGCCGGTCATCGCCACATCACGCCGGATCGGCACGCCGGTCAGCGTCGAGACGATGGCGGTCACCATCGCGATGCCCGCCGAAGGCCCGTCCTTGGGCGTGGCCCCTTCGGGCACATGCACATGGATGTCCTTCTTCTCGAACACCGAGGGCTTGATACCGAAGTGCGTCGAGCGCGCCCGCACGAAGCTGAGTGCGGCCGAAATCGATTCGGTCATCACGTCGCCGAGCTTGCCGGTGGTCTTCACCACGCCCTTGCCCGGCACCGTCACCGCCTCGATCGTCAGCAGCTCGCCGCCCACCTCGGTCCAGGCCAGCCCGGTCACGGCGCCGATCTGGTCCTCGGTCTCGCCCACGCCGAAGCGGAACTTCCGCACGCCCGCAAACTCGCCAAGATTGTCAGCATCCACGACAACCGAAGTCTGCTTGCCCTCCAGGATCCGCCGCAAGGACTTGCGCGCCAGCTTCGCCAGCTCGCGCTCCAGCGTCCGCACCCCCGCCTCGCGAGTATAGTAGCGGATCAGGTCGCGCAGTGCGGCATCAGTCACCGAGAACTCATGCGCCTTCAGCCCATGCGCCTCATACTGCTTCTCCAGCAGATGCCGCTTGGCAATCTCCACCTTCTCGTCCTCGGTGTAGCCCGAGAGCTGGATGATCTCCATGCGGTCAAGCAGCGGCTGCGGCATGTTGAGGCTGTTCGCCGTCGTCACGAACATCACGTCCGAAAGGTCGTAATCGACCTCCAGATAATGGTCGTTGAACGCCTTGTTCTGCTCCGGATCGAGCACCTCCAGAAGCGCGGACGACGGATCGCCACGGAAATCCTGGCCCAGCTTGTCGATCTCGTCGAGCAGGAACAACGGATTGCTCGTCCCGGCCTTCTTCAGATTCTGCACGATCTTGCCCGGCATCGAGCCGATATACGTCCGCCGGTGCCCGCGAATCTCGGCCTCGTCGCGCACCCCGCCCAGCGATTGCCGGATGAACGTCCGCCCCGTCGCCTTGGCGATCGAGCGCCCAAGTGAGGTCTTGCCCACGCCGGGAGGCCCGACGAGGCAAAGGATCGGCCCCTTCAGCTTCTGCGTGCGCGCCTGCACGGCCAGATACTCGATGATCCGGTCCTTCACCTTCTCAAGGCCATAATGGTCATCGTCGAGCACCTTCTGTGCCGCCACGATATCCTTCTTCACCTTGCTCTTCTTGCCCCAGGGCAGCCCGAGCATCACGTCGAGATAGTTGCGCACCACCGTGGCTTCGGCCGATTGCGGCGCCATCGCCTTGAACTTCTTCAGCTCGGCCAGCGCCTTGTCGCGCGCTTCCTTGGAAAGCTTGGTCGCGGCGATCTTGTCCTCAAGCTCGGTCGCCTCGTCCTTGTCCTCCTCACCCTCGCCCAGCTCGCGCTGGATCGCCTTCATCTGCTCATTGAGATAGTATTCGCGCTGGGTCTTCTCCATCTGGCGCTTCACGCGGCTGCGGATCTTCTTCTCCACCTGCAGCACGCCCATCTCGCCTTCCATATGCCCCAGCACGGCCTCCAGCCGCTTGGTCACTTCGGGCTCGGCCAGCAGCGCCTGCTTTTCGGCGATCTTCAGCCCCAGATTGGCCGCCACCGTGTCCGAAAAACGCGCCGCATCGTCGATCTGGCCGATCTGCGAAGCAATCTCGGGGGCCGTCTTGCGGTTGAGCTTCACATAGCTCTCGAACTGCTTGGCAGCCGAGCGCAGCAGCGCCTCCACTTCATTCGGCGCCCCCGGCGCATCCGGCCGCGAGGAAACCTCCGCCTCCAGATAGCCCTCGGCAACCACCAGCCGGTCGAGCGTCGCCCGCGCCTGGCCTTCCACAAGCACCTTCACCGTGCCATCGGGCAGTTTCAGCAGCTGCAGCACCGTCGCCACCGTGCCGACGTCGAAAAGCTCATCGGCGCCGGGGTCTTCGTCCGCCGGGTCCTTCTGGCTCAGCAAAAACACCGTCTTGTCGGCATCCATCGCCGCTTCCAGCGCCGCCACGGATTTCTCGCGGCCCACGAACAGCGGCACGATCATCTGCGGAAACACCACGATATCGCGCAGCGGCAGCACCGGCAGCGTCTGCCGCTCGCCATCGCCGCTCGTTTCCGGGGTCATCTTGGGATCACTCATCACAAACTCCTCCGAGCCATCACGCCCGCTCGACCTGCAATATGGGAAGGTTCCTCATCGGCATCAACGGCACGAATGCGGAAAGGTCAAAACTGTCGCATCCGAGGCGTCTCAAATGCCCAGCATCGCCCGCACCTCGGCATCATGCTCCCCGAGCGACGGCGCCGCCCGCGCGCCCGGCCCGCTGCCGCCGGCAAAGCGCGCCGCTGCCCGCGCCCCACGCACCCGGCCCGCCGCACCCTGCACGAACTCGGTCACGGCCCCATTGTGCACGACCTGGGGGTCCTCCAGCACCTCATCCAGCGCAGTCACCCGGCCCCCCACGGCCCCTTCCCGCACGAACCCCTCCATCAGCGCCTCCAGCTTGCGCGCCGCCAGTGCTTCGCCCACCGGCCCCGTCCAGTCCTTCGCATGCCGCATCCGGCCGCCTGCGGTCAGAAAACGCGGGTCCTCGGCCAGCGCGTCCAGCCCCAATGACCGCACCAGCGCCACGAATTCCACAGTCTGCATCGCCCCGATCGCCACCTGGCCATCGGCCGCCTGCCACAGCCGGATCATCGCGCCATAGGCCGGCATTTCGGGCGGCGCATCATCCAGAAAGCTCAAATTCCACATCGCTTCGGGCCAGTTGAACGCAATTGCCGCGTCGAGCATCGACACGTGCACATGCTCGCCGACACCTTTGCGCTCACGCCGGAACAATGCGGCAGTGATCGCCTGCGCTGCGGTCAGCGCCGTCA
>JBBSPR010000135.1:0-7842 GCA_038258615.1 Sphingomonadales bacterium
ATTCGGAGCGGACGGTATGGCCGGGGCCCTTGGGGGCGATCATGAACACATCGATATCGGCGCGCGGCTCGATGAGCTGGAAATGGACGTTGAGGCCGTGGGCGAAGGCGAGGGCTGCGCCGGGCTTCATGTTGGCGGCCAGATCGTCTGCATAGATGGCGGCCTGATGCTCGTCGGGGGCGAGGACCATGATGACATCGGCCCAGGCGGCGGCTTCGGCGTTGGAGAGCACCTTGAAGCCCGCACCGCGCGCTTTTTCGGCGGTGGCCGAGCCGCTGCGGAGTGCCACGGCGACTTCGCCGACGCCCGAATCGCGCAGGTTGGCGGCATGGGCATGGCCCTGGCTGCCGTATCCGATGATGGCGACCTTCTTGCCCTTGATCAGCCCGACATCGGCGTCGGCATCATAGTAAACGCGCATTGGAGTGTCCCTGTTTTGATCTTGATGGGGGGTTATGCGGCTTCGGCGCCGCGGGCAATGGCGACGACGCCGGTGCGCGCGACTTCGACAAGCCCGACTTCGCGCATGAGTGCGATGAACTGATCGACCTTTTCGGTGCTGCCCGAGACTTCGAACACGAAGCTGTTGATGCTGGTATCGACCGGCCGGGCGCGGAAGATGTCGGCGAGGCGGAGCGCCTCCAGCCGTTTGTCCCCGGTGCCGGCGACTTTGACGAGCGCCATCTCGCGCTCGACATGGGGGCCGAGCTCGGTCAGGTCGAGGACGCGGTGGACGGGGACAAGCCGATCGAGCTGGGCGATGATCTGGTCGATGACCGGCGGCGGGCCGCTGGTGACGATGGTGATGCGGCTGACGGCATGATCGGTGCTGACGTCAGCGACAGTGAGGCTGTCGATATTGTAGCCGCGCGCAGAGAATAGCCCGACGATGCGGGCGAGGACGCCGGATTCGTTGTCGACGATGATCGACAGAGTGTGCTTTTCGGAGGGGAGGTGTTTCATCGCTTAGCCTTCGATCACACGCTTTTCGAAGCGTATTTCGACCGTGTCTGTGAAAGGGACTGCTGCGATCCCGATTGTGCCGACCCACCCCGCTAGAGCCCACCATAGACGTCCAGCGCGCAACTCTGCGACCGTCTTCAGGGCGCAGAACACCAGTGCTATGGCCAGCGCAACCGATGTTAACACATCGATCATCAGACCAGCGCCTTCGCGTCTTCATCGGGCTCGGCCGTGGGCGGAGTTTCGCCTTCCAGAATCATGTCGGTATGCGCGGCTCCGGAGGGAATCATCGGGAAGCAGTTGGCAAGTTTGGTGACGCGGCAATCGACGACGACGGGGCCATCATGGGCGAGCATCGCGTCGATGCCGGCGTCGAGATCATCGGGGCCGTCAATGGTGATGCCTTTCCAGCCATAGGCTTCGGCGAGCTTCACGAAATCCGGCAGGCTGTCCGAATAGGATTCGGAGTAGCGACCGCCGTGGTTCAATTCCTGCCACTGGCGGACCATGCCCATATATTCGTTGTTGATGATGAAGATCTTCACTGGCAGCCGATATTGGGTGGCGGTGCCGAGCTCCTGGATGTTCATCTGGATGCTGGCTTCTCCGGCGATGTCGATGACGAGCGCGCCCGGGTTGGCGAGCTGGGCGCCGATGGCGGCGGGAAGGCCATAGCCCATCGTGCCCAGCCCACCCGAGGTGAGCCATTTGTTCGGCGCGTCGAAACCGAAATGCTGGGCGGCCCACATCTGGTGCTGGCCGACTTCGGTGGAGATGATCGGCTGCTGGTCGCGGGTCTTTTCCCACAGCCGCTGAATGGCTTTTTGCGGCAGCAATGCAGCGCCTTGCTGCTTGAAGCCGAAGCAATCGCGCGCCCGCCAGCCGGCAATGTCCGCCCACCAGGGTTCGAGATCCTGTGCGGCGTGGCCGCGAGCCTTCCACAGCGCCAGCATGTCTCCCAGCACGCTGCCGACATCGCCGACGATGCCGAGATCGACGCGGACGGTCTTGTTGATCGACGAGCGGTCGATATCGATGTGGATCTTCTTCGAATGCGGGGAAAAGGCATCGAGCCGGCCGGTGACGCGGTCATCGAAGCGGGCGCCGATGCAGAGCATCAGGTCACAGCGGTTCATCGCCATGTTCGCTTCATAAGACCCGTGCATACCGAGCATGCCGAGGAATTGCGGGTGCCGGTGCTCCATCGTGCCCAGCCCCATCAGCGTCGAGGTGACGGGCGCGCCGGTGAGAGCGGCAAGCTCGCGCAGCAGCGTGGCGGCATGCGGGCCGGAGTTGATGACACCGCCGCCGGTGTAGAGAATCGGCCGCTCGGCGGCGGCGAGCATCTCGACGGCGGGTTCGCTGGCGGTCTGGTCCCCCTTGGTCTGCGGCTTGTAGGTCTTGTGGCCGGCCGCGGTGGGGGCGGCATAGGGGCCACGCATGATCTGCACATCCTTGGGGATGTCGATCACCACCGGGCCGGGGCGGCCCGAGCGCGCGATGTAAAAGGCTTCGTGCAGCGCCGAGCTGAGGCGTGCCGTCTCCTTGATGAGGTAATTGTGCTTCGAACAATGGCGGGTGATGCCCACCGTGTCGCATTCCTGAAAGGCATCGGTGCCGATGAGATGGGTGGGCACCTGGCCGGTGATGACCACCAGCGGGATCGAGTCCATCATCGCATCGGTGATGCCGGTGACGGCGTTGGTGGCGCCGGGGCCCGAAGTGACGAGCACCACGCCCACCTTGCCGGAGGAGCGGGCATAGCCTTCGGCGGCGTGCACGGCGGCCTGTTCGTGGCGGACGAGGATGTGCTTGATGCGCGTTTGCGCGAACAGCGCATCATAGATGGGGAGGACGGCGCCGCCGGGATAGCCGAAGATGACCTCCACACCCTGGTCGATGAGCGCCTGCACGACGATCTCGGCGCCCGTCATTTCGCGGGGCATTTCGCGGGGGAATGGGGCGGGTTGGCTGACTGACATGGCGGACGCTCGAACTCGGGCTACTGGCTGTTGCCGGGAGAGCGGCGACCTAAGCATCACAAGTTGCGCTGTCAACCCATTGGCGCGCAATAAAAGAACAAGTCTGCTGGCTTTCAGGCAAAAAAACAGCGGGCGATGGGCGCCCGCTGTTCTTGATGCCGATGTTGTGGCGCCTGAGGGACAGGAGGTCAGGCGACCACGGTTGCCACGTTGGTGCGGCGGCGCAGGCTGGTGCCCACGAGGCCGAAGCCGAGAACGAGCATTGCCCAGGTTGCCGGCTCGGGAACGAACGACGGCGTGGGGGGGATGATGACATCGGCCATGTCGGTGGTGCGGATGGCGAACACGCGATCGATCACGATGTCCTTCGAGGGGAAGGCGTTCGAGTTGAACAGGAACGACGTGTCGTAATGGCCGGCAACGGTGATCTGGCCGACGCCGCTGGCATACTGCCAGACGCGGGCCGGCGAATTGGCGGTGATGCTCGTCGAGGCGATCGGAATGCCGATGATGGTGGCATCGAAGCTGCTGTTGCCGACGTTGTCCAGGCCGTTCTGGGTGAGGAAATAGCTGAACCCGACCCGATAGTTGCCGGGGTTGAGATAGGTCAGCTGCGAAATGGCTTCGTTGACCGAGAAATCACCGACGAAATAGGCGGCCTTGCTGCCGACCGCATCGGGGCTGGCCGAGACGGTATTGTCCTCGAACACCGCTTCGCCATAGGCACTGGTCGGATACTGCGCGGTGCTGTTGTAGTTGATCACCGAGGCGCGCTGGTCCTGCGTGGGGACACCATCGGGCGTGTTGACCAGCACCCAGCCGGTGAAGCCGTTCACGCCGGCCGGGCCGTCTTCGAAGCTGCCGTTCTGGATGAGGTTGGTGACAGCCAGCGACGGCGATGCAAGGCCGGCGGCAGCGATAACGGTGAGGGCAATACTGGCTCTGCGCATGAAGGGTTCCAATCGTCAGTAGTTAACGATCCGTTACTAGCAGGCAGCGACGTTCTGTAAACGATTGGTATGGTTAATTCACGATCTCTTAACGATAGCTTGCAATTGTAAAACTGCGGCAGCGGGGTCGGTGTTGGCGAGGCGCTGCCAATCACCCTGGCGGCCGCGGGCCCAGGTGGTCTGCCGCTTCTGATACTGGCGGGTGGCGAACAGGGTTCGTACCCGTGCCTCGGCGAGGCTGATGGCGCCGGCAAGGTGCGCGGCAAGGGGCGCCACGCCGAGCGCTGCCAGCACAGGCCGGTCGGGCGGCAGCTGGCGCGCCATGAGCGCCGCCACTTCATCAAGGGCACCGCCGGCGAGCATGGCATCGAGTCGCTGTTCCGCTGCGGCATGCAGGGCCGGGCGCGGGGGCAGCAGCACCATGCCGCGCACATCATGGCTGGCTGCGATGCCGCCTTCGCGCGCCGCCTGCCAAGCGAGCAGCGAGCGGCCGGTGGCGCGGATCACTTCGAGCGCGCGGTGGAGGCGGGTGGTGTCGCTGGGGCGCAGGCGGGCGGCCATTGCCGGGTCTTCTTGGGCCAACGCCGCGGCGGCGTCGGCGGCGGGCAGCGCGCGGACGGCTTCGCGCAGGGCGGAGTCGATCGGGGGCAGGGGGGCGAGGCCGTGCACCAGCGCCTCCATGTAAAGGCCGGTGCCGCCCACCAGCAGCGGCAGCCGGCCTTCCGCCAGCGTTTCGGCGATCGCGTTGCGGGCGAGGACGGCATAATGCGCCGCACTGGCGGCCTCGGCGCCATCGAGGATGCCGAACAGCTTGTGCGGCACCGCCGCCTCCTCGGCGGGCGAGGGGCGGGCGCTGAGCAGCCGCAGATCGGCATAAAGCTGGCTGGCATCGGCGTTGATGATGGTAACGGGCAAGTGCGCGGCAATCGCCAGCGCCAGCCCGGACTTGCCGCTGGCGGTGGGGCCGCTAAGCACGGCGACCATGGGACGCTCAACTGACATGCTTCTGACACTCGTGGCGGAGGGGCGGTTGTCGGCTGCCGATGCGGCGCTGGCAAGCGATGTGGTGCGCAGGCAGGGCGGCGAGCCGCTGGGCTGGGACTGGATCGATGCCGGCGACGCGCTCGACCTGCGGGTGTCCGGCGGCGCAGGCCTGCGCGCGGCACTCGAGGCGTCTCTGGCCGGGATCGACGTCATCCTGCAGTCGGCCGATGCGGTGCGGCGGCGGATGCTGCTGGTGGCGGACATGGATTCGACGATGATCCAGTGCGAGTGCATCGACGAGCTGGCCGATTATGCCGGGCTGAAGCCGCAGGTGGCGGCGATCACCGAGGCGGCGATGCTTGGGCGATTGGACTTTGCCGAGGCGCTGCGGGCGCGGGTGGCGTTGCTGGCGGGGATGCCGGTGGAAACGCTCGAGGACTGCCGGCGCGAGCGGGTGCGGCTGATGCCAGGCGCTGCGGCGCTGGTGCGCACGATGCGCGGCTGGGGGGCAAGGACGCTACTGGTGTCGGGTGGGTTCACGGCGTTCACGGCGCCCGTGGCGACCGAGATCGGCTTCGATTCGCAGCAGGCGAATGTGCTGCTTGTCGAGCACGGCCGGCTGACAGGGCGGGTGGCCGAGCCGATCGTCGATGCCGCCACCAAGCGCGCGGCGTTGCTCGGTGCCGGTGTCGATCCGGCGCTGGCGCTGGCGGTGGGAGACGGCGCCAACGATATCCCCATGATCGAGGCGGCCGGCCTGGGCATGGCCTATCATGCAAAGCCGAAGGCCGCTGCCGCCGCCGATGCGGCAGTCCGTTTCGGCGATCTGACCGTGCTGCTGCGCGCCCAGGGCGTGCGCCGGGCGGAGTGGGCGGCATGCTGACGCTGCACGGCATCCCCAATTGCGACACGGTGAAAAAGGCGCGCGCCTGGCTGGCGGCGCAGGGCATTGCGGCGCAGTTTCACGACTTCCGCAAGGATGGCGTGCCCGATGCGCTGGCGGACTGGGTGGCGGCACTGGGCTGGGAGATGCTGCTCAACCGCGCCGGCACCACTTTCCGCACGCTGCCCGAGGCCGAGCGGGCCGACCTCGACGCCGCGCGCGCACAGGCGCTGATGCGCAGCGCGCCGGCCATGATCAAGCGACCGGTCCTCACCGGCACGGCGCCGGACGGGCGCCCGATCCTGCTCGTCGGGTTCAAGCCCGTCGAATGGGCCAGCATGCTCGACAGCACGCCGCGCGGCGGCTAGGGCGGGGGCATGACGGAGAGGGCGGCAGCACGGGAGGGCGGGCAAGCACCTGCGGTCAGCGCGATCGGTGCGGGCAGCGGCGGCGGCCGCATGTTCCATCTCGATGCCCTGCGCGCCTTTGCCATGTTCTTCGGCGTTTTCGTGCATGGCTCGGCAATCGACTATCAGCCCGACATGCTGTTCGAAACGGTGCGCGAGGCGAGCGACCTGTTCCGCATGGCCACCTTCTTCCTGATCGGCGGCTTCTTCACGGTGATGGTCTATCAGCGCGCCGCCGGCGCCGATTTCCTGCGCAGCCGCGTGCAATTGCTCGTGGTGCCGCTGCTGGCATCGCTGATCATCGTGGTGCCGCTCACCAATTGGCTCAACTATTGCTGGCACAACGAGCCAGTGAGCCTGACCCGCTTTCTCTTCGATTTCGCCAGCCTGCCGCCGCCCAATGGCAAGCTCGAATGGCACGCGCACATGTGGTTCCTCATCTCCATGTGCATCTATGCGCTGCTCACGCCGCTGCTGGTGATGCTGGCGACTGCAGCGCCCGCCAGGGCTGCGCTCGACTGGTTCAACACCCGCACCGCCGGCTGGACGCTGTGGGCGCTGGCGCTGCTCGTCGCCGCCGCGGTGGTGGCGCTGCGTGCCGCCCACGACGTGGTGTTGAAGCCGCTGCTCGCCGACACGCCGCTCGCCTGGATTGCGCTGGCGACGATGAACTACATCCCCTATTTTGCGCTCGGCGGGCTGGCGATGCTCGATCGGCGGCTGTTCGCGGCGCTGCACCGGCTGAGCATTTCCGGGCTGCTCATCGCCGGCGGCGGCTATGTCGCGATCAACCTGTGGGGCGATGTGCTGCCGCGCGCCATCGAGCGGACGGTCTATTGGACGATGCGCGGCATGCTCATCCTGTTCATCATCAGCGCGCTGATGTGGGCGTTCCAGCGCTGGTTCAACAAGCCCAGCCCGGTGCTCAGCTTCGCGGTCGATGCCGCCTTCTCCTTTTATATCTTCCATCTCGGCATGGTGTTTGCGGTGGCGCTGCTGCTGCAGCCGCTGGGAGTCTCCGTCCATGGCACCTATGCCGGCGTGCTGGTGCTGGTGCCGCTGTTCACGCTCAGCCTGCACGCCTTCATCATCAAGCCGGTGCCCGCACTCCGCTTCATCTTCAACGGCAAGCGGCCGGTGCGCCGCCCGGCGCCCGCAGCCGCCGGAGGGCCTGCCTGATGTCGACCACCTTCACCCTCGATACCAGCACCAGCCGCGCGCACCCGCTGCCCGAGCCGGTGCGGCGCCTGACCGTGCCCGCGGTCCAGAAGCGCAAGGGCGGCGAGCCGATCGTGATGCTCACCGCCTATACCGCACGCATGGCGCAGCTGCTCGACAAGCATTGCGACCTGCTGCTGGTCGGCGATTCGCTGGGGCAGGTGATCTATGGCCTCGATACCACCGTGAAGGTGACGCTCGACATGATGATCGCGCATGGTGCTGCGGTGGTGCGTGGCAGCTACCGCTCGGTCGTGGTCATCGACCTGCCGTTCGGCAGCTATGAGGCGTCGCCCGAGCAGGCCTTCGCCACCGCGGCGCGGGTGATGAAGGAAACCGGGGCCGCGGCGGTGAAGCTGGAGGGCGGCGAGGCGATGGCGCCGACGGTCGCCTTTCTGGCAGCGCGCGGCATTCCGGTGATGGCGCATGTTGGCCTCACCCCGCAGGCGGTCAAT
>JBBSPR010000136.1:0-7817 GCA_038258615.1 Sphingomonadales bacterium
ACAACGCTGTCAAGCTGCTGCTGATGCTCGATGTCGGCGGCTCGATGGACCCGCATATCAAGGTCTGCGAGGAGCTGTTCTCGGCAGCGCGCAGCGAATTCAAGCACCTCGAATTCTTCTACTTCCACAATTGCCCCTATGAGGCGCTCTGGAAGGACAACAAGCGCCGCTGGAGCGAGCGCACGCCGGTGATGGAGCTGCTCCACAAATTCCCGCATGATTACAAGCTGGTGTTCGTCGGCGATGCCTCGATGAGCCCCTATGAGATCAACTATGCCGGCGGTAGCGTCGAGCATTGGAACGAGGAGCCCGGCGAGGCCTGGCTCGGCCGGATGCTCGACATCTACCGCTCCGCCGCCTGGCTCAACCCAATCCCCGAGAAGAACTGGAGCCACAGCCAGTCGATCCAGATGATCCGCCAGATCATGGAAGACCGCATGTACCCGCTCTCGCTCGAAGGCCTCGACCGTGCGATGCGCGCGCTGACCCGCGCGCACTGAAATCCACCGCTTATTAAGTAAACCGATTACCGCAACGCAGATTGATCGTTTCGCCAATCAGTGCGGCATGTCTATGGTTCCCCCAGTCATGAAGCAGTGCCGCACGCGCGCTGCCGGAAAAGGGGATATCTCATGAACGCAGAAGCAAAATGCCCGGTCATGCACGGCGACCGCAGCGACGCCAAGGTGTTGCAGATGAACAACCGCGACTGGTGGCCAAAGGCGCTCAACCTGAAAATGCTCCACCAGAACCCGCCGGCGGCCGATCCGCTCGGTGCAGATTTCGATTATGCCAAAGCCTTCAAGGCGCTCGATCTTCACGCCGTCGTCGCCGATCTCCACGCGCTGATGACCGACTCGCAAGCCTGGTGGCCCGCCGATTATGGTCACTACGGCCCGTTCTTCATCCGCATGGCGTGGCACAGCGCCGGCACCTACCGCATCAGCGATGGCCGCGGCGGCGCCGGCTCGGGCAGCCAGCGCTTTGCTCCGCTCAATTCCTGGCCGGACAATGGCAATCTGGACAAGGCGCGCCGCCTGCTCTGGCCGATCAAGGCCAAATACGGCCGCAGCCTTTCCTGGGCCGATCTCATGGTCCTCGCCGGCACCGTGGCGCTCGATTCGATGGGCCTCAAGTCCTTCGGCTTTGCCGGCGGCCGCGCCGATGTGTGGGAGCCCGAGGAAGACATTTACTGGGGCCCCGAAGGCAAGTGGCTGGAAGACCAGCGCTATTCGGGCGATCGTGAACTCGCCAACCCGCTCGGTGCGGTGCAGATGGGCCTCATCTATGTCAATCCCGAAGGCCCCAATGGCACGCCCGATCCGCTCGGCTCGGCACGCGATATCCGCGAGACCTTCGCCCGCATGGCGATGAACGACGAGGAGACGGTGGCGCTCACCGCCGGCGGCCACACCTTCGGCAAGATGCATGGTGCAGCCGACCCCGCGCAATATGTGGGGCCGGAGCCGGAAGGTGCCGATCTCGAAACCATGGGCCTCGGCTGGATCAACAGCTTCGGCAACGGTGCCGGTGTCGATACCATCACCAGCGGCCTCGAAGGTGCGTGGACCGCCAACCCGATCCGTTGGGACAATGGCTATTTCGACTTGTTGCTCGGCCATGATTGGCAGTTGACCAAAAGCCCCGCCGGCGCCCACCAATGGACCCCCGTCGACCCTGCGGCCGCAACGCTGGTGCCCGACGCGCACGACCCGGCCCGCCGCCACGCGCCGGTGATGTCCACCGCCGACATGGCGATGAAGATGGACCCGGCCTATGCGGAAATCTCGGCGCGTTTCCACGCCGATCCCGATGCCTTCGCCGATGCCTTTGCCCGCGCCTGGTTCAAGCTGACCCACCGCGACATGGGGCCGAAGCCTCGCTATCTCGGACCGCTGGTGCCGGCCGAAGAGCTGATCTGGCAGGATCCGGTGCCCGAGGTGATGCACCCGCTCGTCGATGCCGCCGATGTCGTCGCGCTCAAGGCCGAAGTGCTGGAAACCGGCCTCGCCACGGCAGCGCTGGTGCGCGTGGCCTGGGCCTCGGCCTCCACCTTCCGCGGCAGCGACAAGCGCGGCGGCGCCAATGGCGCGCGCATCCGCCTCGCCCCGCAAAGGGATTGGGCGGTCAACCAGCCCGAGGAGCTGGCAACAGTGCTCGCTGCCCTTGAAGCAATCCAGACCGGCTTCAACAGCCGAGCGTCGGGCGGCAAGCAGGTGTCGATGGCCGATATCATCGTCCTCGCCGGTGCGGCCGCAGTGGAAGCGGCGGCGGCAAAGGCCGGGCACACCATCACCGTGCCCTTCACCCCCGGCCGCACCGATGCCAGCGACAAACAGACCGACGCGGACTCCTTCGCGCCGCTCGAACCGACCGTCGATGGCTTCCGCAACCATCTCGCCGGCGAGCTCTGGATGCGCCCCGAGGAAGCGCTCATCGACCGTGCGCAGCTGCTCACGCTCACGGCGCCCGAGCTGACGGTGCTCATCGGCGGCCTGCGCGCCCTCGGCGCCACCACCGGTGATGCGCCGCACGGGGTGCTGACCGACTGCCCGGGCACGCTCACCAACGATGTGCTCGTCAACCTGCTCGATGCCGGCACGAAATGGAGCCCGCTCGAAAACGGGCTCTACGAAGGCCGCGACCGCACCACGGGTGCCGCGAAATGGACCGCCACCCGCGTCGATCTGGTGTTCGGCTCCAACTCGCAGCTGCGCGCACTCGCCGAAGTCTATGCCTCACCCGATGCGGACTTCGTCGGCGCCTTCGTCAAGGCATGGGACAAGGTGATGAACCTCGATCGGTTCGACCTGCGCTGAGACGGCGTGGCCGGGGGGATCATTTGCCCCCGGCCATCGCTCCTTCCTCGCGCGCCAGAACCTTCGCCTGCTCGGCCACATAGCCGCGCACCGACTCCAGCTGCGCCGGCGTGAACCATTTGCCGAAGCTGATCATGCCATTGCCCGCCAGCGAACCCTCGTGGACGATGGCGCCCCAGGTATCCTTTTCGCCGAGCGACGCCACACGCCGCAAGTCGGGCAGGATACCCGAAGAGCGCGCCCCGGCCCCATGGCACACGCCGCAATTGCTCTCGAAGATGCTGCCGCCGTCGGCAATCTGTGCGGGGGTGAAGGCGTCCGTCACCACATTGGCCGGCGGCAGCTTGATCACCTCGGCCGGCGGCAGCTTGGCGGTGCCGCCGAGCTTGAACACCAGCAGCCGGCCATTGGGTGCCCCGCGCCGCTTGTCGTCATCCACGCCGATGGCCAGCGCATAGGCGCCGCCATAGCCCGCCATCACCGCGACATATTGCGTATCCCCCACCGTATAGCTCACCGGCCCCGCCACCACGCCGGTCTGCGCATCGAAGTTCCACAATTTCGTGCCATCGGCAGCGTTGAACGCCTGGAATTGCCCGCGCGCATTCCCCTGGAACACGAGATTGCCCGCCGTCGCCAGTGCGCCGCCGTTCCACGGCCCATCATATTGGGCGCGCCACACTTCCTTTTGGGCGACCGGGTCCCACGCCAGCAGCTGGCCCTTGAGGCTGGCACGGATCGCCTTGCGCGCCGCCATGTCATTGGGCGGCGCATTCACTAGCGTGTTCACTGCAATATTCCACACGCCCGGCGTGTGCTTGTAAGCAGTGTCGGTCTGGTAGAAGAACGGCACCTCCTGTGCCGGCAGATACACGAGGCCCGTCTTCGGGCTGAACGCCATCGGCTGCCAGTTGTGCGCCCCCAGTGCCGATGGGGTGATCAGCGCGCCTTCCTTCACGAAGCGCGCACCCGGCGCCTCGATCGGCCGCCCGGTGGCGGGGTCCACCCCCGTCGTCCAGTTCTGCGGCACGAAGCCCTTGGCCGAGATCAGCTTGCCGGTCTCGCGGTCGATCACATAAAAATAGCCGTTCTTCGGCGCCTGCATCAGCACCTTGCGGGTTTTCCCGTCGATCGGGAGATCGGCGAGGATGATCGGCTGCGTCTGGGTGAAGTCCCAGCTTTCTCCCGGCGTCCCCTGATAATGCCAGATGTATTCGCCGGTATCGGGGTCGAGCGCCACCACCGAGCTCAGGAACAGATTGTCCCCCTTGCCGTTCGAGCGGATCTGGTGGTTCCAGGGTGAACCATTGCCCACGCCTATGTACAACCGGTCGAGTTCGGCATCATACACGATCGCATCCCACACGGTGCCGCCACCGCCGGCCTGCCAATATTGCCCGTCCCAGCTGCTTCGCGCGGTGGCCAGAATCTTGTCCGAAGCCTCGCCATCGGGGCCATCGGCAGGGTTGCCCGGCACGGTGTAGAAGCGCCAGGCCTTCTTGCCCGTCGTCGCGTCATAGGCGGTCACATAGCCGCGAACCCCCAGCTCGGCGCCGCCATTGCCGATCAGCACCCTGCCCTTCACCACGCGCGGTGCGCCAGTGATCGTGTAGGGCTTGGACGGATCGAAGGTCTGGGTGGACCATTTCACCTTGCCCGTCGCCGCATCGAGCGCGATCAGCCGGCCATCGAGCGCCCCCAGAAACAGCATGCCGCCCCAGGCCGCGAGGCCACGGTTGACGACATCGCAGCACGCCGCCTGCCCGCGCCCCTTGTCCACCTCCGGGTCAAAACTCCACTTCGGTGCACCGGTCGCCGCATCGAACGCCATCACCTTGGACCATGCGGTGGTGGTGTAGAGCGTGCCGTCGATAATGAGCGGCGTCGCTTCCTGCCCGCGGTTGGTGTCCAGATCGGCAAACCAGGCCAGCCCGAGCTGCCGCACATTGCCGGTGTCGATCTGCGTCAGATCGGCAAAGCGCTGCTCGGCATAGGTGCCGCCATGCGTCATCCAGTTGCCGGGCTCGGCCGCCGCAGCAAGCAGCCGCTTCGCATCGACCGCAGCCGCCTCGATGCCCTGCGCGCCCGTTGGCCCGGCCAGCGCCAGCCCCATCATCGACGATACGGCCAGAAGACCGGCCACCAATCCCTTGCGCATATCCCACCCCAAATCTGTTTATTGGGGGGAGCCTATCATGCCGATGCACCTCAGCAAGTGAACGAATGTCTCAGGGTGCAACCTCGACAGGCGCGGGTGGCGCCGGCGCCGGCAGCCGGCTGATCCAGACGTTGAAGATCGTCACCAGCCCGGCGCCGATCATCAGCCCCGCCTTCACGCGGTTGCCGCCGGGTGCCCGAAACAGCCACAGCCCGCCCAGAATGAGCGCGAAGGCCGCCAGCATGGCGAGCGTGAGCATGGCATCGGAAGTGTCGAGCATCAGGCGTCTCCAGCCCCGGCCCCGGCCCCGGCCCCGGCCCCGGCCCCGGCCCCGGCCCCGGCATCGAGCGTAAGCCGCACCGCGCGGGCCCATCTTTTCCGCCGCGCCGCGCGCTCGTCATCGCTGTTCTCCGGCGCAAAGCTGCGATCGGGCTTCACCATCGCCGCCGCCGCTGCCTCCAGACTGCCGAACAGCCCCACCCCGACGCCCGCCAGCATTGCCGCCCCCATCGCCGTGGTTTCGATCACCTTCGGTCGCTGCACCGGCACGCCAAGGCTGTCGGCCAGATCCTGGCACAGCCAGTCATTCGCCACCATGCCGCCATCGACGCGCAGCGCGGTCACCGCCACGCCGTCGGCGCGCAGCGCATCGGTGAGGTCGGCGGTCTGCTGCCCCATGGCCTCAAGCGTCGCACGCGCCAGATGCGCTTTGGTGGTGCCGCCGCTCAGCCCGGTGATCAGCCCGCGCGCGCCCGGCGCCCAGTGCGGCGCCCCCAGCCCGGCAAGGGCCGGCACGAACGTCACCCCGCCGCTGTCGGGCACCGAGCGCGCCAGCGCCTCGGTCTCCGCCGCCGAGCCTATGAGGCCCAATCCGTCGCGCAGCCATTGCACCGCCGCCCCGGCCACGAAGATGCTCCCTTCCAGCGCATAGGCGCTCACCCCGTCCAGCCGATACGCCAGCGTCGCCAGCAGCCGATGGCAGGAGCGCGGCACCGCCGCCCCGGCATGCGCCAGCAGAAACGCGCCGGTGCCATAGGTCGCCTTCATCGCGCCCGGCTCAAGGCACCCCTGGCCGATGCTCGCGGCATGCTGGTCACCTGCGCAACCGGTGATCGGCACCCGGTGGCCGAGCAGCTGCGTGCTCGCCAGCGGGCCTGCGCAATCGACGATCTCGGGCAATATCTCCTCAGGCACACCGAACAGTGCCAGCATGTCTTCGCTCCAGCGGCACCCGCGCAAGTCCATCAGCAGCGTCCGGCTGGCGTTGGTGGCATCGCTGATGTGCCGTTCGCCGGCGGAAAGCTTCCAGATCAGCCAGCTCTCGACTGTGCCCGCCAGCAGCCGCCCGGCGGCGTGCGCCTCGGCCACCGCCGGCCAGTGGCCCAACGCCCAGCGCAGCTTGGTGCCGGAAAAATACGGGTCGAGCAGCAGCCCGGTGGTCGCCTGCACGGCGTCCTCATGCCCCTCGGCCTTGAGCGCCGCGCACATATCCGCCGTCCGCCGGTCCTGCCACACGATCGCCGGGCACAGCGGTTCGCCCGAGGTCTTGTCCCACAGCACCACCGTCTCGCGCTGGTTGGTGATGCCGATCGCCGCAATCCGCGGTGCACCCACAGCGTCCGCCACTTCGAGCAGGCAATCGCGTGAAAGCCGCCAGATCTCGCCGGCATCATGCTCGACATGGCCGGGTGCGGGATAGCTCTGCGTCACGGCGCGCGCCGCACTGGCTATGATCGCCCCCTCCAGGCTGAAGGCGATGGCGCGGGTGCTGGTCGTGCCGGCATCGAGGACGAGGAGGAGATCGGCGTTCATGTCGCCTTTCCAACGAGCCTCGAAGCGACTAGTCAAGCCCGCGCATGAGCCAGTCCACAGTCTTCGATCTGCTGATCATCGGCGGCGGCATCAATGGTGCGGGCGTGGCGCGCGATGCTGCCGGCCGCGGCCTAAAGGTCGCACTCATCGAGGCCGGGGATCTCGGCGGCGCCACCTCTAGCGCCTCCACCAAGCTCATCCATGGCGGCCTGCGCTACCTCGAATTCTACGCCTTCCGCCTCGTGCAGAAAGCGCTGGCCGAGCGCGAAGTGCTGCTCGATGCCGCCCCCCACATCACCTGGCCGCAAAGCTTCGTGCTGCCGCAGGCCAAGGGGATGCGGCCCGCCTGGATGCTCCGCGCCGGGCTTTTCCTCTACGATCACCTCGCCCGCCGCAAGGCTGTGCCCGGCTCCAGCGCCATCAACCTCGCCGAGGACCGTGCCGGTCGTGCGCTGGCCGACAAGACCGCCCGCGCCTTCCGGTACTGGGATGGCTGGATCGACGACGCCCGCATGGTCATCGCCAACTGCCAGGACGCGGCATCGAAGGGCGCGCTCATCCGCACGCGCACTGCCGTCGCATCCGCGCAATTCGACGGCGGTGTGTGGAATGTCACCCTGTCGGACGGCACCAGCCTCCAGGCAAGATACATCGTGAATGCAGCAGGCCCCTGGGCCGAAGAGGTCGCGCGCCGCGTGCTGGGGCGCAACGATGCCCCTGCCCTCAAGCTGGTGCAGGGCTCGCACATCGTCACCAAACGCGTCCATCTCGGCCGCGATGCCTTCATGCTCCAGCAGCCCGATGGCCGCATCATCTTCATCATCCCCTATGAGCGCGATTATTCGCTCATCGGCACCACCGAGCGCACCATCGAGCGCGCGGAGGACGTTGCCGCGAGCGAACCCGAAGTCGAATATCTCCTCGCCGCCGCCAACCGCTGGCTCGCGCGCCCACTCACCCAGGCCGATGTCGTCCACCGCTTCGCCGGCGTGCGCCCGCTGGTGCTCGAGCCGGGCAAGGACGACCGC
>JBBSPR010000137.1:0-7772 GCA_038258615.1 Sphingomonadales bacterium
ATCATGGCGCACATCGACGCCGGCAAGACGACGACGACCGAGCGCATCCTCTATTACACCGGCAAGTCCTACAAGATCGGCGAAGTGCATGAAGGCACGGCGACGATGGACTGGATGGAGCAGGAGCAGGAGCGCGGCATCACCATCACCTCGGCCGCGACGACGTGCTTTTGGAACGACCACCGCATCAACATCATCGACACGCCCGGTCACGTCGACTTCACGATTGAAGTCGAGCGTTCGCTGCGCGTGCTCGATGGTGCGGTGGCGTGCTTCGACGGTGTGGCCGGGGTCGAGCCTCAGTCGGAAACCGTGTGGCGCCAGGCGGACAAGTACAAGGTTCCGCGGATGTGCTTCGTCAACAAGCTCGACCGCACCGGTGCCAACTTCAACCGCTGCGTGCAGATGATCAAGGATCGTCTCGGCGCACGGCCTGCAGTGCTTTATCTGCCGATCGGCCTCGAGGGTGATTTCATCGGCCTCGTCGACCTGGTCGAGAACCGCGCCATCGTGTGGCTCGAAGAGTCGCTCGGCGCAAAGTTCGAATACACCGATATTCCGGACAATCTCAAGGACGAGGCCGCCCAGGCGCGCTCCGAGCTGATCGAGATGGCTGTCGAGCAGGACGATGCCCTGATGGAATCGTACCTCGAAGGCACCGAGCCGACGACGGCGGAACTGAAGGCGCTGATCCGCAAGGGCACGCTGGCGTTCGCCTTCGTGCCGGTGCTGTGCGGCTCGGCGTTCAAGAACAAGGGCGTGCAGCCGCTGCTCGATGCCGTGGTCGACTATCTGCCGAGCCCGCTCGACATTCCGCCGATGCACGGCATCAACCTGAAGGACGAGGACGAGATCCGCGAAGCTTCGGACGAGGCACCGTTCTCGGCGCTGGCGTTCAAGATCATGACCGATCCGTTCGTCGGCACGCTGACCTTTGCCCGCATCTACTCGGGCAAGATGGAAGCCGCGTCGACCGTGCTCAACTCGGTGAAGGACAAGCGCGAAAAGATCGGCCGCATGCTGCTGATGCACGCCAACAACCGCGAAGACATCAAGGAAGCCTTTGCCGGCGATATCGTGGCACTGGTGGGCCTGAAGGATGTGACGACGGGCGACACGCTGTGCTCGCCGCTGAAGCCGATCATCCTCGAGCGGATGGAATTCCCCGAGCCCGTCATCGAAGTCGCTGTCGAGCCCAAGACCAAGGCCGACCAGGAGAAGATGGGCATCGCCCTCAACCGCCTGGCGCAGGAGGATCCGTCCTTCCGCGTGTCGTCGGACATGGAATCGGGCCAGACGATCATCAAGGGAATGGGCGAGCTCCACCTCGAGATCCTCGTCGATCGCATGCGCCGCGAATTCAAGGTCGAAGCGAATGTCGGTGCGCCGCAGGTGGCGTATCGCGAGTCGCTCGCCAAGAAGGTGGACGTCGATTACACCCACAAGAAGCAGTCGGGCGGCTCCGGCCAGTTCGGCCGCATCAAGTTCTCGGTCGAGCCGGGTGAGCGTGGTTCGGGCATCATCTTCATGGATGAAGTGAAGGGCGGCAATATTCCCAAGGAATATATCCCGTCGGTGGAGAAGGGCATCCGCGAAGTTGCCGCTTCGGGCCACAAGATCGGCTTCCCGCTGATCGACTTCGTCGCCAAGCTGTATGACGGCGCCTACCATGACGTCGATTCGTCGGCACTGGCGTTCGAAATCACCGGGCGTGGCGGCATGCGGGAGGCGGCCGAAAAGGCCGGCATCAAGATCCTCGAGCCGATCATGAAGGTTGAAGTCGTGACACCGGAAGATTATCTCGGCGATGTCATCGGCGACCTGAACAGCCGCCGCGGACAGATTCAGGGCACCGACACGCGCGGCAACGCGCAGGTCATCGAGGCGATGGTGCCGCTGGCGAACATGTTCGGTTATGTGAACCAGCTGCGCTCGATGAGCCAGGGCCGGGCGCAGTATTCGATGCAGTTCAGCCACTATGACGAAGTGCCTTCAAACGTGGCCGAGGAGCTCAAGCTCAAATTGGCTTGATTTATTCGCAAACACGGCTAGTGAGCCTCGCCTTCGGGCGTGGTTGATCCACAGCGGCACGCACTACAGCACAGATTCGTGAAACGACTTTCGAGGAAGAGGTTTACCCCATGGGCAAGGCAAAATTCGAGCGGAACAAGCCGCACTGCAACATCGGCACCATCGGTCACGTCGACCATGGCAAGACCTCGCTGACCGCGGCGATCACCAAGATTCTGGCTGAAACCGGCGGCGCGACGTTCGTCGACTATGCCAACATCGACAAGGCCCCTGAAGAGCGCGAGCGCGGCATCACCATCTCGACCGCACACGTCGAGTATGAGACCGCAGCGCGCCACTATGCGCACGTCGATTGCCCGGGCCACGCCGATTATGTGAAGAACATGATCACCGGTGCTGCCCAGATGGATGGCGCGATCCTGGTCGTGTCGGCCACCGATGGCCCGATGCCGCAGACCAAGGAGCACATCTTGCTCGCCAAGCAGGTCGGCGTGCCGTCGATGGTCGTGTTCATGAACAAGTGCGACCTGGTCGACGACGAGGAAATCCTCGAGCTGGTCGAAATGGAAATCCGCGAAGAGCTTTCCAAGCGCGATTACGACGGGGACAACATTCCGATCATCCGTGGTTCGGCTGTATGCGCGCTCAATGGCACCAACGAGAAGCTCGGCCGCGAAGCTGTGCTGGCCCTCATGGCGGCCGTCGATGCGCACATCCCGCAGCCGGAGCGTCCGCTCGATCGTCCGTTCCTGATGCCGATCGAGGACGTGTTCTCGATCTCGGGTCGCGGTACCGTGGTGACCGGCCGTGTGGAATCGGGCATCGTCAAGGTCGGTGAGGAAATCGAGATCGTTGGCATCAAGGACACCCGCAAGACGGTGTGCACCGGCGTCGAAATGTTCCGCAAGCTGCTCGACCAGGGCCAGGCTGGCGACAACATCGGCGCGCTGCTGCGCGGCGTTGGTCGTGACGACGTGGAGCGCGGCCAGGTGCTGTGCAAGCCCGGCACCATCAAGCCGCACACCGAGTTCACCGCCGAGGTCTATGTGCTTTCGAAGGACGAGGGTGGCCGTCACACGCCGTTCTTCGCCAACTACCGTCCGCAGTTCTACTTCCGCACGACCGACGTGACGGGCACCGTGGAGCTGCCGGAAGGCACCGAGATGGTGATGCCGGGCGACAACGTCCAGCTCAAGGTCAAGCTCATCGCCCCGATCGCGATGGATGCTGGTCTGCGCTTCGCAATTCGTGAAGGTGGCCGCACTGTTGGCGCCGGCGTGGTTGCAACGATCACCAAGTAAGGCTATAGGGCCGCTTCCCTCGGGAAGCGGCCCGATTCGTTCGGTCGCGAGCTCGCTCGGGACAGATTTTTAGACACCAGGCAACCGGGCTGGGTGACGGACCTCAAAAGGGTCGCTCAGCCTGGTGTTTATTGTCCGACACAAGATTGGTCACCATGGACACGCAGAACATCCGCATTCGCCTCAAGGCCTTTGATCACCGTGTGCTCGATGTGGCAACGGGTGAGATCGCCGACACGGCCAAGCGGACCGGTGCTGCTATTCGCGGCCCGATCCCGCTGCCGACGCGTTTCGAGCGTTTCACCGTGAACCGTTCGCCGCATGTCGACAAGAAGAGCCGGGAGCAGTTCGAGGTTCGCACCTACAAGCGTCTCCTCGATATCGTTGACCCGACCCCGCAGACCGTGGACGCGCTGATGAAGCTCGACCTCGCCGCTGGCGTCGACATCGAGATCAAGCTCGGCAAGTAATCGCCTGACTGAAAGACGCGGAGCGACTTTCGGAAGGGTCACGCCCCTCCAGGGAATTTTCCCGGGGGCCTCTGATGGAAAGGAATTGATCATGCGCACTGGCGTGATCGCGAAGAAGATGGGAATGACGCGGATCTTCCGCGACGATGGCCGGCATGTTCCGGTGACCGTTCTCTCTCTCGAAAACAATCAGGTCGTTGCGGTTCGCACCGCCGACAATGACGGCTATGTGGCTGTCCAGCTCGGCGCTGGCACCAAGAAGGCCAAGAACACCAGCAAGCCGGAGCGCGGCCACTTCGCCAAGGCGGAAGTCGAGCCCAAGGCCAAGGTCGCGGAATTCCGCGTCGATGCCGATGCCGTTCTGGCGCTCGGCGACACGATTTCGGCTGATCACTTCGTTGCCGGCCAGCTGGTCGATGTGACCGGCGTGACGCAGGGCAAGGGCTTTGCCGGCGGCATGAAGCGCTGGAACTTCGGCGGTCTTCGGGCCACCCACGGCGTGTCGGTCTCGCACCGTTCGCTGGGCTCCACCGGTCAGCGCCAGGATCCGGGCAAGGTCTTCAAGGGCAAGAAGATGGCCGGCCACATGGGCGACAAGCAGCGCACCCAGCAGAACCTCGAAATCGTCTCGACCGATGTCGAGCGCGGCCTGATTTTCGTGCGCGGCTCGGTGCCGGGCTCGAAGGGCGGCTGGCTACTGATCAAGGATGCAGTCAAGGTCAAGGCTTCGGCAGACCTGCCGTATCCGGCATCGCTCAAGTCGACCGCTGCTCCCGAGCAGAACAATGATCCGGCGCCTGTCGAAGTGGCCGACGCCGCTCCGGCCGCTGAAACCCCAGCCATTGAAACGGGGGCCTGAGGTCCATGAAGATTACCGTCAAGACGATCGGCGCGGCAGACGCCGGCGAGATCGAGCTTTCGGAAGCGGTCTTCGGCCGCGAACCGCGCCTCGACATCCTCCACCGCGTTGTCACCTGGCAGCTCGAAAAGCGTCGCGGCACCGCCCGCAAGGCGCGCGAGCGGTCCGAAGTGGCGCGCACCGGCAAGAAGCTCGGCAAGCAGAAGGGTGGCGGCTCGGCCCGTCACGGCAACCGCGCTGCTCCGCAGTTTGTCGGTGGCGGCAAGGCGCACGGTCCCCGCGTCCGTGATTTCAACCCCGGCCTCAACAAGAAGATCCGCACCCTCGGCCTTTTCACCGCGCTGTCGGTGAAGGCGTCGGAAGGCAAGCTGATCGTCGTCGATGACCTCGACATCGAAGCCAAGACCAAGACCGTCATCGGTGCACTCGGTGGGCTCGGCATCACCTCGGCGCTGTTCATCGACGGTGGCGAAGTCAACCGCAGCTTCGCACTGGGTGCCGCCAACGTTCCGCATGTCGATGTGCTGCCGGTGATCGGCGCCAATGTTTACGACATTCTCAACCACGACACGCTGGTGCTGACCCGCGCTGCGGTCACTGCGCTGGAGGCCCGGGCAAATGGCTAAGGCTGAACCCAAGGTCATCGACCTGAAGCATTATGACGTGGTGACCAAGCCGGTCATCACCGAGAAGTCGACGCTGGTGAGCGAATTCAACCAGGTCGTGTTCAAGGTCGCCAAGGATGCGACCAAGCCCGAGATCAAGGCGGCGATCGAAGCGCTGTTCAGCGTCAAGGTGCTGAGCGTCAACACCCTCATCCAGAAGGGCAAGACCAAGCGCTGGAAGGGCAAGGAATATCGTCGCTCCGACGAGAAGAAAGCGATCGTGACGCTCGCCGATGGCGACCGTATCGACGTGACCACGGGGATCTGATCCGATGGCTCTGAAGAATTACAATCCAACCAGCCCGGGCCGTCGCGGCCTGATTCTGGTCGACCGCTCGGGCCTGTTCAAGGGTCGTCCGGTCAAGTCGTTGACGGTGGGCCTGCGCAAGTCGGGTGGCCGCAACAACATGGGTCATGCGACGGCACGTGGCATCGCCGGCGGCCACAAGCAGCTCTACCGCATGATCGATTTCAAGCGGCGGACCTGGGACGTGGCAGCGACCGTCGAGCGGCTGGAATATGATCCCAACCGTTCGGCGTTCATCGCGCTGGTCAAGTATCCCGATGGCAAGCAGCAGTACATCATCGCGCCGCAGCGTCTCGCCGTGGGTGACTCGGTTACCGCAGGCAAGAAGGTCGACGTAAAGCCTGGCAATGCCATGGAAATCGGCCAGATGCCGGTGGGCACCATCGTCCACAATGTCGAGCTGAAGCCCGGCAAGGGTGGCCAGATGGCACGCGCCGCCGGCACGTTCGTGCAGGTTGTCGGTCGTGACCGTGGCCAGGTGATCATTCGCCTGAACTCGGGTGAGCAGCGTTATGTGCGTGGCGATTGCATGGCGACGGTGGGTGCGGTGTCGAACCCCGACAACAGCAACACCAATCTCGGCAAGGCCGGTCGCAACCGCTGGTTGGGCCATCGCCCGCTGACGCGTGGTGTCGCCAAGAACCCGGTCGATCACCCGCATGGTGGTGGTGAAGGCCGGACCTCGGGTGGTCGCCATCCGGTGACCCCATGGGGCAAGCCGACCAAGGGTGCGAAGACGCGCCACAACAAGGCGACGGATCACATGATCATCCGCTCGCGCCATGCCAAGAAGAAGAGGTAAGGGCCGATGAGCCGCTCCGTCTGGAAGGGTCCCTTCGTGGATCTCCACCTTCTGAAGAAGGCCGAAACCGCGCAGGCCAGTGGTGCGCGCGCGCCGATCAAGACCTGGTCGCGCCGCTCCACCATCCTGCCGCAGTTCGTCGGCCTGGTTTTCAGTGTCTATAATGGCAGGAAGCACATCCCCGTCGCGGTGTCCGAGGACATGGTGGGGATGAAGCTGGGTGAATTCGCGCCGACGCGCAGCTTCCCCGGCCATGCCGCCGACAAGAAGGGCAAGCGCTGATGTCCAAGCCAAAATCACCCCGCAAGGTCGGTGACCGCGAGGCGCTGGCTGTTGCCTCTGCCATCCGTGGCTCGGCCTACAAGCTCAACCTGGTGGCCGGCCTCATCCGCGGCCGCAAGGTCGGCGAGGCGCTGAACATCCTCACCTTCTCGAAGAAGGCAATGGCGATCGACGTCCGCAAGGTGCTCGCATCTGCGGTGGCGAATGCCGAGAACAACCATAACCTCGATGTCGACGCCCTGGTCGTTCAGGAAGCCAGCGTCGGCAAGGCGATCATGATGAAGCGCTTCACCCCGCGTGCTCGCGGCCGTGCTGCCCGCATCGAAAAGCCGTTCAGCCGGCTGCGTGTGGTGGTTCGTGAACTCGGTGACGACGCCGCGGAAGCCACTGGTAAGGATCGGGCATAATGGGTCATAAAACCTCCCCCATCGGTCTGCGCCTGCAGATCAACCGCACCTGGGACAGCCGCTGGTTCGCCAAGGGCGACGAGTATGGCAACCTGCTGCTCGAAGATCTTCGCATCCGCGAGTTCATCGTCAAGAACCATGCCCAGGCCGCCATCTCCAAGGTGGTGATCGAGCGTCCCGCAAAGCTGTGCCGCGTGTCGGTTTATGCTGCGCGCCCCGGCGTGATCATCGGCAAGAAGGGTGCGGACATCGAGAAGCTGCGCAAGCAGATCGCGCAGATGACCAAGAGCGACGTGAGCCTGAACATCGTCGAGATCCGCAAGCCGGAAATCGATGCCAAGCTCGTGGCCCAGGGCGTTGCCGATCAGCTTGAGCGCCGCATCGCTTTCCGTCGCGCCATGAAGCGTGCCGTGCAATCGGCGCTGCGTCTGGGTGCCGAGGGCATCAAGATCACCTGTTCGGGTCGTCTCGGTGGTGCGGAAATCGCGCGGACCGAATGGTATCGCGAAGGCCGGGTGCCGCTGCACACGCTGCGCGGCAACGTGGATTATGCCGAGGCGCAGGCGCACACCGCCTATGGCGTCTGCGGTGTGAAAGTCTGGATCTTCAAGGGTGAAATCCTTGGGCATGACCCGATGGCGCAGGACC
>JBBSPR010000138.1:0-7755 GCA_038258615.1 Sphingomonadales bacterium
AAGCCCAACCTGCTGCTCTACGACCAGGCCGACTGGACCGAGGACGGCAAGCCCGCAAAACTCGGCGGTTATTCCTCCAGCTTCCTCATCGACAAGACCATCGCGTACATCGACTCCGGCGCCGACAGCGGCCGGCCCTTCCTCGCCTCGGTCAACTTCCTTGCCAACCACATCCCCGTCCAGGCCCCCGATGCCGACATCGCCCCCTACAAGACCCGCTCCACCGCCGGCTGGGGCGTGCTCCGCGAACAACGTCGCCAGCGCACCATCGCCCAGGGCATCGTCCCGCCCGGCACCCCCATGGTGACGATGGACACCACCGACGATTGGGCCACCCGGACCGCTGCCGAACAAGCCCAGCGCGCCGGCGCCATGGCTGCCTATGCCGGCATGGCCACCGCCATGGACCGCGAGATCGGCCGCCTCGTCACCCACCTCAAGGCCAGCGGCAGTTACGAAAACACCATCTTCATCTTCCTCTCCGACAACGGCCCCGAAGCCACCGATCCACTCAACTTCGGCGCGCGCTTCAACCGCTGGATCGCCGATTACTATTACGACATCAGCCCCGACCAGCAGGGCCGCCCCGGCAGCCTCACCGCCATCGGCACCAGCTTCGCCAGCGCCGCCGCCTCGCCGTTGCGCGGTTACAAGTTCAGCGCATCCGAAGGCGGGATGCGCGTGCCGCTGATCATCGCCTGGCCCGGTAACTCCGCCATCGCCGCCGGCAGCATCGCGCACGGCTTCAGCATGGTCACCGACATCACCCCCACCCTGCTCGATCTGACCGGAACCGTCCCCCGTCCAACGCCGGAGCCGATCACCGGCCGCAGCCTCGCCCCGCTGCTCACCGGCGCCAGCGCAACCGTCCATCCTGTCGATGTGCCGATCGGCTATGAGCTCTCGGGCAATGCCGTGCTGTTCAAGGGGCCATGGAAGCTGGTCCGCAACCTTCCTCCCTATGGCGACGGCGACTGGCACCTCTACAACATCGAGGCAGACCCCGGCGAAACCAGCGACCGCGCCGCCGCCGAGCCGGCGCGCTTCAACGCCATGCAGGCCGATTACGCCCGCTACGCCGCCACCGACCGGGTGCTGCCGATGCCCGCCGGCTACAGCGCCCCTGATCAGATCCAGGCCAACGCCCGCGCCGATCTCGTCGTTCCACGGCTGCAGGCCGCCGCGCGCGCCGCATTGCCCGTCATCGCTGCCGTGTTGGGCGCGCTGCTGCTCGCAGCCCTTCTGCGCCGCCGCGCACGGCGATGACGGCGTTGATCATCCGTTAAGCCATCATTCGCTTGACCGCCCGGCGGCCGGCCTCCAACGGATCAGCAAGGGCAATTCCGGGGGATATGACATGAGCGGCTTCAGCAAGGTAGCAACATTCGCTGCATTCACCGGCGCGGCACTCGGCGCCGATCGCGCAGCAGCGCTGACGACCATCAACCTCAACATCGCCGCCACCGATGCAGACACCTCGATCTTCCTCGGCAACGTGATCGAGGCGCAATACAGCTACGGCGGCGCCGCTTTCAAGACCGCTTCGATCTTCCGGCGCTATGGCACCGCGGAGATCGGCAGCCTCTCCTCCACACCAGGGATCGACGCCGACGACACCTATACCTCGTTGCCCGCGACGATCCTCCCCGATGACGCGTCGACGCTGGCAAACGACAGCTACCTGCGTCTGAGGTTCGTTGCCGAAGGCGAAACGCAGCTCGGCTACGCAGCGTTCAACACTGCAGGCACCCTGACCGCCATCAGCTACAAGGCCGCAGCAGCCGTGCCCGAGCCCGCCGCCTGGGCCATGCTCGTCACCGGCTTCGGTGCCGCCGGCGCTGCCATGCGTCGCCGCCGCCGCGAGGAGCGTCTGGCGCTGGCCGCCTGAGGTCAGGCCGCTACAGGCAGGTGGCAGCGCAGGCGCTCGGGAACATCGATCCCCTTCGCACGCTCGATCAGGTCGAGCGTGCGCACCACCTGCTCCTCGCTCTGGAAATGCGCGGTTTCAAGGCCGGCGGCGACCGCCGCCTCCATCACATGGCGCATGATCATCTGGCTCAGATGCGCGCCGCGCCAGGCCGCCGGCACCACCATTGCCTCCACCGTGAAGGCTGTGCCGGCGCCATGGCAGAGCACCACGCCCGCCAGCCGGCCATCGATCAGCGCCACATGCGGCGGCACCGGGTTCGCGTCGGTCATCAGCCCGCGAATCTTCGCCGCCGTCACCACCGGCCCGCCGCCAAGCTCCGCCGCCACCAGCCGGGCAGCGACAGCGATTTCGTGGCTCACAAGCGGCCGGATCACCGCGCGCGCTCCCGCGGCACCGGCGGCACGCGCGGCATCGGTCTTGGCGCGCAGCCGCACCAGCGCAAACTCCAGCGGCGCCCCCAGCAGAAAGGTCCGGCCGCGCGGCTGGAACCCGCACGCCAGTGCAAAGGCCAGCGCCGGCGAGTCGCCATCGAGCGGTGCTGTCCACAGGCCAGGCGTCTCGCCGCGCACGATCGCGGCCGCAGCCGTCACCAGCGCCCGGCCCACGCCACGCCGCCGCAGGCCCGGCACCACCTCAACGCTCAGCGCAAAGCCGGCAGGGTTTCCGGTGGTGCGCCACACGATCGCCGCCGCACCCGCCAGCGCCCCGTCATGCCGCGCGATCAGCATCTCGCTGCCGCTCTCCGCCGCCTGCGGCACCAGCGCCAGAACCGCAGCAATCTCCTCGGGCCTGGCCGGCCGGCACTCGATCATGCTGTTCCCCTCGTCGCTGCCGCGCTAGCATGAACGCCGTGTCACAGGCAAAGCTGCTCTTCATCACCGCCGAAGGGCTGGACTGGACGGCGTTCCACGCCGCCGCCAAGGCCGGCATCCTGCCGAGCCTCGCCGGCCTCCCTGCCTGCCCGCTCCACGGCGCCGCCGCATCCGGCCCCGCCGCCGCCGCCTCGCTCGTCAGCGGCGCTCCGCCCGAGGATCACGGCCTTTGGCTGGACGAGGAGGCCTGGGCCGGTGGCGTCCGCCCCGCCACCCGCGCCAGCTGGCAGGTGCAACCACTCTGGCAACGGCTGGCCACTGCCGGCATCGACACCGCCTCGGTGGCCATGCCCGGCAGCATTCCCGGCGCCAGCTGGCCCGGCACCCATATCGACTCCCGGCTTGCCACGCCGGACGGGCAGGACGCCGCCGATTGGTCGCTGCCACCCCATCTCGCACCCCCGGCCACCCGCGAAGCGCTCCGCGATCTGCGTGTCCACCCCACCGACATCGAGTCAGCACAGATAGCCGGGCTGGTCAGCGACATGGCACGCGTCGACCAGTCGAGCGACCATCGCCTAGCCGAGCTCGCCCTCCTGCTGGCGCGCGCCGGCACCATCCAGGCGGCCGCCACCCTGCTGATCGAAGACACTGCACCCACAGCACTGTTCGTCCACCATGATTGGACCGGCACGCTGCGCCAGCGCTTCGGCGGCCTGCGCGCCGCACCTTATGCCACCGTCGTTCCCGCCGGCTGGCAGCTGCTCGATGCCATGGTCCGCGCACTGCTCGCCGCCGCACCGCCCGGCACGCGCATCGTCTTCGCAGCTCCCGGCTGGCAGGGCCGGCCCGGCGTGTTCGCCACCGATCTCGCACTCCTGCCCGAGTCGATCCCCGGGTCGATCCCCGGGTCGATCCCCGGGTCCATCGACGTCTGCGCCGTTGCCCCCATGATCATGCAGCATTTCGGCCTGCCCTGGAGCCCGCCGCCGCCGATGCCGCCACCGCCGGCCACCGACGAGGCCCTGCTGGCCGAAGCCGTGTCCGCCGGCGGCACGCCCGTCCGCGGCGCCACGCCTCAATGGCACGCCGAGCGGCTGGCGGCGCTCGCTGTCCTCGTCGCCCGCCAGCATCCCGCCTGCGCCATCCCCATCGCCGAAGCAGCCCTTGGCCATGATCCTGCCAGCATCCCCGCGTTGCGCATGCTCGCCACCTGCCTGGCGCGCGGCGGCCCCCCCCGCGAGCTGCCCGTTGGCGCCCGGCGGTGGCGCGCCCCAGCCCCCGGCCGGCCATGGGGCGCCCTCGCCGAAGCCGCCGCCCATCTGGAAAACCGGGATCATCCGGCCGCCATCGCCTGCCTGCGCGAGGTGACCGCCGACAATGATCCGGAAACTCTGTTTATCGCAGCCCGGCTCTGGGTCGCCGCCGGCAAGCCCGAACAGGCCCGGCAGCTGCTGGACACCCTGCTCCAGCGCCAGCCATCCAGCCTCACGGCAAGGCTCGGCCTCGCCGCCGCCGCCATCGCCGCTCGGGATTTCGCCAACGCCGAAGCCCTGCTGGCGCAGCTTCGACACGCGGATGCCGGCAACGCCGCCGTCCATATCGAGGATGCGCGGCTCGCCCTCGCCACCGGCCAGACGGCACGCGCCCGCGCCGCAATCGGCCTCGCCCAAAGCCTTGGCGGCGATCCCGACACGCTGGCGGCGCTGAAAGCCGCCTTCTAGGCCTTGCGGCGCACCCCGAGCTGGCATACTGCCACCCGGCGTTCGGTTCCCGGAGACGGGATTAATAGGGAACGCGGAAGCAGGCCCAAAGCCTGTGAGCCGCGGCTGTCCCCGCAACTGTGACCGGTGAGCGGTCGCTCCACATGCCACTGGCCGGGCAACCGGCTGGGAAGGCGGGGCGGACGTGATGACCCGGGAGCCAGGAGACCTGCCGAAAGCAGTCGGTCCTTTGCGCGGACGGGGTGTTCAGCGTGATCGAGGTGTTCCCTCGCGTGACGACATCGAGTCGGGGTGGCGCGCGCGGGTGATGTCCGGCGACCAAGTCTCTGCGCCATGCGCGCGCGTGACCCCTTTGTTGTTGAAGGGGAAACCATGCGCAATCATCTCTGTCTGCCGATCACCATGACCGCCCTCGCACTCGCCACCGGTGCGCGCGGGCAAGCTGTTCCCACCGACACGGCGCCGGTCATCGTCGTCACCGCCAACCGCACACCGCAACCCATCGATCGTGTCGGCCAGTCGGTCACCGTCATCGATGCGCCCGAACTGCAGCGCCGCCAGACGCAGACCGTCGCCGATGTGCTGCGCACCGTCCCCGGTGTCACCATCGCCGGCAATGGCGGCGTCGGCACTGCCACCTCGGTCTTCATCCGCGGCGCCGAGAGCGAGCAGACCGTGGCGCTCATCGATGGCGTCAAGCTCAACGATCCGTCCTCGCCCGGCGGCGGCTTCTTCTTCGGCAACCTCCTCATCGGCAACATCGAGCGCATCGAAGTGCTGCGCGGGCCCTCCTCGGTGCTGTGGGGCAGCCAGGCGATCGGCGGCGTCGTCAACATGATCACCCGCCAGCCGACAGAGGAACTCACCCTCAACCTGCGCGGCGAATATGGCTATCGCAACACCGGCCAGCTCGTCGGCAATGTCGCCGGCAAGGCCGGGCCGCTGTCGGCCAGCGCCGGCGCCGGCTGGTTCCGCACCGATGGCATCTCTGCCTTCAGCGAGGGGCGCGGCGGCGTCGAGCAGGATGGCTATGAGAATTTCGGCGCCAATGCCAACCTCAACCTGGCCCTTGCCGACGGGCTGTCGGTCGATGCCCGCGCATGGTATTCCGATGGCCGGGTCGATATCGATGGCTTTGCGCCGCCCAGCTTCGCTTTCGGCGATGCCAATGAGGAAACCCGCACGCGCGAGCTCGTCGCCTATACCGGCCTTAACGCAGCACTGCTCGACGGCCGCTTCCGCAACCGGCTGGGCTTCGCCTATACCGATACGCGCCGCAACAATTTCAACCTCGCCGGGCCGCGAACCGAAACCTTCACCAGCAACGGCCGCAACGAGCGCTTCGAATATCAGGGCATCCTCGACATCGCCGAAGGCTGGCAGGCCACCGCCGGGCTCGAACGCGAAACATCGCGCTTCGCCACCAGCAACGCGGGCGGGCCGGAAACGCTCGGCCGTGCCCGTATCGACAGCATCTACGGCCAGCTGGTGGCCACGCCGCTCACCGGCCTCACCCTCACCGGCGGGCTCCGCCACGACGAGCACAACCGCTTCGGCGGCGCCACCACCTTCGGCGCCAGCGGCGTGTTCACGCCCGCGAACAGCGCAACCACGCTGCGTGCCAGCTATGCCGAAGGCTTCAAGGCGCCGTCGCTGTTCCAGCTGCAAAGCGATTTCGGCAACCAGTCGCTCCGCCCCGAGCGCTCTCGCGGCTGGGATGCCGGCGTCACCCAGGCGCTGCTCGGCGGCGCACTGCAGGCCAGCGCCACTTGGTTCCACCGCACATCCACCGATCTCATCACCTTCGTATCCTGCCCGGCGCCATTCACCGGCATCTGCGCCAATCGGCCGTTCGGCACCTATGACAATGTCGCCAGCGCCCGCGCGCAAGGCGTCGAGATCGGCCTGACGATGCTGCCCGTCGAGGCGCTGCAACTGCAGGCCAATTACACCTTCACCGATGCCACCAACCGCTCGCCCGGCAATGCGAACTTCGGCCGCCAGCTCGTCCGCCGCCCGCAGCACAGCGTCACGGCCCTCATCGACTACCGCTGGCCCTTCGGCCTCGAGACCGGCGCCACTCTCACCCATGTCGGCGCCAGCTTCGAGAACGCCGGCAACAGCCGCAAGCTCGAAGGCTATGTCCTCGCCGATCTGCGCGCCAGCCTGCCCGTCACGCCGCGCATCGATCTCTATGGCCGCATCGAAAACCTGTTCGACGAGCGCTATGAAACCGCCTTCCAGTACGGCACCCCCGGCCGTGCCGGCTATGTCGGCCTGCGTCTGCGCTATTGATGATCGCCCGCCCCGCCCCCGCCGTCACCCTCGCCGTCACCCTCGCCGTCACGCTCGCCGTTACCGTGCTGCTGGCCGGCTGTGGCGGCGAGGCGGGCACCCGCCCGCAGCGGCAGCCAACCGGCGCGCTGCCGCGCATCGTCTCGATCAACCCCTGTGTCGACGCCGTGCTGATGCATGTGGCGGACCCGCAGCAGATCATCGGCATCAGCCATTATTCGCAGGATCCGCGCGCCACCTCCACGCCGATCGCATGGGCCATGCGCTTCCCCGCCACCTCGGGCACCGCCGAGGAGGTGGTGGCGCTGGCGCCGGACATGGTCATCGCCGGCGCCCATGTCGAACCCTCCACCGTCGCTGCCCTCGGCCGCATGGGCATCCCGCTCCTGCAGATCGGCGTGCCGGACAGTATCGCCGCCAGCACCGCCCAGGTCCGCACCATCGCCCGCGCAGCCGGCCGGCCGGCGCAGGGCGAGGCGCTTGTCCACCGCATCGAGTCGGCAGTGCGCGCCGCGGCCCCCGCCGACAGCCATGCAATTCCGGCGCTCATCTGGCAGGGCGGCGGCATGGTCCCCGGCACCGGCACACTGGCAAGCGAACTGCTCGCCGCCACCGGCTTTCACAACCTCAGCGCCGATTACGGCCTGGCACAATGGGACGTCCTGCCCCTCGAGCCCCTCGTCGCCCGCCCGCCCCGCGTGCTCCTCTCGGTCGGCGGCGCGGCCCGTGGAGACCGGATGCTCGGCCATCCGGTGCTGGACCAGCTCGAGCACCGCATGGCCATCCGCCCCTGGCCCGACCGGCTGCTCCACTGCGGCGGGCCGACGATCATCGATGCCGTCGCCCATCTCGCCCGCATCCGGCAGTCATTATGAGCCGCAGCCTCCCCCTCAGTCTGGCCCTGCTCGGCGCCATCGCCGCCGCGATGCTGCTGTCGCTTCTGGCCGGCAAGGTCTGGATCCCGCTCGAAGCCTTCACGAGTGCCGATCCGCGC
>JBBSPR010000139.1:0-7513 GCA_038258615.1 Sphingomonadales bacterium
CCGCCGATGACGATGTTCTGTGGCGTGCGGCGCTTCAACCACATCGTGTAGATAAACACGTAAAAGCCGATCGAAACCGCCAGCCACGCCGCCGCCACCCAGTTGAGCGCCAAGCCCATGATCATCACGCTGCCCACCGACAGCACGATCCCGAAGGTCAGCGCCTCGCCAGCAGCTAGCCGGCCGGCGGGAAGCGGGCGGTTGGCCGTACGCTTCATCAGCGCATCGATATCGGCCTCATACCATTGGTTAAGCGCACCCGCGGCACCCGCCGCAACCGCCACGCACAGCACCGAAACGAACGCCAGGAAAGGATGCAGCTGGCCGGGAGCGGCCACCATCGCGCAGGCGGCAGTGAAAATGACCAGGGTCATCACACGCGGCTTGAGCAAGGCAAAGTAATCGCGCCAATCGGCAAATGCCGTTACCGGAGCCATGCTCGGCTCGCTGGTCTGTGCTGTGTTCATAACCCTATCCGCAGCGGCAGGAGGCACCGCCCCCTGCCGCCCACGGCCTTATTTGATGACAGGCAACGTCTCGAACTGATGGAACGGCGGAGGCGAGCTCAGCGTCCACTCCAGCGTCGTTGCACCCGCGCCCCAGTAATTGTCCGCCACCCGGCGACGGCTGGAAAGCGAGACGATCAGGTTGAGGAAGAAGATCAGCATCCCAACACCCATGATCGCATAACCGAACGAGGCGATCTTGTTCCAATAGGCATACATCTCCGGATAGTCGGGGATGCGGCGCGGCATGCCATCGGCACCCAGGAAGTGCATCGGGAAGAACATGATGTTCACGCCGATGAAGAACACCCAGAAGTGCAGCTTGCCCAGGAACTCGTTGTACGGCTTGCCGGTCATCTTGCCGAACCAGTAATAGAAGCCGGCGAAGATGGCGAACACGGCGCCCAGCGACAGCACATAGTGGAAGTGGGCAACCACATAATAGGTGTCGTGGAAGTAGGTATCGACACCACCATTGGCGAGGATGACACCCGTCACACCGCCCACGGTGAACATGAAGATGAAGCCGATCGCCCACAGCATGGGAGTCTCATAGGTCATCGACCCGCCCCACATGGTGGCGATCCACGAGAAGATCTTGATGCCGGTCGGCACCGCGATGATCATCGGTGCGGCGGTGAAGTACATCTTCGTGTTCACATCCAGACCGGCCGTGAACATGTGATGCGCCCACACCAGGAAGCCGATGAACCCAATCGCAACCATCGCATAGGCCATGCCCAGATAGCCGAACACCGGCTTCTTCGAGAAGGTGCTGATGATCTGGCTGACCATGCCGAACCCCGGCAAGATGAGAATGTAGACCTCGGGGTGGCCAAAGAACCAGAACAGATGCTGATAGAGCACCGGATCACCACCGCCATCGGCCGTGAAGAAGTGCGTGCCGAAGTTGCGGTCGGTCAGCAGCATGGTGATCGCACCCGCCAGCACCGGCAGCGACAGAAGCAGCAGGAAGGCGGTGACCAGCACCGACCATACGAACAGCGGCATCTTGTGGAGCGTCATGCCCGGTGCGCGCATGTTGAGGATGGTGGTGATGAAGTTGATCGCCCCCAGAATCGAGGAGGCGCCGGCGATGTGCAGCGACAGGATCGCCATGTCGACGGCAGGCCCGGGGTGACCCTGTGTCGACAGCGGCGGATACACCGTCCAGCCCGTGCCCGAGCCATTGAAGCCCGCCGGCCCCTCGACGAACATCGAGGCCACAAGCAGCGCGAACGACGGCACCAGCAGCCAGAACGACACATTGTTCATGCGCGGAAAGGCCATGTCGGGTGCCCCGATCATGATCGGCACGAACCAGTTGCCGAAGCCGCCGATCATTGCGGGCATCACGGTGAAGAACACCATGATGAGGCCATGGCCGGTGATGAACACGTTCCACAGATGATAGCTGGCATCGAGGTTGCCGTCGGTGAACCAGGTCAGATACTGGATCCCCGGCTCGGCAAGCTCGAGCCGCATGATCCCCGAAATGGCACCGCCGATCGTGCCGGCGATGATCGCGAAGATCAGGTAAAGCGTCCCGATGTCCTTGTGGTTGGTCGAGAACAACCAGCGCTGGACAAAGCCCAGCTTGTGGTCGGCGTGGTCGTCATGCGCATGGTCCGGATGGCCAGCAAGCGCGCTCGGGTTTGCCATGGTCTTCCCTCTCAAGCGGCTGGGGCGGCGGCAGGCGCCGCGGCAGTTGTGGTCATCGCGGCGGGCGCCGCGGCAGCGGTGGTTATCGCGGCGGGCGCCGCGGCAGGCGTATCAGTGGAACCGGCCGGCAGCACAGTCGCCGCCGGGACCTCGGCCAGTTCTGGTGTGATGCCGTTCTCGGCCTGCTTCGCTGCCACCCAGGCATCGAACCGGGCCTTGCTCACCACCTCGATGGCAATCGGCATGAACGCATGCTTGGTGCCGCAAAGCTCCGAGCACTGGCCGAAATAAACACCCTCGCGGTCCACGTTGAACCATGTCTCGTTGATCCGGCCGGGCACGGCATCCATCTTCACCCAGAAGCTCGGCATCGCGAAGCTGTGCATCACGTCCGAAGCCGTGGTCAGCACCTTCACCGTGGCCCCCACCGGCACCACCACGCGATTGTCGGTGTCGAGCAGCTTCGGGCTGCCGCGCTCGGCCGACTCGGCTTCGTTCAACATCACCGCGTCGAAGCTGAAACCCCCCTGGTCGGGATACTCATATTCCCAATACCATTGGTGGCCGGTCGCCTTGATCGTCAGATCGGCCACGGGCGGATCATATTGGTCGGCGAGCAGCCGGAAGCTCGGCACCGCGATGATCGCCAGCAGCAGCACCGGCGCTGCGGTCCAGATGAACTCGATCGTGGTGTTGTGGCTGGTCGTGCTTGCCACCGGATTGGCGGCGGCACGATAACGCCAAACGGCATAGGCAAGCAGAATGAGCACGAAAATGGCCACAGCGGCCATCATCGGGTTGAGAAGATAGAAGGTCAGCTCATAGGCCTGGCGACCGAGGGCAGTCACCGGCGCCTGCATGTCCCAGCCGCCGATCGGCTGACCATAGGCAGCATCGGGCGCCACATAGACGGGGCCGGCGGAGGGAATGGCGGTCGTGGTCACCGTCTCGACCGGCGCCGCCACCGGCGCATCGGTTTGCGCTTGCGCAGCCGCGGCCCATCCGGCCGCCATGGTCATCGATGTGGTACGCAGAGCGCGCGGAAGAATGCGCATAAGGGCCCTTCGGAAATCGAGGCCGGACTATCCGGTCTTTTGAGCGGCTGTCTATGACGCGATGCAGCGCGACGGGCAAGCGTCCTTGACGTCGCGCCCCCCCCGTTTCAACCCTTGAGATCAGCAAAAATCGCCGTCTGCCGCGCCATCTGCGCCTCCACGGCATTGGGCACATCATCCCCCTGCAGCATCGCCGCATTCCACAACGCCACATATTCCAGCCCATCGGCAATGCTGGCGTCGCGGCCGTGGTTGAGCACGCGCTTGATGCCCGTCATCGCCAGCGGCGATTTTGCGGCAATCTCCCTCGCCATCGTGCGCGCCGCCGTCAACGCCGCACCATGGTCCTCCTCCACGCCGTTCAAAAAGCCCCAGTGCTTGGCCTCAGCCGCCCCGAAGCGCCGGCCGGTATAGGCCAGCTCGCGCACCAGCCCCTGCGGCAGCAGATGCGGCAACCGCTGCAACGTGCCGACATCGGCCACGATGGCGATATTGACCTCCTGCACCGTGAAGAAACAGTTCTCGGTGCCGATCCGCATGTCGCACGCCGTCACAAAATCGACCCCGCCGCCGATACAGCCACCCTGCACCACCGCAATCACCGGCACCCGGCAGCGGTCGACCACATTGAACGTCTCCTGCATCGCGAGGATGTGCCGGCGGAACGCCTCGCGCGCCCGGCCCGGGTCGGCATCGGGATCATTGGACGTCGCCCCCGCCCAACCAAGATCGAGGCCGGCAGTGAAATGCTTGCCGCTCGATGCCACGATCACCGCACGAATCGCCGGATCCTCGTCGATCGCTGCAAACACCTCGATCAGCTCGGTCCAGAACGCCTTGTTCATCGTATTGAGCTCGGCCGGCCGGCACATGGTCACCACGGCGATCGGCCCTTCGACGCGATAGTCCAGCGTGGTCAGTTCCATCTTGTCATCCCCTCGGCTACACGCTCGTTATCATGACGCGCTTCACCATCAACAACTCGCCGGTCGAGTTCAAGCTTTCTCCCGACACGCCGCTGCTCTGGGCGCTGCGCGACGCCGCCAATCTCACCGGCACAAAATATGGCTGCGGCGCCGGGCTCTGCGGCGCCTGCACCGTGCATGTCGATGGCATCGCCACCCGCTCGTGCCAGGTGACGATCGGCGCGCTGGAAGGCACCTTCGTCACCACCATAGAAGGCCTGTCGGACGATCGCTCACACCCCATCCAGCAAGCCTGGATCGCCGAGTCGGTCCCGCAATGTGGCTTCTGCCAGTCGGGCATGATCATGGCGGCTGCGGCGCTCATCAAGGCCAAGCCCGATCCCACGCCCGCCGATATCGATGCAGAGATCACCAATCTCTGCCGTTGCGGCACCTATCCGCGCATCCGCCGCGCCATCATCCGCGCCGCGCGCGGTGATCTCCCCGCCGCACTGCCGGGGCCGCAGACGGCGCCCGGCGAAGCCGCAAGGATCGCGCCCAGCCTCAGGCTGCCAGAGCCACCGGCCGGCTGACTCGCCGGCGGCGCATCGACGCGCCCACCAGCCCGAAGCCGGCGATCATCATCGCCCAGCTCGCCGGCTCCGGGATCGGCTCCATCAGGATGTTCATGCCGCCAGCATAGGTGCCGAGATGGACTTCGGCACTCTGCGTGGCGCTCTTGCCGATGATGCTGCCCTCTAGCACCTGGGCGATGTTGAGCGCCGCATTCACCGCCAGCACGCTGCCGTGGAACTGCCGGTTGAAGTTGATCGCGGTCGCCTCGGTAAAGTTCCAGACAATCCATGGATTGAGATCACGCGGGCCGATGTTGCCGGTCACGGCATTGGCGTTCCAGTCGATCGTGCCCGTGCCGAGCACGTTGATCACGATCGGCTGCACCGGCCCGGCAAGATTGAAGCGGATTTCGTTGCCGAGTTCGCTGGCATTGATCGTGAACAGCGCATAGCCATTGCTGCTGTTGGCCACATTGAAGATCGCGCCCTGCCCGCCTTGGGTGACGGTATTGGGATTGCCTTCCCACTCATACGCCGCCAGCTGCGACGAAAGCGCCGTGAAACCGGCGATCAGCGCCGAGCGCTCCGCCGTCAGCGAATTGACCAGCGGCTGGGTAAAGCTCGGCCCGAGGTTGGAGCTCAATGTCGCGCCATTGAGGTTGAAGTTGCCCGATGTGGCGCCACCAACCTGGATTGTCGACCCCGACGACCCGTTCACATTGCTTGCCGACCCGCCGACCTTCAGCGTCGCATTCTGCGCATTCATGTTGAGGTTGCTCAGATTCCCACCAACGGTGACACCGGCCGGCGTCCCCACATTGCCGCTGCCGCCGTTCGAGCCATCGTTCAGCTGGCCGCCAAGATTGGCATTGCCTACCACGGTCAGCGTCGGCCGCGACGAGACCGCAGTGCCGTGCGAGCCATTGCCGATACCCCAATTCGCATTGCTGTTGGCGTTGCCGCCGATGAAGGTCCTGCCCTCCACCTCCTGGCCCTGGGAGCTATAGTCGTTGAAAACCACCAGGTTCAGTTCTTGCATCGCCTGAAGCGCCGCCGCCGCCGAAGGATCGAATGCCACTACGGCATGCGCCGGTGCAGTGGACATCAGCGCAACGCATGCAGTGAGGACAGAGCCCGTGGCGAATCGCAGGATCATAAACAACTCCTTAATGACCATGCGGCGATACCGTAATCGCCGCAGTTCATCAAGAAGTGTTTACATTAAGTTAACTCAATCCACGTTCTTCACAGTCTCGAAAGCATATCCATCGTTGCCTCAGCTTCCGCCAGCAGCCGCCGCACGATCTCGCCCGCCGGCAAGATCTCGTGGATCGCCCCGCCGCCCTGCCCCGCCGCCATGCATTGCAGCGCCGGGTTCACATCCTCGACCACGCCACCGATCGGCCCGAGCAGATTGTGCTGCATCGATCGCATCACCTGCCCCGCGAACGGCAGCGCCGGTTTGCCCTCCCATTCCTTCGTCGTCTCGTTTGCGATGCAGCGCAGCGTCTTGCCGGTAAACGCCCGGCTGATCACCGTGTCCGCCTCGTTCATCGCCAGGATCGCGTCCTTGTAGGGCTGTCCCGCATGCGCCTCGGTGCTGGCGATGAACCTCGTGCCCATCCACACCCCGGTGCACCCCATCGCCAGTGCGGCGATCAACCCACGCCCGTCGAACAGCCCGCCCGCTGCCACCACCGGCACATCCACCGCATCGACCACCTGCGGCCACAGCGCCACGCTCGCCACCGACCCGGTGTGCCCGCCGGCCTCGGTCCCCTGCGCGATCACGACATCGCACCCGGCCTCCACCGCCTTCACCGCATGGCGCACATTGCCCGCCATGCACATCACCACCAGCCCCGCCGCCTTCAATTGGTCGACGATCGCCACCGGCACGCCCAGCCCGGCGATGAACGCCTTGGCACCACCCTCGATGATCACCTCCACCGAAGCCGTCAGCGATTCCGGCTGCGCGGTGAGCAGATCCACCCCGAACGGCTTGTCGGTCAGCTCGCGCACCTGGGCCATCTGCCGCGCAATCTCCTTCGGGCTCAGCCCCGCCATCCCCAGCGACCCGAAGCCCCCGGCCTCAGATACCGCGGCACACACCTCGGCATAGGAAACGCCCCCCATGCCCGCCAACAGGATCGGATGCTCGACCCCGAGCAGATCGCAAATCGGTGTCCGCAAAGTCATTCCGCTGCCTCCCCGATCTGGCCAACACCCCAGCCGATCACGGCTTTGGTCTCCAGAAATTCCGCAAACGCATGCGGCCCCCACTCGCGCCCATTGCCCGATTGCTTGTAGCCCCCGACCGGAGCCGCCAGATCGAGCCCGGCGCCATTGATGTTCACCTGCCCGGCGCGCAGCTGCCGCGCCACCGCCTTTGCCTTCTCGGGCGAGCCCTGCACATAGCCGGCTAACCCATAGATGGTGTCGTTGGCCATCGCGATCGCCGCGTCCTCGCCCTCATAGGCCAGCATCGCCAGCACCGGGCCGAAGATTTCCTCGCGCGCAATCGTCATGTCGCTCGTCACATCGGCAAAGATCGTCGGCTTCACATAATAGCCCGTCTCCAGCCCCTCGGGCTTGCCGGGGCCACCCGCCACCAGCGTCGCCCCTTCGGCAATGCCCTTCTCGATCAGCCCCTGGATCTTGTCATACTGCGTCTGGCTCACCACTGGTCCCATCGCGGCATGGCCATCCGGCGATCCCACGGTCGTGCCCTCGGCGACCGATTTCGCAATCGCCTTGGCCTCCTCCATCTGGCCCGCCGGCACCAGCATCCGCGTCGGCGCATTGCACGA
>JBBSPR010000140.1:0-7326 GCA_038258615.1 Sphingomonadales bacterium
ACCGGCGTGGAGCGCAACGCGCGCCCCGGAGCCTGCAACAGCCGGCGAAAACACGCCCGCGCGTGGTGGTGCAGCGGTCGCCGCCTTCGCCGGCACCATCGCCAGCATCGCGCGCAGTGGCGCCGGCAGTACAGGGCCAAGCGGCCGCGCCAGCCGGCCAGCAGTGACGGCGGCGCCGAACAGCGCCGGCCGGGTGAGCACCTCCGAAAGCAGCCCGCGCAGCAGGCGCTGGTGCCAGGGCCGCGTGTGGTGCTCGGCGATGTGGACGCGGGCGATATCGACGAGTTGGCGATAGTTGACGCTCGATGGGCAAGTGGTGAGGCAGCTCAGGCAGCCGAGGCAGCGATCGATGTGGTGCACCGCCGCCGGCGCTGGCGGACCACCCGCCTCGAGCATGTCCTTGATCAGCCAGATGCGCCCGCGCGGCGAATCGAGCTCGTCGCCGGTCAGCAGATAGGTCGGGCAGGTGGCGGTGCAGAAGCCGCAATGCACGCAATTGCGGATGATGCCCGCCGCCGCCGCGATGCCAGGCTCCTCGCGCTGGCTGGCAGTGAATTCGGTCTGCATGGCCTCAGCCTCCCAGCCGACCGGGGTTGAACAGCCCGGCCGGATCGAAACTCGCGCGCACCCGCGCTTCCAGCGCCGCCAGCGGTGGCGGCAGTGGCGGGAACACCGGCACCCGCGCCGTCACCTCGGCGGGTGCCCGCATCAGCGTCGCATGGCCGCCCGTCGCCGCAAGTGCAGCGCGCACATCGATGGCGGCATCGGCGGCGTGCCAGAGCCAGATCAGCGCCCCGCCCCAATCGAGCAGATGCCCATCGGCACCGCCCAGCCGCGCCAGCACGGCAGGCGCCTGGGTGGCGGGCAGCACGATCCGCCAGACCATCGCATCATCGGCCACAAACGGCCGGACGGCGCCGATCTCCTGCCACAGCGCCTGCGATTCGGCATCGTCGAGCCAGTCCGATTCCCATTGCAGTCCGGCCGCCAGCGCGGCGCGCTGCACAGCCAGCACGCGCGGCGTGCCCTCCAGCCGGAGCAGCGTGCGCGCCGGCTGGCCCGGCAGATGCGCAGCACCTGTGATCGGCACCGCCCCCTGCAGGGCGCGCGTCATCATCGTCACCGCCGCCGCCGGATCGAGCCCGGTCATGACCAGCGAGCCGGTCGCCTCGGGCATCGGCAGCGCCTTGAGGCTGATCTCGGTGAGCACGGCGAGCGTGCCCCAGGAGCCGGCCATCACCTTGGGCAGATCATAGCCGGTGACATTCTTCAGCACCTTGCCGCCCGCCACGAACACCTCGCCCAGCCCGTTGACCGCCTGGAAGCCGAGCACATGATCGCGGATGCCGCCGGCCGCGAGCCGGCGCGGCCCGGCGATTCCCGCCGCGAACATGCCGCCGATGGTGCCCGCACCCGCGGCGCCACCCCAGAGCGGCGCCAGGTCAGGCGGCTCGAAGGCCAGCCGCTGGCCGCTGCCGGCGAGATGCGCGATCACATCGGCGGTGCGGGCGCCGGGCTGGACGGTGACGACAAGCTCGGCGGCATCATGGTCGATGATCGCTGCCATCCGATCGAGGCAAAGCGCATCCTCGGCCTGCACCGGATGGCCGATGCCGCGGCGGCTGCCGCTGCCCAGGATCTCCAGCGGACGCGACGCGGCACCGGCGGCGCGAACGGCATCGACCACCTGGTCGACGGTCTGGGGGCGGAGCAGCGCCATGGTCAGAAGCGCGGCAGGTCCGGAAAGCGCGTCTGGCCGCCATGGACATGCTCGGCACCCCCCTCGGCGCAGCGGCTCAGCGCCGGGAACACCTTGCCCGGGTTGAGCAGCGCCTGCGGATCGAACGCCGCCTTGACGCGCTGCTGTTGCGCCAGATCCACCGGCGTGAACTGCTTGTGCATCAGGTCGCGTTTCTCGATCCCCACGCCATGCTCGCCGGTGAGCACGCCGCCGACTTCGACACAGGTTTCGAGAATGCGGTTGCCCACGCGCTCGGCCTTTTCGAGGTCACCCGGAATGCTGGCGTCGTAGAGAATGAGCGGGTGCAGGTTGCCGTCCCCGGCGTGGAAGACATTGGCCACCGCCAGCCCCTCGGCGGCGGCGATCTCGGTGATCCGGCCGAGCACCGGGCCCAACATGCGGCGCGGGATGGTGCCATCGACGCAATAATAGTCGGGCGACACCCGGCCCACGGCTGGGAAAGCCGCCTTGCGGCCGGCCCAGAACAGCAGCCGCTCGGCCTCGCCCTCCGAAGGGCGGCACAGCGTGGCGCCGTGCCGTGTCGCGATGGTGGCGATGATCGCCAGCGCATCGTCGATCTCCTCGATGCCGCCATCGAGCTCGGCGATCATCAGCGCCTCGACATCGAGCGGATAGCCGGCATTGACGAACGCCTCGGCGGCATGGATCGCCGGGCGGTCCATGATCTCCAGCGCTGCCGGGATGATGCCGCAGCCGATGATGCTGGCAACGCACTCCCCCGCCGCCTCCACCGCGGGAAAGCCGATGAGCATGGCGCGCTGGTGCGGCGGCCGCGGCAGGATCCGCACGGTCACCTCGGTGACGACGCCGAGCATGCCTTCGGAGCCACACACGAGGCCGAGCAGATCATAGCCCGGTGCCTCGGGGGCGGCGCCGCCCAGCCGCAGGATCGTGCCGTCGATGAGCACGATCTCGACCCCGAGCAGGTTGTTGGTGGTGGTGCCATATTTGAGGCAGTGCACGCCGCCGGCATTCTCCGCGACATTGCCGCCGATCGAACAGGCGATCTGGCTGGATGGATCGGGCGCATAATAGAAGCCGCGACCGGCGACCGCCTCGCTGATGGCGGCGTTGGTCACACCGGGCTGCACCACGGCACAGCGATTGTCGTAATCGATGTCCAGCACGCGGTTGAAGCGAGCCATGCCGAGCACGATGCCATCGGCAAGCGGCAGCGAGCCGCCCGAGAGCGAGGTACCCGCCCCGCGCGCCACCACCTTCACCCCCGCCCCATGGCACCAGCCGAGCACGGCGGACACCTCCTCGGTGGTACGCGGCAGCACCACCGCCAGCGGCAGCTGCCGATAGGCGGTGAGCGCATCGCATGAATAGGGCGCCAGCGCTGCGCGGTCGCTCACCACGCCGCCTGGCACCAGCCGCGCGAGCGCGCCGACGATGGCGTCGCGTCCGGCGATCAGGGCCTGGTCGGGGTCGGGCATTCGCATGGGATGGGCGTTCCGGATGATGCGGCGGGCGGGCTTGCGATGCCGAGCTTGCCGGGGGTTGGGGCCAGAACGCAAGCGCCCGGCCGGGCTGCGGACCGTTTGACACAGTCAACCTGTCTTCTATATGCAGTTTTGCATGAGCGGCAATGCTGGGGATGGTCGGTGAGCAACGAGAGCGGCGACCGGACGGCCAGGCGAACGCTCCGCTCGATGGACTGGTTTGCCAACGAAGCGCGCAGCGACATGACCGCCGTCTATCTCGAGCGCTTCATGAATTACGGGCTGACGCCCGAGGAACTGCGATCGGGCCGCCCGATCATCGGCATCGCCCAATCGGGCAGCGACCTGTCGCCGTGCAACCGCGTGCATCTTGATCTCGCCAGCCGCATCCGCGACGGCATCCGCGACGCCGGTGGCATCGCCATGGAGTTTCCGGTCCATCCCATCTTCGAGAATTGCCGGCGGCCGACCGCAGCGCTCGATCGCAACCTTGCCTATCTGGGGCTGGTCGAAATCCTCAACGCCTATCCGCTCGACGGTGTGGTGCTGACCACCGGCTGCGACAAGACCACGCCCAGCCAGCTGATGGCGGCGGCTACGGTCGATCTGCCGGCGATCGTGCTGTCGGGCGGGCCGATGCTCGATGGCTGGTTCGAGGGTGAGCGCGTCGGCTCGGGGGCGGTGATCTGGAAGAGCCGCAAGCGGCTGGCGGCGGGCGAGATCAGCGAGGAGGATTTCCTCGATGCCGCCTGCGCTTCGGCAACCTCGGTCGGCCATTGCAACACCATGGGCACGGCGTCGACCATGAACGCCATTGCCGAGGCGCTCGGCATGTCGCTCCCTGGCTGTGCCGCGATCCCGGCTGCCTATAAGGAGCGCGGCCAATATGCCTATGCCACCGGGCGGCGGATCGTCGGCATGGTCGAGGCGGACCTTCGACCCTCGGAGATCCTCACCCGCGAGGCGTTTCTCGATGCCATCGCCATCACCGCCGCCATCGGCGGCTCCACCAACGCCCAGCCGCACATCACCGCCATGGCGCGCCATGCCGGCGTCGATCTCGACGTGGCGGACTGGCGGCAGGCGCAGGACATACCGTTGCTCGTCAACATGCAGCCGGCGGGCAAATATCTCTCCGAGCATTTCTTCCGCGCCGGCGGCGTGCCGGCAGTGATGGCAGAGCTGGCCGCCGCCGGCCGGCTGCACGGGGACCGGATGAGCGTGACCGGCCGCAGCATCGCCGAGAACATCGCCGGCCGCACCAGCAAGTTGCCCGATGTCATCATGCCCTATGCCGAGCCGCTTGCGCACAATGCCGGGCTGGTGCCGATGAGCGGCAACCTGTTCGATTTCGCGCTGATGAAGGTGAGCGTGATCAGCGAGCAGTTCCGCGCCCGCTATCTGTCCCGCGAAGGGGCCGAGGGCATCTTCGAAGGCCGTGCGGTGGTGTTCGAGGGCGGCGATGATTATCACCACCGCATCAATGATCCCGCCCTGGCGATCGACGATGATTGCATCCTGGTGATGCGCGGCGCCGGCCCGATCGGCTGGCCGGGCTCGGCGGAGGTCGTCAACATGCAGCCGCCCGATGCGTTGCTCAAGCGCGGGATCAGCAGCCTGCCCACCTTGGGAGACGGCCGCCAGTCGGGCACCTCCGACAGCCCGTCGATCGTCCATGCCTCGCCGGAAAGTGCCGCCGGCGGCGGCCTGGCATGGCTCCGCACCGGGGACCGCATCCGCATCGATCTCAACACCGGCCGCTGCGATGCGCTGGTGGACGAGGCCGAGATCGCCGCGCGCAAGGCCGATCTGCCACCGCCGGTGGCGGACAGCAATACCCCCTGGGAGGCGCTTTACCGCGCTCACGTCGGGCCGCTTTCCACCGGCGCCGTCCTCGAATTCGCCGTGAAATTCCACAGGACGAGCAGCACGCTGCCACGGCATAATCATTGATGCGCGGGATGCCGGAGATGCGCGGATCGCCGCAGTGCAGCACTGCTAGGCGAGACCGGCTCCAATGTGCTATCGAAACCCTTGTTTGCCGTGTTCGCGGCGTTTTGGACAGCTTTGATACCTGTGCCCATGCAATACGAAACCGTCATGTCGTCCCGGCCGCAGGCCGTCGCAGCCGTCCCTTCGACCCTGCGAAACCATATCCAGCGCAAGATCCGCGAACGGATCCTCGATGGCACTTTCAAGCCGGGGGACCGGCTGAACGAAAGCCATCTGGCGCGCGAGTTCAACTCCAGCCGCATCCCTGTGCGCGAGGCGCTTTCGCAGCTGCAGGAGCAGGGGCTGGTGATGAGCCTCGAACGCCGCGGCATGTTCGTGATCAAGCTTTCGGAAACCGAGGTGCAGCAGATCAATTCGATGCGCATCATCCTCGAGGCCGAGGCGATGAAGCTGGCGCGCGCCAACATGACGCCGGAGATCATGGCCGAGTTGCAGGATCTGGTGGCGCAGATGGACGCGTGGGAAGGTCCGCTCGCCGATGCCGCGGCACTCGACCGGCGCTTCCATGCCGTGATCTGGCGCGCTGCCGGCAACCCCTATCTGGAGCGCACGCTCGATTCGCTCACCACCTCGCTGTTCGCGCACAAGACACTGGAGCATGTGACGCGCGAAATCCGGCGCTGGCGGCTCAACCATCATCGCGAGCTGCTCGAAGTGATCGCCGGCGGCACCACCGATCCGCAGATGGCGCTGCTCACCCATCTGCGCATGGCCTATTCCGAGCCCGAGAAGTTTTCGAGCCTCGTCGTCCACAACGATTGACCCTCGCTTCCGCACACATCTGCCCCGCCCGGTCCACCGGTGCGGGGCCGTCTGCGTTTCTGTGTCCGCAACCCAAGGATCTGCCATGAAATTCCTCCGCTACGGCCCGCGCGGCCATGAAAAGCCTGCCGTGCTCGATCCCGAGGGCCAGGTGCGCTGCCTGTCCGCGCATGTCGCCGACATCGATGGCAGCTTCCTGGCGCGGCGCGCGGACATCATGGCCGGCATCGACATCGCCAGCCTGCCGCACATCGCCGAGCCCGGCCGCATCGCCGAGCCGGTGGCGCGCGTCGGCAAGTTCGTCTGCATCGGCCTCAATTACCGCGATCATGCGATCGAGGCCGGCATGCCCATCCCCGCCGAGCCGATCATCTTCATGAAGGCCACCTCGGCGATCATCGGCCCCGATGACGATGTGCTGCTGCCGCCCACCTCGGTGAAGAGCGACTGGGAGGTCGAGCTCGGCGTCGTCATCGGCAAGGACTGCCGCTATGTGGCAGAGGCCGATGCCATGGACCATGTCGCCGGGCTGTGCGTGGTCAACGACCTTTCGGAGCGCGAGTACCAGCTCGAGCGCGGCGGCCAGTGGGACAAGGGCAAGGGCTGCGACACCTTCGGCCCGTTCGGCCCATGGCTCGTCACGCTCGACGATGTGGCGGATATCGACAATCTCGACATGTGGCTCGATGTGAACGGCGCACGGATGCAGACCGGCAACACCTCGACGCTGATCTTCAACGTGCCGCACATCGTGCATTATCTCAGCCAGTTCATGTCGCTGCAGGCCGGGGACATCATCAGCACCGGCACGCCGTTCGGCGTCGGCATGGGGCGCAAGCCGCCGGTCTATCTGGCCGAGGGCGATGTGATGACGCTGGGCATCGAAGGGCTCGGCAGCCAGCGCCAGCAGGTCCGCCGCTGGCCCGGCTGAGGCCGGCTTGAAATCGGGGCGCGCCGGCTCAGCGCGCCTCGACCAGCGCCTTCATCCGCTGCAAGGCCCCGGCGAAGCGCGCCTGCAGCCGCGCACGCTCCGAGGCGCGCAGGGCGTCGGACGCGAGTGCGGCCTGGTCATAGACCAGCGTGTAGCTGAGCTTGCTGCGCGCGCCGTCGGGCTCGGCCGCCAGCGTGCCGTGCAGCCCGGCGGCCGCCAGCGTTCCCGCCGTCTGCCAATAGGTGTAGGAGTGCTTCGTCTGCGCCACCATCGGCTCGACGACCGTGCCGTTCACCAGAGTGCGCACCGATCCGGGCGCGTCCTCGCCCTCCAGCGTGCAGCTGGTCGGCAGCCATTCGGCAATCGCGCAATAACCCCCCACCCGCGCCCAGGCCGCATCGGCCGATGCATCG
>JBBSPR010000141.1:0-7317 GCA_038258615.1 Sphingomonadales bacterium
ACCGGCCTGGCCATGCGGCGCTGGCGGACGCTTCATCCGGCCTCGCGTTTCCGGCCGGGCTCGCTGCCGGCGGCATGGCGCCATAGACTGGCGCCATGCCGCACAGCGCTGCCAGCCTCGCCCCGTTTCGTCGGCACCATGCCACGCTCCGCCTCGGGCTGACACGGCTCGACATGGCGGACTGGCTCGATGCCGCACCCGACATGGCGGCACGGTTGGCGCTGCGACGCGCGCGGCTGGCGACGCAGCCGGAGGCGCTTCAACAGCTCGCCCATGCGGGACCGGCGATTGCGGAGCTGGCCGCGCGCGTTGCGGCGCCGGCCCCTGCCCTCGCCGCGATTGCCACCACGATCCATGAAGATGTGATGCTCCTCGATCGGGATGGTGACCATCATCGGCTGATCGCCGGCATCCTGCTGTTCCCGTCCGACTGGCGGCTGGTCGACATGATCGGCAAGCCGGTGGCGGCGATCCATGCGCGGGTGCCGGGGTTCGGCGCGCGGCTTGCCGGGCCGATCGAGCATATCCTTGCCAATCTGGATCAGCCGCTGCAGCGCGCGAACTGGGCGATCACCGAGACGCCCGATCTGGCCTATGCGCCTGATCTTGCGATCGAATCGCGGTTTGGCGAGGTGACGTGCGAAAACGCCGGGGCCATGTTGTCGCTGCGCGTGGAGCGGCAGACGCTCACCCGCCTGCCCGCCACGGGCGCTGTGGCCTTCACCATCGGCATTCACACCGCGCCGCTGGACACGCTGCCGCGGGATTTGCTGTGCCCGCTGCTCCACGCGCTCGATACCATGCCCGATGCCGAGGCGGCCCGGCGCGCGGTTGCGGCCTTTGCGCCGGCCATCCGCGGCTGGGCGGCGACGCGGATGAACGCTTGAGAAGTGCGGGCCAGCGGCTAGAGTTGTTCCATGCAAGCCATGCTTTCCCCGGCCGTTTCGGTCAGCCCGCAGATCATGCCGGAGCATTGTGCCGAGCTTGCGACGATGGGATATGCCTTCATCGTGAACAACCGGCCCGATGGCGAAGCGCCCGGACAGCCGACTTCGGCCACCATCGAAGCCGCCGCGACGGCGGCCGGGCTGGGCTATGCCTTCATTCCCATCGATCACACCGGCTTTGCGCCCGAGCAGGTGCATGCGATGGCCGATGCGCTGGCGCGCAGCCCGGGGCCGGTGCTGGCCTTTTGCCGCTCGGGCACGCGCTCGTGCCACCTGTGGGCGCTTGCCGAAGCCTCGGTCGGCGCGGACGCACGCACGCTGATCGACGCGGCGGCTGCGGCGGGCTATGATATTGCAATGATGGCAGGAACCCTGCGCCATATCTCCGAAGGTGCGGCGACGCGATGATCTGGACGTCGCTGCTCGGCATCCTGACGCTGGTCGGGCTTGCCTGGGCGCTGGGCTTTCGCAAGAGCAGTTGCCTGACCGATGCCGAGACGGCAGCTCAGGAGGCAGCGGCGGCGATTCCCGGGTTCGATCCTGCCGAGGCGGTGGTGGCCGACTCGGCCGATGCGGCGATCGTCGCGGCGCGCGATGGGCGGCTGGCGCTGGTCCGCTGCTTCGGGGACCGGTTCGTGGTGCGGCTGCTCAAGGGCGCACAGGCGCGGGTGGAGGATGGCACATTGCACCTGCGGCTGGCGGAGCCGGGCTTTCCCAAGGCGGCGCTCGTCCTGGGTGAGGATGCAGCGCGCTGGGGGGCGCGGATATGAATTTTCCCGATCCCGTTCAGCTCGCCATTCCGGCATTCATCATCGCCATGATGCTGGAAATGTTCATGATTCGCTCTGGCGTGAAGGGCCAGTATGAGTGGCGGGACACTGGCACGTCGCTGGTGATGGGGTTCGGCAATACCATGGTCGCGGTGCTGGTCGGGGGCAGCATCGTCGCCTCGATGCACTGGCTGGCGGGGTTTGCGCTGTTCGACATCCCGCTGGCCTGGTGGGTGGTGCCATTCTGCTTCGTGGCGGAGGATTTCACCTATTACTGGTTTCACCGGACGGCGCACCGGGTGCGCTGGTTCTGGGCGAGCCATATCATCCACCACAGTTCGCAGCACTACAACCTGAGCACGGCGTTGCGGCAGACCTGGACGGGGTGGCTGTCGCTCAGCTTCGTCTTCCGGATGCCATTGCTTCTGCTCGGCTTTCCGGTGGAGATGGTGCTGTTCTGCGCAGGGCTGAATCTGGTTTATCAGTTCTTCATCCATACCGAGGTGGTGGACAAGCTGCCGTGGGGGATGGAGAGCTGGCTCAATTCGCCGTCGCACCACCGAGTGCATCATGGCACCAACCCGCAATATCTCGACCGCAATTATGGGGGGGTTTTCATCATCTGGGACCGGATGTTCGGCACGTTCGAGCCCGAGGTGGAAAAGCCGCGCTACGGGATCATCCACAACCTTGCCAGCTTCAATCCGCTGTGGGTTGCGGTGCATGAGTGGATCGGCATTGCGCGCGATGCGGGGCGTGCACGGTCGGTCGGGGGGCTTTTCAGGGCAGTCCTGGGTCCTCCGGGGGCGGTTTCGGGAGAGACTTCGGACACGATCCGCGCGGCTTGTGCCCGCCCTTCGCCTGTTCCGGCTGAATGAGTCTCAGCCGCCGCCAGGCGATCGGCTGGGGGGTTGGCGGGGCGGCGTCACTGCTGGTGGTGCGTGGCATCGACCAGGGGGTGATCCCGCTGCTGGGCAGCCCGGCGCTGAAGGCCTGGGAAGATTGGAACCGTCGCCGGCATTCGGGGCCGTTGGCGCTGGTGGCGGCGGGGATCCTTTCGGCGAGCCCGCACAACACCCAGCCTTGGCGATTTGCGGTGGGGCGGCTGGGGGTCGATATCTTCGAGGTGCCCGAGCGGGCGCTGGGGGCAATGGACCCGTTCGGCCGCGAGCGACTGGCAGGACTGGGCGCGGCGATCCATACGATGGCGCTGGCCTCGACCGGCATCCGGCGGCTGGCGACGGTGCGGCTGCTCCCCGACCCGGAGCATTTGCAGCATGTGGCGCGAATCGAGCTCGATACCGAAAGTGCCGGGGCGCCGCCGCCGCATCCGCTGCTGCCCGCCATCGGGCGGCGCCATACGCACCGGGGGGCCTGGACGGGGGCGGTGCTGAAGGCGGAGGAGATTGCAGCACTCATGGCGTTTCCGCGGCCGCCGGAGATCGGGCTGCGGCTGTTTGCGGCGGCCAGTTCGGAGGGGCGGCGGTTTGCAGCGGCGACGGTGGCGGCGACGCAGGCGATTGCCGAGGATGCAGCGATGATGGCGGCGTCGCACCGCTGGTTCCGGCACAGCCGCAGCGAGCAGGACCGGCACAAGGACGGGCTGACGCTGGCGACTTCGGGGACGCCGCCGCTGCTGGCGGCGGCGGCAGCGATGCTGCCGGCGCCTTCGGCGGAGACCGAGGGGCGCTACTGGCTGGAGGCGACGCGCGAGGTGCATCTGCCGACCGCTTCGGTGTTCGGCGTGATCACCGCCGCCGACCACTGGGACCGGCGGCAGGGGCTGCTGGCGGGGATGGCGTGGCAGCGGCTGCACCTCATCGCCACGTCGCTGGGGCTGGTGGCACAGCCGCTCAACCAGTTGCCGGAGATGATCGACCGGGCGCGGCAGCTTGGGGTGGCGTCGCCGTTTGCGCGCGATGCCGCTTTGCTGGCGGACGCGCCGATCACGTTCGCGTTCCGGCTGGGCCGCGCGGCGGAGGCGGCGGGAGCGGCGCTGCGGCGGCCGGTTTCGGACGTGATCGGCGCGCCGGCGCGGCTGGGCTTCGAGATCGACCGGGCGAAGGCGGAGACGGCGGTGCGCGATGCGCAATTCGATGCGCGCTATCCGGGGCGGCGCTGATCCTGCACGTTGCGGCGGAACCAGTCTGTCAGCGCGTCTTCGGTAAGGTCTCCGGCGGCGAGGCCGAGTGTCGTCAGGATGCTGTCGGCATCGCTGCTCACCAGCTTGAAACCGTTCAGGGCCAGGAAGATTTCGGCGACGACATAGGCGGTGCGCTTGTTGCCATCGACAAAGGGGTGGTTGCGCGCCAGCCCGAAGGCATAGGCGGCGGCAAGCTGGCTGATGTCGGGCGTGCCACAGGCGGCCAGATTGACCGGCCGCGCCATGGCGGATTCGAACGCGCCGGCATCGCGCACGCCGGCAGCGCCGCCGTGCTCGGCGAGTTGCTCATCGTGGATCGCCAGCGCGACGCCGACGTCCACCCATGTCCGTCCGGTCATTTCGCGAGTTCGCGCAGGACAGCGCGACGCTCCTTCATGATCCGCCGCGCCACCGCCATCTGCTCCTCGAACACCGGATCATGCGGGGTGATCCGATAGCCGTCGGGCGTCTCGACGAGATAGAGCGTATCGCCCTTGTCCAACTTGAGACGCGCCAGAACCTCCTTGGGGAGGATGATGCCGGCGCTGTTGCCGATGGCGGTGATCTTGAGATGGTGCATGGCGGCCTCGGGGGGTGTTGGTACGGGTGTTATAACGACCGGGCGAACACGAGGCAACATGGTGTCGACTTGATTTGGCGACCATGAGAATCGTTTCGGCACTTGCGCGGATTGACTTGAGAGGCTGCCTGCAGCCATTTTGCCGCCATGGGACCGCGCGGGGCGCAATCAGTGATGCTGTTCTGGACGCGCGTTGCGGGCGTGAGCTTTCTGGCGCCGGTTCTGGCATGTGTTGCAATGTCCTGGTTGCTCTTTGGCGAGCTTGGGCAGGGTGTATTTACGCCGTTGATCTTCGCATTGCCGGGATCATTGCTGTTGCTGACACCGGCCTATTCGGCCCTCAAAGACCGGGGGATGAGCCGGCACTGGCGCTATGCAATGCTGGCAGGTCTCGGCGCGGTGGCCGGTGGCGCGATGTTGAGCTTCTTATCCTTTCTTGATGCCTTCATCGGCTGCATCTTTGGCATGGCCACAGCTTTGAGCTGGATTTTGCTGCAGGCGCTCACACGCGCACGCTGCACGCTGGCTGCCGGGGAGCGGTGGGGAAAAAAGATTGGCAACTTGATGGAGCCATTGATTTATCTGGCCCTTTTGCTGGGGCTTGGCATCGCTGGAGCGGCTGGGCTCCGGTTCCAGGAACGTCTGCTCGCAGAACCGCTGCCGCAAATTGCCGAGACGAGCGATCGAATGCCGGAAGAGGCAATGGCACAGCTTGTTACGGCCCCGATGTCGCTTGTGCGCAGCGGCGATCTGAAGACTGCGTCCGAGATTTTCGAGCGACAGATCGCAGCCATTCGCGAAGCCAGGGGCGTTGGCAGCGTGCAGGAAGCGGACCTGCTGATGGCCTTTGGCGTGGAGCTGTTCACTGAGACCGAGGTAGACGAGAAGGACCTCCAGCGTGCTGCCCTGCCGTATCTGGCAAGATCGGTGGAAGTTTATCGGGCGGCTTTCGGGCCGGTCAGTCCCGAAGTGGCGCTGGCACTGAACAGTTACGCCGATGTGCTGTTGGTGTTGAACGAGAGCAAACCGACAGCCGAAGCAGAGGCCGCCTTGCAGGAGGCACTCCGGATCAGGATGGCCGTATTGGGGCGGCGCAATATCGAAACCGTCGCGACGCGAGCGCATCTGGCGCGGCTGCATGGGCATCCCTCGGTGGTGAAGGGTGACCGGGAACGGCTGGCACGCGCGGCAGCCGAGTATGAAGTGGCGATTTCCGATGCACCGACGTCCGCGTCGGCACGGGACGCGTCTGCGCCCATGCTGCGGCTGTCGCTGGCGCAGATGTATCTCGACAATGACGAGCGGTCGCTGGCGCGGAAGGAGGCTGCGCTGGCGAAGGCGGGCATGGGGGCCTGGACTGAGGCGGAGCGCCAGCAAGCGGCAGATTTGCTGTTGTTCATGGATATGGAAGACTGAGCGAGGCGCCCATTGAGACTTTCGGGATGCAGGGGACGAGTCCCCTGCCCGCCGGAGGCGCTGTTCCCTTGCTCGCGGGGTGGGCGTGGGAGTTGGAGTTCTGCCGGCGAGGTGATGACCCCCTCACCCCGCTCGCCTTTGGCGAGTCTCCCTCTCCCGGAGAGGGAATGGTTCGGGCGCTCTTGTCTGGGGCCTGGATGCGTGGGGAGAAGAAGGGGGTGGCAAGATCAGCGGACGGCGGGGGCCTCGTCGGCAACGATGGCGTCGCGCCTTTCGCCGGACAATTGGGACACGTCGCGGTCTGCGGCTTCGATGGCATCGGAACGATCATCGGCGTTGTCGCGAACGGCATCGGCCCTGTTTTCAAGCATTTCGGCCTCGTTTTCGAGCGCATCGGCACGAGCATCGCCGGCGTCTTCGACACGGTCCGCCAATTTGTCGGCGGGGCGCTCGTTGCATGCTGCGAGCGGTAGCAAAATCAGTGCGGCGGCGACTGTAGCTGGTTTGATCATGGCGGATCTCCTGTTCTGCTGCGCTGTCGATCGGGCAGCGGCGGGGTCGATGCACATGGCTCGGCTGCACAGGGCTTCGATGCACATGGCTCGACGGAAGTGGTTTCTGCAAAGAGAACGATGTCTGCGACATTTCGTTCCCCCGCGAGCCGGAGACGGTCATGGCAAGGCGGCAATGCGAAACGGCCCGCTTTTGGCTGGTCGCCCCCTTCCCGGGACAGGAGTGGGGCACTTTTCAGGGGTGCAGGTGCGGAGTCTCCTGCTCGCCGGAAGCCGCCCCGGGGCGCCGGGGGGGGTGGTGTTGGCATGCGGCGCGAGCAGTCGCAGGTCGGGCGTTATTCGGCGGCGTCTGACAGAGGCGGGAGGTTGTGGCCGAGGAGGCGGAGGAGGTCGGCGGCGGCTTCGACGATGTTGGTGCCGGGGCCGAAGATGGCGGCGGTGCCGACTTCGCGGAGGAAGTCGTAATCCTTGGGCGGAATGACGCCGCCGGCGATAACGCGGATATCGGGGCGGCCGGCGTCCTTCAGTTGCTGGATGAGGGCGGGGACGAGGGTCTTGTGGCCGGCGGCCAGGCTGCTCGAGGCGACGAGATCGACATCGAGCTCGAGGGCGAGCTTGCGGGCTTCCTCGGGCGTCTGGAACAGCGGGCCGACGGTGGCTTCGAAGCCGAGATCGGCAAGCGCTGAGCCCACGACCTTGGCGCCGCGATCATGACCGTCCTGCCCCATCTTGACGATGAGCACGCGGGGCTTGCGGCCCTTGCGGCGCTCAAAGGCTTCGACGCCTTCGGCGACGCGGGTGTAGGCGGGATCGCCCTTGTAGGCATCGGCATAGATGCCCTTGGCCATCAGCGACCGCTCGTGCTTGCGACGAGCCCGATAGGTCGTCGACGCGGCGTCGTGAACGGCTGGATCGTTCGGTTCCGCGCTCAACGCGAACTCGAGCAGCT
>JBBSPR010000142.1:0-7273 GCA_038258615.1 Sphingomonadales bacterium
GGCGCCTCGGGCGCCATCGCCGCGGTGTTCGGCGCCTATGCGATGATGTTTGCGCGCAGCCGCGCCGGCGGCCGCCGGGTGCTCGGCATTGCGGTGCCGGGCGAGTTGCTGACGGCACTCTGGTACGCTGCAAGCTGGATCGGGCTGCAACTGCTGATGGGCGTGGCGTTTTCCGGCGGCCTTCTGGGCGGCGGCATCGCGATCTGGACCCATATCGGCGGCTTCCTCACCGGCCTCATCCTCGCTCGCTTTTGGGGCCGCGGGCCGGAAATCCTGCCCTGACCGGTGCAGGCGCTGGTCTGCCATGCCCTGTCGCCCGATCTTTCCGGGTTGAAACTCGAACCTCATTGGCCGGAACCGCCGGTGCCGGGCCCGGGCGAAGTGACCGTGCGCATGATCACGGTGGGGCTCAATTTTCCCGATCTGCTGATGCTGCGCGGGGGCTACCAGTTTCGCCCCGAGGTTCCGTTCGTTCCGGGCACCGAAGGCTGTGGTATCGTCGTGGCGGCGGGCGAGGAGTGCGAGGCTTGGGCCAACCAGCGCGTGATGGTCGGGACGCGACAAGGGCTGCTGGCCGAGCGGGTGACGCTGGCGGCTGCACAGGTGCGCGCCGTGCCGCCGGAGCTCGATGACTTCCAGGCGGCGGGCTTTACCGTGGGGGCGCTTACAGCCTGGGTCGGCCTTATGGTGCGCGGGCGGCTGGCGCGCGGAGAGCGGTTGCTGGTGACCGGTGCAGGGGGCGGCATGGGGCTGGCGGCGGTCGCCCTGGGGTGCCACGAGGGCGCGCATGTGACCGCGGTGGCATCATCGGCGGAGAAGCTGGAACTGGCGCGGACGGCGGGCGCGCACGAGCTGGTGCTGATCGATCGCGCGACACCGCAAATCGCGGCGCGCGACATCGACCTGGTGTTCGATCCCGTGGGCGGCGCATTGTTCATGCCGGCACTGCGCACGCTGGCGCGCGGCGGGCGCCATGCGATCATCGGCTTCACGGGCGGTCAGGCACCGCCTTTTCCGCTGAACCGTGCATTGCTCAAGGAGATCGAGATCATCGGCGTGCGCGCTGGCGAGCATGGCCGGCAGGACCCGGCGGCGGGTGTTGCGGCGCTGGCAGCCATCGATGCGCGTGCGGCGGCGCTGAAGCCGCACATCGGACTGGCCTATGCGCCGGGTGCCGCCAAAGCCGCGTTCGCCGCAATGGCTGCGGGCGAACTCTGCGGCAAGGCGATCATCACACCTTGAGCAGCTCGGTGTCGATCGGCAGGCTGCGCAGCCGGACGCCGGTGGCGGCAAAGATGGCGTTGGCGAGGGCAGGCGGCGTGGCGGGGTAAGCGGGCTCGCCGAGCCCGGTGGGGGGATGATCGGACATGACGAACGCCACTTCGATCGGCGGCGCGTCGGGCATCCGCATGATGGGGAAGCCATCGTAGTTGCGCTGCTCGATGGCACCGCCCGCGAGCGTGGCGGCCTGGCCCATCGCCGAGCCGATGGCATCGATGACCGAGCCCTGCACCTGGTTGATGGCGCCCGAGGGGTTGACGATCTGGCGGCCGACATCGCCGGCGGCCCAGACCTTCTTCACCTTCACATCGCCGGCATCGGCCACGGCGACTTCCATTGCGGTGGCGAAATAGCCGAGGTGGCTGAAATGGAAGGCAATACCAAGGCCCTCGCGCTTGGGCAGCTTGCGGCCCCAGCCGGCCATGGCGGCGGCCTTGTCGAGTACGCCGAGCGCGCGTGCAGCATCGTAACTGTCCCGCTTGTCCGAAGGGCCGACGAGGCGCGGCGTGCCGAGCAGCGTGCGGCGGAAGGCCACCGGGTCCTGCCCGGCCAGATGAGCCAGCTCGTCGATGAAGCTCTGCATCACGAAGCCGAAGCCATTGTTGGCAGGTGCGCGCAGAAAGTTGGTGGGGGCGGCGAGATCGAGCACGGTCGCATCGCAGCGGAAGTTCGGCACGAAGCGCGCCGGGAACTGCGTCGTATCGATGGCGGCGGCGCGGCCGAACTTGCCGGCCTTGCCGAAGCTGACGAAATGGTTGGTCCAGGCGGTCACCTTGCCTGTCGCATCAAGCCCTGCTTCGAGATGGTGCCAGCCGGCGGGGCGCAGGTTGCCGCGTGTGGTGTCGTCCTCGCGCGTCCAGATCAGCTTGACCGGCACCTTGGCTTCGCGGGCGATCCAGGCGGCCTCGACCATATACTCCGTCGTCAGGCGCCGGCCGAAGCCGCCGCCGCAGCGCATCATGTGGATGACCACCGCTTCGGGCGCCACGCCCATGAGCTTGGCGATGGAGGCGCGGCCGGGCTCGGGGTTCTGCGTCGGCGCCCAGAGCTCGACCTTGTCGCCATCGACGCGCGCCGTGCAGTTCATCGGCTCGAGCGGGGCATGGACGAGGAAGGGGTAATGGTAGCTTGCCTTCAGGCGCTTGGCAGCGGCGGGCATCGCGGCGGCGGCATCGCCCTCGGCGAAGATCGGCACCGCACCCTGAGCGTTCGCAGCGGCGGCTGCAGCCTTGGCAAAGCCTTCGCTCGATTGCTCGGCACCCGCACCATGCGCCCATTCGACCTGCAGCGCCTCGCGCGCCTTCATCGCTGCCCAGGTGTTGTCGGCGATGATCGCCACGCCGGCGGCCAGTTCGTAATCATCGCCATTGCCGGGAACGATGAAGGCGTTCTGCACGCCCTTCATCGCCTTGACGGCATCGAGATTGGCCGAGCCGACGGTGCCGCCATAGCAGGGGCACTTGACGAACATTGCGATCTTCATGCCCGGCACCGTGGCATCGATGCCGAACAGCGGCGCGCCGGTGACGACCTTCATATTGTCCACGCCCGGCATCGGCTTGCCGACGAGCTTGAAGGTCTTGGGGTCCTTGAGCGTGACGGTCTTGAGGTCGGGGAGCGGCAGCGTCGCAGCATCGGCAGCGAGCGCGCCATAGCTGAGCGAACGGTTGCTGGCGGCGTGGCGGACCATGGCGCTGCCGGTGGTGAGTTCGCCTGCGGGCACGCCGAGCCGCGTGGCGGCAGCCTGCACGAGCATGGCGCGGGCGACGGCACCGGTGCGGCGCATCGAATCATAAAGCAGCGTCGTCGCCATCGATCCGCCAGCGACCTGGCGGCCGTAGATCTTCTGGTCGGCATTGGCCTGTTCGATCGTCACCTGGCTCCAGTCGGCATCGAGCTCCTCGACGATCAGCATGGGGATCGAGGTCTTGATGCCTTGGCCGATCTCGGGGTTCTGCGAGACGATGGTGATGCGATTGTCCGGGCCGATGCGGATGAAGGCGGTGAGGCCGGCGGCCGTGCCATCCTGCGCAGCACCGGCGGGGCCGGCACCGAGCCACAGCCCGCCGCCGGCAAGCGCCCCGGCGAACAGCATCTGGCGCCGATTGAGGGCGAGCGCGTTCATGCTGTCACTCCCGCGACCTGTTTGATGGCGGCGCGGATGCGCGTGTAGGTGCCGCAGCGGCAGAGGTTGCCCGCCATCGCCGCATCGATATCGTCATCGCTGGGCTTGGGCGTTTCGGTGAGCAGGGCGGCGGCGGCCATCAGCTGCCCGCCCTGGCAATAGCCGCATTGCGGCACATCGAGCGCTGCCCAGGCCGCCTGCAGCTTTCGCCCGAGCTCGCTGGCGGAAAGCCCCTCGATGGTGGTGATCTTCGCAGTGCCGACATCGCCGACCGGCGTCTGGCAGGCGCGCACCGGGGCGCCATCGAGGTGCACCGTGCAGGCCCCGCAAAGCCCGGCGCCGCAGCCGTATTTGGTGCCCGTAAGGCCGATCACGTCACGCAGCGCCCAGAGCAGCGGCATGTCGCCGTCCGCTTCCACCGCCACGGCCTTGCCGTTGATGTTCATCTGCACGGGATTTTCCCCAACCGCTTGTTTGTACATACCCTAGCGTGGCGGATGTGCGGCGTCACGCGGCTTTGTGCGCATTCCGGCGTTTCGTGCGTGGTGGAGCAGAGGGGGATCGAACCCCTGACCTCAGCAGTGCGATTGCTGCGCTCTCCCATCTGAGCTACTGCCCCACGCGCACGGCAAGGCGCTGCATTAGCGGGGTTGCGGTTGGGGTGCAACGGGGGAGTTGCTTCGCTGCTGGCGGTGGCAGTGCCGCGGCAAAGCCGCGGCTGACGTCGGACGAGTTCGAGCGGCGAAGGGCCGCTCGCCTCGCCGGCCGCGCTTGCGCGAGTCTCAAAATAGCTGCGCTATTTTTTGCCGCGCTGCGCGTTGGATGCCCCGCGAGGATTCGAACCTCGATAAACGGAATCAGAATCCGGTGTCTTACCATTAGACGACGGGGCAGCGCGCTGCCGCGATGGACAGGGCGACCGCATAGGCACCCCGGCTTTCCAAGTCAATCGCGGTGATTTGCGCTTTGATGACGCTGCGGCTACTCTGCCTGCAGGTTCCGTTTCGGCACAGGCCGTTGCGGTGAATGACAGGACGACCGAAATGGCGGCTGAAGCCGACCCCTTTGCGCCGCAGCCCGGCGCGCTGCCGAACCATTCTGCCGGCCCGCGCTGGGCCCGCACCCCCCAACATCGCCGCGGCCGCACCTACGGCGCCCTTGACCTCGGAACCAACAATTGCCGCCTGCTCATCGCCCGCCCCGGGCCCGAAGGCTTTGTCGTGGTCGATGCCTTTTCGCGCGTCGTGCGGCTGGGCGAAGGCCTGATGGAAGCCGGCCGCTTGTCCGACGCCGCCATGGACCGCACCGTGGAAGCACTCGCCGCCTGTGCCGACAAGCTGGCACGGCGCGATGTGCGGCTCACCCGCAACGTCGCCACCGAGGCCTGCCGCCGCGCCGCCAACGGCCCGCGTTTCGTGGACCGGGTGTTCAACGAGACCGGCATCGCGCTCGACGTGATCTCCGCCGCCGAGGAAGCGCGGCTGGCGGTGCTCGGCTGCCACACGCTCATCGATCCCGATGGCCCGCCGGCGCTGGTATTCGACATCGGCGGCGGCTCGAGCGAGTTGATGCTGGTGGCGCCGGTGCGGGAGGCCGGCGAGGAGCCGCGGATTCTCGAATGGGTCAGCCTGCCCTGGGGTGTGGTCAGCCTCGCCGAGACCGAGCCCGCGTCGCTCGACGCCGAGGACCGCGAGCCCGCCTATGCGCGGATGCTCGCGTGCGTGGCACCGCAACTCGATGCATTTCGCGGGCGCATCGCCGCGCATGGCGTGTCGCAAGTGCAGCTGCTGGGCACCTCGGGCACCATCACCACGCTCGCCAGCGTGGAGCTTGGCTTGCGCGGCTATGACCGGCGCCAGGTCGACGGCTGTGCGATCGAAACCGCACCCCTGCTGTCGCTTTGCCGGACCATCGCCGGGCAGAGTGTGGCCGAGCGCGCACGCATTGCCTGCATCGGGCCGGACCGGGCCGAGCTGATCGTGGCAGGCTGTGCGATCCTCGACGCCATCCTCTCGCGCTGGGCCTGCGCCGATGCCGGCTCGGGCGAGGTCGTGCGCGTGGCCGACCGCGGCATCCGCGAGGGCATATTGCGCACGCTGATGATGCGCGACGGCGCCTGGGCGCATCCCGGCATACGGGCATGACCGTTCCCACCGGGCCGTCCGGCCGGTCCCGCGGTGGCAAGGTGCGCGTGAAGACCGCCAAGCGCCGCACCACCTCCAGCAATCGCTGGCTCGAACGCCAGCTCAACGATCCCTATGTCACCGCCGCCAAGGCTGCCGGCTATCGCAGCCGTGCAGCGTTCAAGCTGAAGGAACTGGACGAGCAGTTCAACCTCCTCGGCCAGGTCGAGCGGGTGCTCGATCTGGGAGCCGCCCCCGGCGGATGGTGCCAGATCGTCAAGGCGCGCCGCCCGCGCGCGGTGGTGGTCGGCATCGACCTGCTGCCGATCGAGCCGATGGCGGGTGTGACCTTCTTCGAGAAGGACATTCTCGATGACGATGCCGAGGCGGTGCTGCGCGCCGCACTTGGCGGGTCCGCCGATCTGGTGATGAGCGACATGGCGGCCAACACCGTGGGCCACAAGGCGACCGACCATCTGCGCACCATGGGGCTGATCGAGGCGGGGCTCGACATGGCCGGGCGGATGCTGCGGCCGGGCGGCGCGTTCGTCGCCAAGGTGCTGGCCGGCGGCGGCGACGGCGCGCTGACCGCGATGCTGCGCAAGCAGTTCTTGAGTGTGAAGCATGTCAAGCCGCCGGCCAGCCGCAAGGGATCGAGCGAGTGGTATGTCGTGGCGCAGGGCTTCAAGGGCGTGGTGGCCGCCGCGGCTGTGCAAGAGGCTTGAGTGTGCTGCCGGTCGCTGGCAAGCAGCACAGGGCACAACCGATTGGCTCTGGGGGATGATTGCATGACAGCGCGGCAGCCGCCCGAATGGGCGCGGCACAAGGCGACATGGACGGCGTTTCCCTCGCATCCCGAGCTTTGGGAAGAGGATCTGGCGCCGGCGCAGGCCGAGGTCGCTGCCCTGGTGCGCGCCGTTGCAAAGCATGAGCGGGTCGAGCTTCTCGTCGCCGATGCCGCCGCCGAGGCACAGGCGCGCTCTATGCTGGCCGGCGTCGATGTCGGCTTCCATCTCTATGGCTTCGGGGACATCTGGCTGCGCGATACCGGGCCGCTGTTCATGACATCATCGGCGGGGCAGGCGGCGGCCGGCTTCCGCTTCAACGGCTGGGGCGGCAAATACACGCTCGCCGGCGATGACGGCGTGGCGGCTTTCGTGGCCGCGCAAGCCGGGGTGCCGCTGGCGCGCCATGGCTGGGTGCTGGAGGGTGGCGCCATCGATGTCGATGGCTCGGGCCTGGCGGTCACCACCGAGCAGTGCTTGCTCAACCCCAACCGCAACCCGCGCATGGACCAGGCCGAGATCGAATCGCACCTGCGTCGGGACCTGGGCATCGACGACATCCTGTGGCTCGGCGAAGGGCTCGAGGGCGACCATACCGATGGCCATGTCGACAATCTGGCGCGCTTCGTCGGCCCGCGGAAGCTGGCATTGCCGGCCCCGACGGCGGATGATCCGAACCGGGCGGTGCTGGTCGATGCGCATGACCGTGCGCGCGATTTCGGGCTTGAGGTGGTGCTGATCCCGAGTGCCGGCCGCTATGAGCGCGACGGCGAGCTGGTGCCGGCGAGCCACATGAACTTCTACATCGCCAACGGGCTGGTGGTGGTGCCGACCTATGGCGTGGCGTCGGACGAGGCGGCGGTAGCGGCGATCGGCGCCTGCTTCCCCGGCCGCGAGGCGATCGGGCTGCGTGCCGATTTCATCCTGACCGGCGGTGGCTCGTTCCACTGCATCACCCA
>JBBSPR010000143.1:0-7265 GCA_038258615.1 Sphingomonadales bacterium
CCATGCGCAGCGTGCCGGAGAGCTGCGGATCGCCCACCGCACCCGAGAGCGAGGCCGCCAGGCTCACTGGCCCGCGCACGTCGATCGCATCATTGCCGCCCAGCCCCCACAGCGCCTGCGCCGGCCCGTTGAAGCGGACCTCGCCCGTGACGGGGGCGGCAAGGAGCCGGTCGAGCAGCCCGCCCTCGCCGGTCAGCGCGCCGACGCGCAGCTGGGCGCGGCCCTCGGTACGGCCGGCGCGGGTGATGATCGCGCGCGCCACCGTGCCGCCGACACCGAGCTCGGCCTTCAGCCCCACATTGATGCGCAGCGAGGAGGAGGCCGCCCCGCTGCGGCTGAGGCCGGCCAGCGTCAGATCGGTGCTGCCGCGCGGGGTGCCGCCTTCCGCCAGGCTGAGGTCTATCCGCCCGGAGACCAGCCCGTCGAAATCGAGCGAAGGCGTGAAGGCGGTGAGCACGCCGAGCGGCATCGCGCGCAATTGGCCGGTGAGGCGCGATTGCGCACCCCAGCGACCGGCGAGGTCGGCCCGGCCGGCACCGGCGATGAGCGTTACCGGCTCCAGCACCCAGTCATTGCCGGAACGCACGATCTGCGCCGGTGCCGCGAGGGTGACGGGCAGGGTGCCGAGCTGCAGCTTGCCGCCGACCTGGATGCGGTCGCCCTCCAGGCGAACGTCGCTGTCCAGCGAGAAGGGCACCGTGCGGGTGCCATTGGCGTGCAGCGTGGCGGTGCCGCGCCCGGCGGCGTAGCGGAAGCTGCCATCGGTCTCGTCGAGCAGCACGCCGTCGCGCTCCACGCCGCTGAAGGCGAAATTGCCGCTGCCTTCGAAGCCGCCGTCCACCAGCCGCACACCGGCCTTGAGCGTGCCGCGCTCGATCGTCACCGGCACATCGAGCTGCAGGCTGGCGCTGCGGGCGGAGGCATCGAGATCGAGCCGCTGGCGGCCGCCGGCGTCGCTCAGCAGCAGCGTGCCGCTGGTGCCGTCGCCGCTGAGCGCGATGCGCCCGGCGAATGGCCCGGCGGGGGTCATCACCGCGCGTCCCGAGCCGGTCAGCCCGAGGATGCTGGCGCGCTCGAGCGTGAAGGCGAGCGGGCCATCGGTTTCGAGCTGCCCGCGCAATTGCACCGGCCCGAAGCTGCTGTTGGCATCGGCGGCAATCTGCCAATCGGTGCCGGCGCGGCTGATGTCGGCGCGCACGCCGGCGAGGCCGATGCCGAGGCCGGGGCGGGCGAGGATGACCTGCAGCGCCGGCTCGGCACTGCTGCCGGTGGCGCGCAGGGTGAGCGGACCATAGGCGCCGGCATCCCCCTGCAGCGCCAGAACGAGCGCGCCGGCGCGGGTGAGGCTGGCATCGCCGGCGAGCTTGATCGCGGGCGCGGCGAAGGTGAGGCCGGACAGGCGCAGCGCGAGATCGGGGCCGACATCGACAGCACTCGTGAACACCGGAAGGCCGCCGAGCGCCGATTGCAGTGAGGCGCTGGTCATCCGGGTGGTGGCAAAACGCGCCCTGCCGGTCACGCGAGCGCCGGTTCCGGCGGGCACGACAACCAGCGAGGCGGTCACATCGCCGCTGCCCAGGCCTTCGACGGCATAGCCGGGGAGCCGGCCATCGAGGCCGACCCGCCACGCCGCGCGCGCCGGCTCCACGACAACGCTCGCGGTGGCGGTGATCCGCCGGGACCGCAGCTTCAGCCCCTCGCCTGTCAGCTTGCCATCCCGCCAGCGCAGCGCGCCCTCGCCTCTCAGCTCGGTGAGCAGCGGCGCTGCCGTTTCGCCCACGCCGTCGACGCGTGCCACCATCAGCGTGAGCGGCAGTGCGATGCCGGGGCCATCGTCCTGCGCCGCCGGGCGGACGATGCCGGCGCCGCGCACGCCGCGCAGCACCGTTTCGCCCCAGCCGGCGCTGCGCGCGGTCAACGTCCAGTCGATCAGCGGATCGGCGAGCGTGCCAGCCAGCCGTGCGGTCATCTGCAGATCATCGCCGCTGGCGCGCGGATAGAGCAGCTCCGGCCGCAGCAGCGCCACCGCAATGCGGCCATCCTCGATGGTCTCGGACTTCGCCGCGAGCCGGCCGCGCAGGTCGATCCGCAACGCCGGCCCGGCCAGTTGCACCGAAAGATCGCGCGCGCCGCTGCTGCCGAGCCCGGCATTGGCATCGACGCGAAGTGCCGGGCCGAGGGCGCGGCCGAGAACGCCCTGCACGATGAGCGACGGCACCAGCTCGCCCTGTGCCGCGAAGCGCCCGTCGTTGCCGGTGATCGCCACATCGGCAAGGCTGCTGCTTTCCAGCTGCACGCGCAGCCGGCCGGCCCAGCGGGTCCAGCCGCCGTCGCCGGTCAGCCGCAGCGTGAGCGGCCGGTCGAGCCCGGTGATGCCGGCGATCACCCCGCCCTGCGGTGCATCGATGGCGGCGGCAAGCTCGAGCTGGTCCTTCGCGGGTTCGGCATCGAGTGTCAGCCGCAGCCGGTCCGCAGCATCGGCGAGCGGCCGGCCGAGGCTGTCGAGCGTGTCCATCGCGAGGCTGATCCGGGCGCGGCCGGCGCGGATGTCGGCACTGCCCAGCCCGCGCAGCAGCTGGCGGCGGCCCGCCACCGGCGCTTCGAGCAGCAGCCGGTCGATGGCGAAATTGCCGATGAGGATGTCATAGTCCGGCAGCAGTGTGTCGCTTTGTGTCGGCCGCAGCCTGGGCAGCCGGAGCAGCCGCACATCGGCGGCGGTGAGGGTGCGCACGTCGAGCCGGTTGGCGCGCAGATAGGCCAGCGGCCGCCAGTCCAGATCCACCAGCGGCGCCTCGAGGAACACGCCCTGCGGATCGGAGAGCTTGAGGCCGTGCAGCCGCGCCTTGCCCCAGAGCTGGCCGTCGACCCGGTCGATGCTGATGCCGAGCCCCGATTCGAACGGCAGCAGCGGCAGCCAGCGCACGATCTGGTTGCGGCCGAACTGCGTGCCGATCAGGACGAACAGCAGCGTGGCGATGATTGCCACCAGCACCGCCACGACGCCCAGTGCCCGGAACAGGCGGCGGCGGCGGGCGGGGATCGCCACGTCCGTCATCAGAAGGCCTGGCCGATCGAGACGTAGAAGGCGACCTTGGGATCGCCGGCGCGGCGCGTGACCGGGGTTGCGACGTCGATCCGCACCGGGCCGAAGCTGGTGTAATAGCGAATGCCGACCCCGGCGCCGATGCGCAGCGAATCAAAGCTCGGCACGGTGCCGGTGTACACCTGCCCTGCATCGACAAAGCCCACCACGCCCAGATCATTGCCCAGCGCCTGGAAGCGGTAGCGGGCCTCGAGGCTCGCCTCGGTCAGGCTGTTGCCGCCGGTGGGCAGGCCCTCGGGGTCGATCGGGCCGACGCCCTGGAAGTTGAAGCCGCGCACCGAGCCGCCGCCGCCGGCATAGAAGCGCCGCGACGGCGCCACCCGGCCCCGATCGGCGCCGACGATACTGCCCATATGCAGCCGCCCGGCAACGACCAGCCTGTCCCCCAGCGGCTGGTAATAGGTGCCATCGACCTGCAGTTTGACATAGTTGAAATACTGGCCGCCGCGCAGCGTCAGCTCGGGGCTGACACGGCCGGTGAGGCGGAAGCCGCGGGTGGGATCGAGCAGGTTGTTGCTGTTGTCGAACGTCACCGAGGCCGGCAGCGCCAGAATGTAGAAGGTGATGTTGGGATCGACGCCGGCAATGCGCAGCGTGCGGTCGAGCTGGCGCGTGGCGATGGCCTGCGCGCCGACCGAGAAGGTCATCGGCTTTTGCCAGATCAGGTTGGAATCGCGCACCAGCCCGGCGGCGAGCTGCGCCGATCGGGCGCGATAGGCGAACTGCTGCTCGGTGGATAGCGACGCCTGCACCGACAGCGTCTGGTCGCGCTGGCCGAAGTTGCGCCGTCGGACTTCGCCGCTCAGCAGCTGTTCGCGCTCGGCCAATACGGTGCGCGCGATCAAGGCGCCTTCGGGCGGGAACAGGTTGCGGTGCGTCCAGCCGCCCTCCACGCGGATGCCCTGGCCGGTATTGTAGCCGCCCGCCGCGGTCACCGAGCGCGGGGGTGCGGCCTCCACCGTGGCGACGACATCGACCGGCTGGGTGCCATCGGCCTGGATCGGCCCCGCCAGCACCGGCGCCACGCTCACCGCGCCGAACAGCCCGGTCTGCACCAGCGCCTGCCGCAGATCCTCGCGCTGGGCGCCATCATAGGGCTGGCCCGGCTCGAAGCGCGACAGCACGCGCATGTGCTTTTCGGTGAAGCCCTGCACCTCGCCCTCGATGCGGGTGCGCGCGAAGACACCGCGCGGGCCGGCATCGATGGACTGGGTGAGTGTTGCGAGCCGCGTCGCATGATCGATGATGATCTCGGGCGGCCGCACCTGCGGGAAGGGATAGCCGGCATCGGCGAGGCGCGTGGTCAGCGTGTCTTCCAGCGCCGTCACGGGCGCGGCTGCCACCGGATCGCCGGGCTTGATGCCGATCAGCCGCTGTGCCAGATCCTCGGGCGCGCCGGTGGCGGTCTGGCGGATGTCCACCGCTTCGAAGCGGTAGAGCGGGCCGGGATCGACGCTGATCTTGACCTGGGTGCGCGCCGCCTCGCCCTCGGGGGCCACGATCTCCACCTCGGTCGTGCTGCCATAATGGCCGACCGAGCGCAGCAGAAGATCGATGAGCGTGCGGTCCTCGGCGATGCGCCGGCGGATCTGCGCCAGGTTGGCGGCATCCCCGCGCCGGGTCCAGAGTGCCGAGAGGCCGCGAAACTCGTCATCGAGGGCCAGCCCGTCGAGACCGGTGATGCTGAGCTCGTAGCGCACCTCCTCCACCTCGCCGCCCGAAGTGTCGGCGGCATCGACGAGATCGGGCCATTCGAGCGGCATGCCATCGGCATCGACGAGCGGCATGAAATCGGCAGCGGCGGGCTCGGCGGTATCGATCGGGGGTGGCGGCTGGTCGGGGAGCTGTTCCGGTGCCTGTTCTGGCACCTGTTCTGGCACCTGTGTTGGGGCCATAGATGCATCCGAAACGGCAGCTTCGGCCGGGATCGCCGCCGGTTGCGGATCTGCCGGCTGGGCCAGCAGCGGGCCTGCCAGCAACAGGCACACCGCCGCCGCCGGCCAGCCATGGGTCAAGCGATCAGTCAATTGCACGCGCGTTGATAGCGGAACCATCTGCGCGCGCAAAGCAATGCCGGAGCGGTGCAAGCCGGGCTGCGACCAAGCGCCCGTCAATCACGATGGCGCCGGCGCTGCGGGCATGGCAGGAGGGCGGCATGACAATGCCCGAGCCTGCCCCGCCCACCAAGGCACCCCCGCCAGCCGGGGGCGGCTGCCTGATCGCCGCCGGCCTGATCATCGGCCCGATCATCGGGCTGTTTCTGGGCCAGGTGTCCGCTGGCCTGGTGATCGGCGGGTTGGTCGGCGTGCTGGCGGCGGTGGTGATGGTGTTGCTGCAGCGCCGCTGACCCGGCCTCAGACCCCTTTGCGTTTTGCTGTGATCAAAACGCGGGTCCAATTCTTTGTTTTCGTGTATTTTGTCGCGAAACCGGTGCCCACGTTTTGCGAAATACACCTTAGTGCAGCCGCCGGCCGACCCACACCACCCGGCCGATCACCTGCACGCCGGCAGGGTCGCAATCGTCCCAGCTCGGATAGGCATCATTGTCTGACCTGATGGTCAGCCGCCGCGTGGCGGGGTTGACCGAGAGCCGCTTGACCAGCAGCGCATCATCGGTGCGCAGCACATAGATGCCATCACGCAGCCGCTCGCGGTCGGCGGTGTCGACGAGAATCTGGTCGCCATCCGCCAGGGTGGGCAGCATGGAATCGCCCTGTACGGCAATGACGTTGAGCGCATCGGCACGCGACGATGCGACGGTGCGCACCCAGTTCGCCTGGAAGGCGAGCACCGCCAGCGGTGCTTCGTCGCCAGCCTCGGCCCCCGCCCCGGCCGAAGCGCCGACCGACAGTTGCGGGATGAGCACATAATCCTCGGCGCGCTGCACCAGGCCGGGGCGTGGCAATACGGCGCGGGTGCCGCCATCGTCCGGGCCGCCGAGCAGCCGCTCGGCAATGCCGAAGTGCATTGCCAGCACGCGGCGATCGGCCTCGGACAGCCGCCGCGGCACCCCACGCTTCACGAATTGCTGGATGTAGGTGGGGTTGCGACCGAGCAGGCGCGACAGCGATGCATAATCATCGCCACGCGCACTGATCAGCGCGTCCAACCGCTTGCGGATGGCGATACTGTCCATAATGGGCGGAACCTCCTCTCCTGGTCCGCTTGGGGCCAAGTGTATCATAGTTTTTTACCTAGACTAGTAGGAATTGACGGGCGATAAATCGTTAACAGGGCCGAATCGGGGGCTATCCGGGCGTGCACTGGAAGGAAGTTGGTCGAAAAGGGATATGACGCCATGCCGTTACTCACACTTGTCGAGCGCCATCTGAAAAAGCACGGCGTTCCACCTTCGCGCTTCGGGCGCGTTGCAGCGGGGGACCCGCGTTTCGTGTTCGATCTTCGTCGGGGACGCGAGCCACGCCCCACAACTATTGCCCGCGTGTCGAACTTCATCTTGGCTGCCGAGGCGAATACGGCGAGCCGCTCTGCAACCCCGACCCCGGATGTCCGCCCATGAACAGCTTCGAGATCCTGCACGCCCGAAAGACCGGGAGAGTGCCGTCCTCGCGCACCTCGGCGCACGCGACGGCCTTGCTGCGCGGTATCGCCGCCGCAGCCGGACTCGATCCTGTGGATAGGAAAAAACCGATCATGGTCGTCGAAGAACTGCGAACCACCGACTGAGCGAGCGCAACCTTTATCGGCTTCACCCATGGGTTCGACCTGCGGTTCGTCGGCTCACCCGATGCAGTCGCTGCAGCGGTTGACGCGCTTGCCTTGCGGCTCCCCGACTGGGAGTTCCGCCTGCCCGGCCACATTGTTGCCGACATCGCAGTGGCAGCGGCTGAACAGCAACGCCAGGACGACCCCGGCGTTGTGGCGATTCCCGGTCCCTCCACCGTGTCACACCCTTTTACCGTTAATACTCTCATCATTATTGATTAATACAACGGCGTCAATTGCGCATGCAATGCCTGTGCAACTCCGTCGCATATTGAGTGGCACTCAAAAAATCGCTTGCAGTGGGTTCCGATCGGTTCATATTGCCGTCAGATCAAACCACGGGCGCGTACATGATCGATCATCGGGGCGGATATCACATCGGCAAGGCCATGGCGCGGTGGCGGTGGGCGGCACAGCCGTTAGCGCTTGCGTTGGC
>JBBSPR010000144.1:0-7249 GCA_038258615.1 Sphingomonadales bacterium
CAATCTCGGCATCCTGCTGTTTCAGGCGGGGCAAAAGGCCGATGCGCTGCGCTGGCTCAAGCAGGCGGCCGACGCCGGCGAGCCGCGCGCCCAATATGTCTATGGCGTGGCGCACTGGAACGGCGATGGTGTGCCGCGCAGCCTCGTCACCGCCTATGCCTATCTCGCCCGCGCCGCCGACCAGGGGCTGGCGGAAGGCAAGTCGGCAATCGACCTGCTCACGCCCAAGATGAGCGTCGTCGAGCGGACCAGCGGCTGGCAGCTCGCCAGCGCGCTCGCCAAAGCCGATGGATCAAGCGGGCCGCTGGCCAGCATCCCGCCCCCCGGCCCGCTCGCCGAAGCCGCCCCGGTGCCGCAGACCCCGAGCACCAGCCCCGCCGCCGTCGCCACGCCGGCCGCCGCACCACGCGGCAATTTCCGCGTCCAGCTCGGCGCCTATAGCCGCCGCGAGCTCGCCGATGCTGCGCTGGCCGCCATCAATTCGCGCAGCCCGGCGCTGCTCGAAGGCGTGTCTCCCATCCTGCAGACCGACGGCGCGCTGACCAAATTGCAGATTGCGCCCTATGCAAGCGCCGCCGCGGCGCGCGCCGCCTGCGCCAGCTTCGTCGCAGCAGGTTACAGCTGCATCCCGGTCGGCACGTCCTGAAGCAGGCCGATCAGGCGGCCTGCTTCAATCCCGGCTGCTCCCATTTCGACCAGAGCCGCACCCGCTCGGCCGCTACTCGCGTCCGCGCGGCATCCTTCACCGGCCCGAACCCGCGCACGTCCATCGGCAGCGCCGCAATCGCCAGCGCCAGCGGCAGCCGCTCGGGCGTCAGCTCGGCGAGCAGCCGCGCGACATCGGCCTCATAGTCGGCAATGTCGGCGCGCTCCTGCCGCCGCTCCTCGGTGCGGCCGAACGGGTCGATCGCGGTGCCGCGCAGCCCCTTCATCCGCGCCAGCAGCCCGAACGCCTTGAAGATCCACGGCCCGAACTTCCGCTTGGCCGGGCGCCCGGTGGCTGGATCGAGCTTGCTCAGGAAGGGCGGTGCCAGCCACACATGCGGCGTGCCGTCCTTGAACTGCGCCTTCAGCGTCGCTGCAAAGCGGCCGTCCGAATAGAGCCGCGCCACTTCATATTCATCCTTGTAAGCCAGCAGCTTGTAATGGCTTCTTGCCACCGCGTCTGCAAACGCCTCGCCGCCACGCGTCTGCGCATCGCCCACGAAATCGCGGTAGCGGCGCGCCAGCGCGTCATCCTGATACACCGTCAGGTCGGCAGCGCGCTTGTCGATCAGCTCGTCCAATGTGCGGCTGATCACCGGCTCCGCAACCGGGTCGGTGGCCGCGATCATCGCTTCCACCTTCTGCGGGTCATGCGCCAGCAGCCGCCCCAGCGCAAAGGCACGCAGGTTGAAATCCACCGCCACATTGTTGAGCCGGATCGCCGCTTCCAGGCTGTCCCGGCTCAGCGGCACATGCCCTTGCTGCCAGGCGGCCCCCAGCAGCAGCAAATTGGCACCGATGCTGTCCCCCAGCAACGCCACCGCCACCCGCTCGGCCTCCAGGAACTGCGTGGCATTGGCCCGTGCCGTCTTGCGCACAGTGTTTTCAATGGCTTTCGACTGGAAGTTGAAGTCGCGGTTGCGCACGAAATCCGCCGTCGGCGCGATGTTGGCGTTGGCCACAACCGCCGTCCGCTCGGCGAGCATCAGCGCCTGCGTCGGCTTGTCGGCCGCAACCACGGCATCGCACGCCAGCACCAGGTCGGCACACCCCGCCATGATGCGCGGGGACAGCAGATCCGAATTGTGCTGGCCGATGCGGACGTGGGCGTAAACAGCACCGCCCTTCTGCGCGAGCCCGGCCATGTCCGCCGTCGTGCTCGCCAGCCCCTCCAGATGCGCCGCCGTGCCGAGCAGGGCGGACACGGTGAGCACCCCGGTGCCGCCGATGCCGGTCACCATGATATTGTAGCCATGGCCGGGGCTCGGGATCGCCGGCTCGGGCAGGGTGCCGGCGTCGATCGTCACCGTCTCTGCCTTGGTCAGTTCGGCACCCTCGATCGTCACGAAGCTCGGGCAGAAGCCCTGCACGCAGGAATAATCCTTGTTGCAGCTCGACTGGTTGATGCGCCGCTTGCGGCCGAATTCGGTTTCCAGCGGCTCCACCGACACGCAGTTGGACTGCACCGAGCAATCGCCACAGCCCTCGCACACCGCCGAATTGATCAGCACCCGCGTCGCCGGATCGGGCATCAGCCCGCGCTTGCGGCGGCGGCGCTTCTCGGCGGCACAGGTCTGGTCGAACACGATCACCGTGCAGCCCGGTGTTGCAGCAAACTCCTTCTCGGTTTCGAGCAGGAACTTGCGGTCGAGCAGTCGCACACTCGCCGGCAGCGTCACACCCTCATAGCGGTCGAGGTCCTCGGTCAGCACCACGACCTTCTTCGCATTCTCCGCCACCATCTGGGCGGCGATCTGCGGCACGGTCAGCTCGCCATCGACACTCTGGCCACCGGTCATCGCCACGGCGTCGTTGTAGAGGATCTTGTAGGTGATGTTCACCCCCGAGGCGATGCTCTGGCGAATCGCGAGCAGGCCCGAGTGGAAATAGGTGCCATCGCCCAGATTGGCGAAGACATGATTCTCGTCGGTGAACGGCGCCTCGCCCACCCAGGTCACGCCCTCGCCGCCCATCTGGGTGAAGGTTTCGGCACGGTCCATCCACAGCGCCATGATGTGGCAGCCGATGCCGGCCAATGCACGGCTGCCTTCGGGCACCTTGGTCGAGCTGTTGTGCGGGCACCCCGAGCAGAAATAGGGGGTGCGCTTGATCGGCGTGGTGTGCGCATCCGAGCGCCGCTTCTGCTCGGCAAAGAACGCCAGTGCGTTCCGCACCCGGTCGGTATCGTGGAAGCGTTGCAACCGCGCGGCAAGCACCTCGGCGATGATCCCCGGCGTCAGCTCATTGTCGGGCGAGAGCAGCCATTCGCCGCGCTCGTCATGCTTGCCCACCACCTGCGGGCGCACCGCAGGATTCCAGTTGTAAAGCTGCCACTTCAGCTGATGCTCGATGAATTCGCGCTTCTCCTCGATGACAAGCACTTCCTCCAGCCCCTCGGCAAAGGTGCGGATGCCCGTCGGCTCCAGCGGCCAGGGCATGCCGACCTTGTAAACCCGCAGCCCGATCGCCGCAGCAACACTCGAGGTGATGCCAAGCTCGTCGAGCGCCTCCATCGTGTCGGCATGCGCCTTGCCGGTGGTGATGATGCCGAAGCGCGGGTTCGGCGTGTCCCAGATCGTCCGGTCGATGCCGTTTGCCTTGGCGAAGGCCATCGCCGCAAAGCCCTTGAAGCGCTGCAGCCGCGTGTCTTCCTCGCGCCACACATCGCCGCCGCGAATGTGGACGCCGCCTTCGGGAAAATCGAACGGCGGCACGATGATGCGCCGCTGCTCGTTCGAAAGGTCGACCGTCGCCGAGGTTTCCACCGTATCGGCGGTCGCCTTGAAGCCCACCCAAGTGCCGGCAAAGCGGCTCATCGCCAGCCCGAGCAAGCCATATTCGACGAATTCATGCACTGACGACGGCGCCAGGAACGGCACGAACGCCGCCTGGAAATTATGGTCGGACTGGTGGGGCAGGGTGCTCGACTTGGCGCCATGGTCATCCCCCACGATCGCCAGCACACCGCCATGCGGCGAGGTGCCCGCGGCATTGCCATGCTTCATCACGTCCATCGCGCGGTCGAGGCCGGGGCCCTTGCCGTACCAGATGCCGAACACGCCATCGAACTTGTTGCCCGGCCGCATGCCGACATGCTGGCTGCCCCAGACTGCCGTGGCGCCCAGCTCCTCGTTCACGCCCGGCTGGAAAATGATGTTGCGCTTGGCAAGCAACTTCTTGGCCCGCCAAAGCTCCTGATCATAGGTGCCGAGCGGCGACCCGCGATAGCCCGAAATGAAGCCGGCGGTGTTGAGCCCGGCAGCGGCATCGCGCGCCTGCTGCACCAGCGGCAGCCGCACCAGTGCCTGCACCCCGCTCATGAACACCCTGCCTTCTCGCAGCGCATATTTGTCTTCAAGACTGACGGGGGGCATACCGGCGACCATGAGCGGTCCTTTGTCAACGAACACTAGGTCAATAATACTGACCTTTTCGAGCGCGTGCAAGTGAGCGGTGCACTGCTCGTCGCAAGCTACAACATCCACAAGGCCGTCGGCACCGACGGCCGCCGCATGCCCGAGCGGATCCTCGATGTGCTCGCCGAAATCGGCGCCGATGTGGCGGTTCTGCAAGAGGCCGACACCCGCTTCGGCGTGCGCACCTCGGTGTTTCCGGGCTCGATGTTGGCCGATGCGGGATGGCAGGCGGCTCCCGTGTCGGAGCATGCAGCGGCGGTCGGCTGGCATGGCAACGCCATCCTCGTGCGCAAGGGCGTTGACCTGGTCCGCGCCGCCCGGCTGCCGCTGCCGGCACTAGAGCCGCGCGGTGCGGTGACGGCCGATGTCGAAAAGGACGGCCTGGTGGTGCGGCTGGTGGGGATGCACCTCGATCTGTCCGGCCTGTGGCGGGCGCGGCAGGTTCGTGCGGCGCTGGAGGGCGTCGCAAGGCAGCCCGGCAACCCGCCCGAACTGCTGATGGGAGATCTGAACGAGTGGCGCGCCGGTGGTGTCGCGATGGCGCTGCTGTGCGAAGGGCTACGGCAGGTGCCACTGGGTCCGAGCTTTCCGTCACGGCTGCCGGTCGGCCGGCTCGACCGGGTGTTCGCGAGCCCGGCGCTCGCAATCGCCGGATCGGGTGTGCACCGCACGCCGCTCTCCCGCCTGGCGTCGGACCATCTGCCGGTTTGGGTGAAGATCGCCCATGGCTGATCTTGCTGCCCAGTTCGTGCCCATGGCCGCGGCCCATCCGGGGTGCTCCGGCGTGCAACTGCTCGCCGATGCGCCGATGGCGCTGGCGGTGCGCGTCCTGCTGGTGCAGCGCGCGGTGAGCGGCATCGATGCGCAATATTACATCTGGGAGGATGACAGCTCGGGGCTGCTGCTGCTCGAAGCGCTGGTGGCGGCGGCGGACCGCGGGGTGACGGTGCGGCTGCTGCTCGATGATCTCGGCTGTGCGCTCGGCGATGCCCGGCTTGTGACGCTGCACGCGCACCCGAACATCGCTGTGCGGCTGTTCAACCCGTTCCGGCTGCGCTGGCCACGCTGGCTCAACTTCGCCTTCGATTTTCCACGCCTCAATCGGCGGATGCACAACAAGAGCCTCATCGTCGATGGCTGCGCCACCGTGGTGGGTGGCCGCAACATCGGGGACAATTACTTCGTCGCCGAGCATCCGGGGCTGGCAGCCGATCTAGATGTGCTCGCCATCGGCGACATTGTCGCGGCAGTCTGCACCGATTTCGAGCGCTACTGGGCCGCGGAAGCCTCGGTGCCCGCCGACAAGTTCATTGCCCGCCCGCGCAAACCGCGTCGTTCGGCGGATTCGGCGGCGTTGCGCCAGAAGTTCCGACAGACGGTCGAAAGCAGCGAAGTCGCAGCCCTTGTCGACGAGGTCGATGATTTCACCTGGGCGCCGGTGACGATGATCAGCGACGATCCCGGCAAGGTGCTTGGCCGTGTCGAAGACGAGGCGCTGATCCTGCCCAAGCTGCTCGAGGCACTCGCGCCTGCGCAGCGGCTGCTCATCGTCTCGGCCTATTTCGTGCCGATGGACGAGGGCATGGCGCTCTTCAAGGCGCTCGCCGCAAGGGGTGTGGCGACAACGGTGCTGACCAATTCCTTCCGCTCGACCGATGTGGCGCTCGTCCATGCCGGCTATGCCCCGGTGCGCGCCGCCCTGCTGCGCACCGGCGTGGCGCTGTGGGAAATGCGCGGCCGCGCGGAGGACAAGGCGCGGCTGGGGCTGGTGCCGCGCCGCCTCCAGCGCGGGCGCGCGGACGCCAGCGGCACCACCTTCATCCGCCGGCAGGCATCGGGCCTCCACGCAAAGACCTTCAGCGCCGATGGAGTGCGGCTGTTCGTCGGCTCGATGAACTTCGATTCGCGATCATGGAAGCTCAACACCGAAATCGGCTTCATCATCGAATCGCCCGCACTGGCCGGGCGGGTCGAGGCCACGCTGGTGGCGGAGCTGCCCGATTTTGCGTGGCGCGTGGAGGAAAGGGCAGGGGCACTTGTCTGGCGCGAAGGCGCGGCGCTGCTCGAGGTCGAGCCCGGCACGCACTGGTGGCAGCGCGCCGTGGTGCGGGCGCTCGGCTGGCTGCCCATCGGCGGATTCCTGTAAGCGCTTCAGCTAAGCCCGGTGATGCGCCCATTTTCGTCCAGCCCGATATGATGGGCAGCGGGGCTGCGCGGCAGGCCGGGCATGGTGTTGATGCTGCCCGCCAGCGCCACCACGAACCCCGCCCCCGCCGCCAGCCGCACGCTGGTGATCGGCAGCGTATGGCCGGTCACAACGCCCCGCACATGCTCGTCGGCGGTGAAGCTGTAGGGCGTCTTGGCAATGCACACCGGCAGATGGCCGAAGCCCTGCTCGGTGAAGCGTGCCAGGTCGCGGGCAGCGGCGGGGGCGAGGCTGATGCCCTCGGCACGGTATATCTCGCGTGCCACGGTGCCGATCTTGTCGGCGAGCGGCATGGCATCGGGGTAGAGCAGCCGGAAGCTTGCGTGCGGGTCGGCGGCATCGGCCAGGGCTGCCACTGTCTGCGCCAGTGCCACGGCACCAGCACCGCCATCGGCCCAATGCGTGCAGAGATGCGCCGCCAGCCCCAGCTTTGCGCAATGGTCGAGCACCTGCTGCTGTTCCGCCGCCGCATCGGTGGCAAAGGCATTGATCGCCACCACCACCGGCACACCGAACTTGGCGAGATTTTCGGCATGCCGCGCCAGCACCTCCAGCCCGCGTGCAAGTGCAGCCGGATCGGGCTTGCCGAGGTCGGCCAAAGTCATGCCACCGTGATATTTGAGCGCCCGCACCGTCGCCACGACCACTGCCACCGCCGGCGCCAGTCCGGCCGAGCGGCACTTGATGTTCACGAACTTCTCCGCCCCCAGATCGGCGCCGAAGCCGGCCTCGGTCACCGCGAACTCGCTCAGCGCCAGTGCGGCGCGGGTGGCGATCACCGAATTGCAGCCATGCGCGATATTGGCGAACGGCCCGCCATGGATGAACGCCGGCGAGCCACCCAGCGACTGTACCAGATTGGGCAGGGCGGCTTCGGTCAGCAGCGCCGCCATGGCGCCTGCCGCCCCGATGTCCCCGGCGG
>JBBSPR010000145.1:0-7245 GCA_038258615.1 Sphingomonadales bacterium
CGCTGCTGAACCCCGCCGGCTCCGCCCTTACTTCGGCATCACCACCGTATCGATCACATGGATCAGACCGTTGGACGCCGCCACATCGGTCGAGGTGACCTTGGACGTGTTGCCGGCCGCATCGGTCAGCACCACGCCACCATCGACGATCTTCGCCGTCAGCGTGGCACCGTTGACCGTCGTAATCGCATAGCCCGCGTCACCCGCAGCCGTGATGGCCGAGGTCAGCGTGGCCGCATCGACCGAACCCGAGACCACATGATAGGTCAGGATCGACTTCAGCGTTTCCGTGTCGGTCGTGGTCAGCTTTTCCACGGTGCCGGCAGGCAGCTTGGCAAAGGCATCGTTCGTCGGCGCGAACACCGTGAACGGACCAGGGCCCGAAAGCGTCTCGCCCAGTTCAGCCGCCGTCACCGCGGTCACCAGCGTCGAGAAATCGGGGTTGCCCTGCGCCACGACGACGATGTTGCCGGCAGCGGCAGCATCGACCGGAGCAGCGGTTTCGTCGACAACGACAGTGGTATCTGCAGTCGTGGTCTCGGCGGCGTTTTCGCCGGAGCAGGCGGCCAGAGCCAGCGCAGCGACCGAAGCGAGCGTGAGATGGATGATCTTCATAGGCAATTCCTTGGCAATGGCCCGAAGGCCGGGGACAGTCCGGATGCAGCAACAGCGCCTGAGCGACAGGACAGATCGCAAAGACTTGATATGTGTTGGACCGCGCAGCCTTACAGCGCTTTGGTCGGTAAGGATACGGACCAATAGCCGCACCGTCACCGAGCACGAAAAAAGACTTCCCCGGCACAGGCCGGGGTCAGACGAGTTCAGCGGATAGAAAACCCGCCGCCCCGCCGGCCGATCGTGCGCCGAGCCGGGGATCAGCTTCGCCAATCCCTAGTCGGCTTACTTGTTGTTCGCAGCCAGCCCAAAGCCAGAGAAGCGCTTGTTGAAGCGCGCCACCTGGCCACCGGCATCGAGCATCTTGCCCGCACCGCCAACCCAGGCCGGGTGCGAGGTGGGGTCGATTTCCAGCGTCATCAGATCGCCTTCCTTCCCCCAGGTCGTGCGCGTCTGATACTCATGGCCGTCGGTCATGCGGACGGTGATCATGTGGGTGGTCGGGTGAATGCCGGACTTCATTGCAAATCTGCCTTCTCATATGCGGCCGGTACCAACCGGCCTGAGCGAAGGCGGGCGCATAGCCCAGCCCGCCCCTGAACGCAACTATTACGGGCGCAACTACCCGAGGGGGACAATGGCCGCCGTCGCCACCGCGCACAGCACCGGCTTCGTGCCCTCAGCCTCGCTCCAAACCTCGGCGCGCACCACCACCTGCCGCCGGCCGGGCTTCACCACCAGCCCCCGCGCCCGCAGCCTTGTGCCCTTCGCCGGCGCCACGAAATGGATCGTATAGCTCCCCGTCACCACATCCCCCGCCAGGCTCGCCGCTGCCCAGGCGCAGGCATTGTCCGCCATCAGGCCCACAATCGCACCATGCGCATAGCCATGGTGCTGCGTCATTTCCGGCCGCACTTCGAGCACCAGCTCCGCCTCCCCCTCCCACACCTTGAGCGGCTCCACTCCGGCCCAGCTCGAAAACCCCGATTTCGCCACCGCCACGCTCTTCATATAGCCCAGCGCCTCGGCCTCAGTCGCAAACACCGCCATCACTCACCTCCATTCAGTCTGCAAACCAGACTTATGGCCTCTTCGCAACCTGCTGCCAAGCGCGTATCTTCGCCGCATGAAGGCCTATGTCCCCTCGCGCTCGCCCTGCCCCATCGGCCGCGCCTCGCGGTTGCTGGGGGATCGCTGGGTGCTGCTCATCCTCCGCGAGGCCTTCCTCGGCGTCGATCGCTTCGAGGGCTTTGTGGGTCGCCTCGGCATCTCCCGTGCCGCCCTCACCTCGCGCCTCGGCTGGCTCGTCGAAGCCGGGCTGATGGAGCGCATTCCCCCCGAAGCCCCGCGCGCCACCTACCGCCTCACCCCCGCCGGCGAAGCCCTCGCCCCCACCATGGCCGCACTCCGCATATGGGGAGACGCCTGGCTGCCCCCGAAAGCGAAGGGCGGCGACGCCGCTTCACCCACCGCTTGAGCAACGCCCCGCAAACCGCCATAGCAACGCCATGCCCCGCATCGGCCAACCCCTCCCCCCCGCCAGCGCCAGCAACGCCGCCGCCATGGCCGAACTCGTCTCGGACCTGCAGCGCCTCGTCGGTCGCATCGCCGAAGGCGGCCCCGAATCCTCCCGCCAGCGCCACACCGCGCGCGGAAAACTCCTCCCCCGCCACCGCGTCGAAGCCATCCTCGATCCAGGCTCCGCCTTCCTCGAAATCGGCCAGCTCGCCGCGCACGACGTCTATGGCGAGGATGTCCCCGCCGCCGGCCTCATCGCCGGCATCGGCCAGGTCGAAGGCCGCCTCTGTGTCATCGCCGCCAACGACGCCACGGTGAAGGGCGGCAGCTACTACCCCCTCACCGTCAAGAAGCACCTCCGCGCGCAGGAGATCGCCGCGCAAAACCACCTCCCCTGCCTCTATCTGGTGGACAGCGGCGGCGCCAACCTGCCCCGCCAGGATCAGGTCTTCCCCGATCGCGATCATTTCGGCCGCATCTTCTTCAACCAGGCCAACATGAGCGCGCAGGGCATCGCCCAGATCGCGCTGGTCCTCGGCAGTTGCACCGCCGGCGGTGCCTATGTCCCCGCCATGGCCGACGAATCGATCATCGTCCGCGATCAGGGCACCATCTTCCTCGGCGGCCCGCCGCTGGTCAAAGCCGCAACCGGCGAGGACGTGACCGCCGAGGAGCTGGGCGGCGGTGATGTCCACACCCGCCTGTCCGGCGTCGTCGATCACCTCGCCGAAAACGACGAGGATGCCATCGCCATCGCGCGCCGGATCGTCAGCACGCTCCCGCACGCCCCGAAACATCCCCAAAACACCCCGAAACCGCCCCGTTTTGACCCTTCCGACCTCCACGCACTGGCCCCGATCGACCCCCGGCACCCCATGGATGTCCATGAAATCATCGCCCGACTGGTCGATGAGAGCGAATTCCAGCCCTTCAAACCCCGCTTCGGCGAGACTTTGGTATGCGGCTTCGCCCATATCGAAGGCATGCCCGTTGCCATCATCGCCAACAACGGCATCCTGTTTTCCGAGAGCGCGCAAAAGGGTGCCCACTTCATCGAGCTCGCCTGCGCCCGGAAGATCCCGCTGCTTTTCCTCCAGAATATCAGCGGCTTCATGGTCGGCAAGCGCTACGAAAATGAAGGCATCGCCCGCCACGGCGCCAAACTCGTCACCGCCGTAGCCTGCGCCGCCGTGCCAAAAATCACCATCGTGATCGGCGGCAGCTATGGTGCCGGCAACTACGGCATGTGCGGAAGGGCCTACAGCCCCAACTTCCTCTGGATGTGGCCCAATGCCCGCATCAGCGTCATGGGCGGCGAGCAAGCCGCCAGCGTCCTCGCCACGGTCAAGTCCGGCGGCTTCAAAAATGCCGCCGATGAAGAAGCCTTCAAGGCGCCAATTCGTGAACAATATGAACGGGAAGGCCATCCCTATTACGCCAGCGCCCGCCTCTGGGACGATGGCATCATCGACCCCGCCGACACCCGCCGCGTCATCGCCCTCAGCCTCGCCGCCTCCCTGCAGAAACCCATCCCGGACACGAAGTTCGGGACGTTCCGGATGTAGCCGAGATGACGAATGACTTGCAGCACATCCAGCAGTTTGGTCAGCGTTTAAAGCACCTTCGTGAGGTGGCAGGATTTGATAATGCGGCGGTTGCAGCCATGAAGATTGGTATAGGGGCAGCGGGGTATCGTAAATACGAGCGAGGAGAAGCCGTCCCACCGCTAGCCATAATTTTGAAGATTTGTGATCTATACAATACAACAAGCGATTACTTGTTACTTGGCCGGCTATCTCAGAACATGATTGCACCATCGGCAAGTTCTGGCTTAACGACACACATTGACGACGCCGGCACCGCGCACGTCACCCTCGCCCGACCCGAACGCCACAACGCCTTCGACGAGGCGTTGATCGCCACGCTGGAGGACACGTTTCGCACCCTCGGCACCGACCCCGCGGTGCGCGCCATTGTTCTCAGCGGCGAAGGCAAATCCTTTTGCGCCGGCGCCGATGTCAACTGGATGCGCCGCGCCGCCGACTTCATGCCCGTGCAAAATCAAGCGGATGCGCTTAAACTCTCAGACATGCTCGCAACCATCAACGCCTGCCCCAAGCCGGTCATCGCCCGCGTCCACGGAGCCGTCTCCGGCGGCGGCGTCGGGCTGGTAGCGTGCGCGGACATGGTCGTCGCCGAGGAAGGCACGACCTTCCGCCTCTCCGAAGTCCGCCTCGGCCTCACCCCCGCCACCATCTCGCCCTTTGTCATCGCCAAGATCGGCGCCTCCCACGCCCGCCGCCTCTTCCTCACCGCCGAGCCTTTCGGCCCCGAAATGGCGCAGCGCATCGGCCTCTCCCACGAAACCGCCATCGACCGCGACGCTGCAGAGGCACAAATCACCTTCTGGCTCAGCCACTTGCAGGCCGCAGCACCCGGCGCCGTCGCTGATGCCAAGGCGCTCATCGCCACCATCAGCGGCGAGCGGATCACCGATGCGCTGCGCACCGAAACCGCCTCCCGCATCGCTGCCCGCCGCACCAGCCCCGAGGGCCGCGAAGGCCTGCGCGCTTTCCTCGAAAAGCGCGCGCCCGACTGGAACCGCCTCGACTGACAGCCCCCACCAAAGGCCCCTGCCCATGCTCAAGCCGCTCGCCTCCGCCCTCCTCCTCCTCGCCACCCCGGCCGCCGCAGCCCCGCGCGACGATGTCCTTGCCGTGATCGATGCCGCCCTGCGTGCCGTCAACACCAGGGACGCTGCCCTCATCGAGCAGGTCATGGTCCCCGAAGCGATCATTGTGTCGCAAGACTATGATAAGGCCGACGATACCCTCCGCACCCGCACCATCAACCGCGCACAAATGGCCCAATCCTTCCGCACCCCCGGGCGCCCGCCGGTCGACGAGCGCATCCAGAACCCGACAGTGCTCATCCAGCGCGACCTCGCCCATGTCTGGTCGCCCTACACCATCGACGTCGGCGGCAAGCGCCTCCATTGCGGCATCGACAGCTTCGGCCTCGCCAAAATCGACGGCAGCTGGAAACTGACCAGCCTCACCTGGACCGCCGAGCCGAACGGCTGCCCGAAATGAAGAAGCTCCTCATCGCCAACCGCGGCGAAATCGCCCGCCGCATCATCCGCACCGCGCATGCCATGGGCATCGAGACGGTGGCGCTGCACGCCGATGCCGATGCCGCCTCCCCACACGTCCGCGAAGCCACCCAAGCCGTGAGCCTGGGGCCGGACAGTGCGCGCCCTTACCTGAACGCCGACCGCATCATTGCCATTGCTCGGCAAACGGGCGCCGAAGCCATTCACCCCGGCTATGGCTTCCTCTCCGAGAACGCCGATTTCGCCGCCGCCGTGGCGACCGCCGGGCTGATCTTCGTCGGCCCACCAAGTTCAGCCATCCGCGCCATGGCCTTAAAAGATGCCGCCAAGTCCTTGATGAAAAAGGCCGGCGTTCCCGTCACCCCTGGCTATCAGGGCATGGACCAGAGCCTCATCCGGCTGCAACGCGCCGCCGAGGCGATCGGCTTCCCGCTCCTCATCAAGGCCGTCGCCGGCGGCGGCGGCAAGGGCATGCGTGCCGTCACCGAGGCCGCCGGCTTCCAGGATGCGCTGATGGCCGCCCAGCGCGAGGGCGAGGCCAGCTTCGGCAATGCCGCGGTGCTTCTCGAAAAGCTCGTCCGCCGCCCACGCCATGTCGAGGTGCAGGTGTTTGCCGATTCCCACGGCAATGTCGTCCACCTCCACGAGCGCGATTGCTCGCTGCAGCGCCGCCACCAGAAGGTGATCGAGGAGGCCCCCGCCCCCGGCCTTTCGGACCGGCTGCGCCACATGCTCGGCGTCGCCGCCGTCACCGCCGCCACCGCGATCGACTATCGCAACGCCGGCACGGTCGAGTTCCTGCTCGATCTCGACGATGTCGACTCCCATGGCGACCCCGCCTTCTACTTCATGGAGATGAACACCCGCCTCCAGGTCGAACATCCCGTCACGGAAGCCATCACCGGCGTCGATCTCGTCGAATGGCAGCTCCGCGTCGCGCGCGGCGAGCCGCTGCCACTGGTGCAGGACGAGATCCAGGCGACCGGCCATGCCGTGGAAGCGCGGCTCTATGCCGAGGATGCCGATGGAGGCTTTCTGCCGAGCACCGGCACCATCGAGGCGCTGCGCTTTCCGCCGGCACTCCGCGTCGACACCGGCATCGAACAGGGCAGCCGCATCGGGCTCGACTATGATCCGATGATCGCCAAGCTCATCGCCGCGGCACCCACCCGCGAAGAGGCACTGGCCGCCCTCACCGACGGCCTTGACGCCACGGTGGTGACGGGGCTCAAGTCCAACCGCGCCTTCCTCGCCCGCCTCGCCAGCCACCCGGCGTTTGTGGCCGGCGATCTCGATACCGGGTTCATCGCCACCCATGCGGCGGCGCTGCTCCCATCCGCCGAGCCCGTCCCCGAGGTGGTGCTGGCATTCGCCGCCGCAGCACTCGGTACCCCGCCCGCCGCCGGCGAAAGCGCCTTCGGAAAAGCCTTCCGGCTCAATCTGCCGCTCGAAACGCATGTGCGGCTCTGGGCCGGCGACGTTCTGCATTCCATCAGCGTTCGGCCGGTGGCGGGGCGGCTGCGGCTGGCGGGACTGGAGATGATCGGCGAAGCGGCGCTGCGCCCGTTGCCCGATGGCCGCCACCGGCTGGAAGGCGGCAGCGGCTGCTTCAGCGCGTATCTCCACATCACCCCCCAAGCCATTGAAGTCAGGATGGACGGTCAGAGCTGGATGCTCGCTCGCCAAGCTCCCCCCAAGGCCGTCGCCGGCGCCCGCTCGGGCCAGTTGCGCGCGCCGATGCCCGGCCGTGTGCTCAGCCTTGATGTCGCCTTGGGTGATTCAGTGGAGGTCGGCCAGCGCCTCGCCATTCTCGAAGCGATGAAAATGGAGCATCGCCTGCTCAGCCCCGCGGTCGGCACCATCACCGCGCTCAACATCAGCGCCGGGGACCAGGTGGCCGATGGCATGGTGCTCCTCGAAATCGGCTGACGTCAGTCGCCAAGCTCCTCGGACCGATCGCGGAACGCCAGGATCATCCCGGGCAGCGCCATGGACAACAG
>JBBSPR010000146.1:0-7230 GCA_038258615.1 Sphingomonadales bacterium
ATCAGCGCCAGGTCGATGCCCTTCACCAGCTGCGGCTGCAGATTGACATATTGATCGCGCACGAACAGCACCTGGCCGGCCGGGGTGAGCCCGGTGCCGGCGAAATCGGCGATGTCGTCGGCCGTCACCGGCGCGCGCTCGACATTGGGGTTGGCCTGGCCGTCGAGGCGCAGCAGATAGTCGAGCGTCAGCGCATTGCCTTCCCCGAAGATGCCGACCAGCCCGGTCTGCTTCACCCGCCACCAGTCGGCGGTGAAGGTGAGGCTGCCCATGCCATCGGGCAGCGGCGGCTCGAGCACGGCACCGAACGAGAGGGTGTTGGCGCGCTCGGCATCGAGATCGGGGTTGCCGGCGCGGCGTGCCTGGGTGGATTGCGACCGCGCGCAGCCGGCGAAGCTGGCGATGCGCCCGGCGCGGAGATCGGCCTCGCAGAAGATGAAGTCTTGCCGGTTGTTGGCACGGATCACAACAGTGGCGTTGGTCTGCTCGAGGTTGGGGGCACGGAAGGATTTGGACCAGGAGCCGCGCAGGCGGATGCCCTCCACGATGTCCCAGGCACCCGCTACCTTGGGCACGGCCACATTGCCGAAATCGCTGTAGCGTTCGGCGCGGCCGGCGAGCTGGATGTCGAGCCGGTGGATGAGCGGAATGCTCATTTCCGGCGACACCAGCGGTACCTGCAGCTCGGCATAGACCGAGGCGACATTGCGCGCGCCCGAGGTGTCGGGGTTGAGCGCCGAATTGACCAGATCGCCGAACTCCTGGCCGGTGACCGGATCGATGAAACCGATCGTGCCGTCGATGCGCGGATCACGATCATCGAGTTGCGTCTCGCGCCGCCACTCGAAGCCGCTCGCAAAGCCGACGCTGCCCCCCGGCAGCTCGATCAGATCGGGGCGGGAGATGCGCAGATCATAGGTGAGCAGCGTCGATTTGGTGAAGCGCACCAGATCCTGCCGCGCTGAATCGATCGTTGCGGCATTGTTGCCGGTCATGTTGCCGGTCTGCGGTGCGCTGAGCGAACCGCCGGCGAAAGGGTTGTAGGCATCGGGTGTCGAGAGCGCCAGGGCGGCCGTCAGCGCCGTGCGGCTGATGTTGCTGCTGGTGTCGGTGGCGGTCGCTTCCGAATAGCTGACCGCTGTTTCCCAATCGAAGCCGCTGATCTGGCCGCGAAGGCCTGCCAGGGTGCGGAACTGCTCGACGACAACGCGCACCTGCTGCTGGCCGAAATCGGTGAAGCTGTAGCCGCGGATGGTGACCGGAAGCCCTTCCGCCGGCACGTTGGTGCCCGACAACCGGTTGGGGTTGACCTGGCCATTGGCAAAGACGGCCTGGCCGAACGGGTTCCAGTAGTTGCTCGCCGGAATGGTGATGGGAAGTGCGGCCAGCGTGCCGATCGGCGACTGCTGGGCGTTGGACACGCTGTTGAAATAGCCGGCTTCGCCGAACAGCGTCACATCTTCGGTCAGTTCGAAATTCGCGGTGGTGAACAGGTTGATGCGATCGACCGTGGGCAGGATGGTGGTGCCTTGTGCATCGGTGTCGAGCCGCAGGTTGCGATCGGCACCGGCCGTCGTCAGCAAGCCATCATCGATGCAGATGCCATTCGCAAGGCCGACGCGGCAGCCGTCCTGGCTTGCTGGCTAGATATGGAACTGGCCCGACGCGCTGGTGAGTGCCGCCCCGTTGCGGCGGACCGTGCCGAAGGTCGCCGGCGTCTGCAGCGAGGCCCAGGGGGTTACGGTGGAAGTGCCATCGAGCGAGGCCTGGCCTTCGAACCGCGTGCCGACGAAAAGCGGCCGCTTGTCCGATGACGCTGTGAAATCCTGATCGGTGGAGAGGAGCCCGGTGCCGCGATCATAGCTGCCGAAGAAGGTGATGTTGCCGCGGCCTTGGGCGAAGTTGGTGCCCACGGTGCCGTTGAAGTTGAACTCGCCGAAGCCGGTGCTCTCCGCCCCGCCATATTGCATCGAGAATTCGGCACCCTCGTAGTTGGTCTTGAGCACGGCGTTGACCACACCACGGCATCGGCGCCGTAAATGGCGGCGGCACCATCGCGCAGCACTTCCATCCGCGAAATGCCGTTCACCGGGATCGTGTTGCTGTTGAAGGTCAGCACAGGCACCAGCTGCAGATTGGCCTGACTGGTGGGATGGTTGACGCCGCGGCGACCATTGATGAGTACCAGTGTGTTGCCCACGCCAAGGCTGCGCAGATCGAGCGAGCCGACATCGCCGCGCGCCGCGTTCGAGCTGCCCGGAAGCTGCTGGCTGTTGAAGCGCACATCGCCGAACTGCGGGATCGAACGGAACAGCTCGTCGCCGGACATGGCACCGGTGGTGCGGATCTCATCGACGCCGATCACCGTGACCGGCAGCGCGGTGTTGATCTTGGCACCCCTGATCTGCGAGCCGACCACGAGGATTTCGTCTGCGGCGGGCTCCTCGGCATCGGCGGTGGTCGCGGGTGCCGCGGCTTGCGCCTGGGCGATCGCGGCGCTTGTCATCATGGCAGCGCACAGCGCCACACGGCTTGCAGTCCGCAAAACTGTCGGACGATCGGATTGCTTGCGCATTTTACCCCCTGTGAATTCGACCCTGGATTGCCGATGTCCTCCCCGACTTCCGGCAAACCTCTGCAGCAGTTCGCGAGCTCTGCGGCCCGTCATCCAGCTGTCATGATTGGTATCTGATGTCGCAGGGCACGCAGGGTCAAGCCAATTTGTCCCATCAATGCTGCGTCGCGGTATAACTCCAGGCTATGGGTCGAAACCATTTTCTGAGCTCAGGCGCCTGTGTCAGGCTCTGAAGATGCCATCCAGTGGCTGATCTCGGCAATCATCGTTCGCTTGAGATCGAGGTACCGATGCGCGATGCGCGAGAGCGGATGTGCCGCCAGATGCAGCGCCACAAGCTCGAATTGCACATCGGGTACAAGCGGACGGAACAGGAGGCGACTATCGGCATAGCCCATTGCGGTGAATTCATCGACAATGGCGATGGCGCCGCTGTGGCGCGCAAGTGCTGCGGCGATGAAGACCGATCGGGCAACCAGCGACGGTGCAGGGCGGCTCGAAAAAATCTCCGGCGGCGTGATAGCGCCAATCGCAACACCGTCCGCCAGGCCGACAATCTCCTTGCCGCGAAGCGCGTCCACCGACACGGCCGGCCCGGTATCGCGCATCGTCTCCAGCAACGCGCCGGGTTGGAAGAGCGCCCCGACCCGCCCGTGGCCGAGCGCCACCGCCTCGACATCGGCGCTGAAGATCAGCGGGTGCCCAATCACGAAATCGCACTCTCGCGATTCGAGAACATGCAGGAAGCTGTCATGCTGGATCGCCGAAATCTCGAAACTGACTCCTGGATGCAGGGTGCGAAACCGCGCGACCACCTTGGGCGTGAACGCCAGCGCCAGCGATGGGAGTACGCCGATCCGCATATGCCCCGCCACGGCAGTCCGCAGGTTGCGGGCGCCCTGGCTGAAGACATCGATCCGCGCATGGAGGTCGGCCACATCGCGGAACAGCAGATGCGCCTCCTCGGTGGGGCTCAGCCGGCCCTTGGTGAGGGTGAAGAGCTTGAAGCCAAGCCCGGCTTCGGCATGCTCGATGACCTTGCTGACCGAGGGTTGCGAGACGTTCAGGCGCCTTGACGCCCCGCTGATCGATCCGGCCAAATAGACCGCGTGAAAGACCTCGATCTGTCGCAGATTCATGTTGCGACCCTCATCAGTCCAGCCGCCACTTGCAAGACCATACCCGTCCGCGTCGAGGATGCATAGACGGGTGATGCGAGACCGCTGCAAGCACCAGGGAAGGGCCGCTGGCCCGGGTCACTGGCCCGGGTCACTGGCCGGGCGAATAGCGGCGCGTCACATGCCCTTTCAGATCGGCAGGGGTGAGATAGACCGGACGGAAATCATGGGTGCGATAGCGCTCGGCCTGATCATTGTAGTGCGGCGAGGCCGGGTCGCTCGATTGGCCGCCGGCCATGATGGCGCGTGCCTTCACCGTCGGCCCGAACTCCACCACCGCGACGAAGCTGTTGCCGTAGCGGCCATAGCTGCGCTTCATGCCGGCCGGGCGCACCGTGCCATAGCTGGCGAGGCTGCCCCAGTTGGCCGAGGCGAAGGGGATGGGGATGCTGGGGGCGGCATCGGTGAAGGCCTGCTCGATGGCGGGCGACACGCGCTGATAGCGGTTCACCTCGCCCCATGGCACGTCCCACTTGCCCCATTCGCGGGTGAGGCCGCCGGTGGTGTCGGCGAGCGCCACGAGCTTGTCGGTGTTGGGCACGCGCACCTTGAGGAAGTCGATCATCGGCATGCGCTCGGCGCGTGCCTGCTCGCCGAAGCGCGCCCAAAGCGTTTCGCCCCAGCGGGTGGCGAGCGTGGTCGGCACGCTGGCTTCCGAAGTCTTGTAGTCCCAGGTGCGCAGCGCCCCGATCGGGCCCTGCAGGGTGATGCGCATCGGGTCGCTGGTCGGCAGCCCGTCATAGGCTTCGACCAAAGTCGGGATGAGCGCTGCGAACCCCGACAGCCACGGATCATAGGCGGCTTCGAGCAGCGTGTCGGGGGTAAAGTTCGCCTTGGCGGAAAGCAGGCGGGTGGCGTTCACACCGCGCGGATTCTCGGTCTGGTTGTCGATGTACTTCGGATAATCGGCCTGCTTCGGGCTGCTGGCGCCGGCGGCGGACCACGGCCAGTTGTTGGTGTTCATCGCCCAGCCGGACTTGGGGTTGATCACGTTGGGAAGGTCCTCCACCGCATGCTCGCCCTGCCAGTTGGTGGCGGGGTCGTTGCCATCCACCGGCCGGGTGTAATCGAAGCGGGTGTCGCGCTTGGGCATGAATTGCGGATGGAGGTAGGCGATGTCTCCCTGCCGGCTGGCGAACAGAGTGGCGTTGGACGAATTGGCGCGCAGATCAGCGATGCGCATGTAATCCTTGAGGTCCTTGGCGGTGGTGCGCAGCCAGCTCTGCTGCAGCGCTGCCGACGGCTTGTGCATGAGGCTGACCGCCACCCACTTCTCGCCCTCGGCGCGCACGACCGGGCCATGCACGGACGCCCAAGTCGTGATGGTGCGTGGCGCTGCGTCCTTGATCGCCAGCGTGATGTCGCGGCGTTCGAGCGGCTTCCACTCGTTGCCATAGCGATAGCCCGGCTTGCCGTCGCGGGTCTCGATCGTGAGCGCGAACTCGTCGATCACATCGGCGCCTGACGAGGTGTGCATCCAGCCGAGGTTCCGGTTCCAGCCCTGGTAGATGAAGAACTGCCCCCAGGTGGTGGCGCCATAGGCATCTATGCCTTCGTCCGATTGCAGCTGGCTTTCGGAGCGGAAGAAGAAGCTGGTGTGCGGGTTGATCAGCAGCAGCGCGCGCCTGGCCGCGGTGTTGGAGGGGGCGATGGCGAAGCCGTTGGAGCCGGCAGGCTCGGTGGCGATTGCGCCACGGTCCTCGGCACTCAGCGCGATGTTGCGGTTCTCGTGGAAGTTCTGGAGGCGGGTGGTGTTGACGCTTTCGATATCGCCGCCGATCGAGCCTTCGGAAAAGGCCAGCGCCATCCAGGGCTCGAAGCGGCTGAGCACGCGGGCGCGACCCGGATGCTTTTCCAGCCAATAGTTGAGGCCATCGGCCCAGCTGGTCATCAGCGCCTGCAGCCACGCCGGGGACTTGGCATATTCGGCCTTGAGCTCGGTGTCGTCGATCCACAGCCGCTGGCGCAGATCGGTCCAGATCGCCTTTTCGCCCTCGGCTTCGGCCATGCGGCCCAGCGCGTTGAGATAATTGACTTCGATGCGGTTGAAGTCGTCCTCGGCCTGCGCGTAGATCATGCCGAATACGGCATCGGCGTTGGACTTCCCCTTGATGTGCGGGATGCCGAAATCGTCGCGCGTGATCGTCACGCGCTTGGCCTGTGCTTCCCAGCGCGCCAGCTCGCCGGGCTCGGCGGCATGAGCGGTGGTGGCAAGAAACAGGGCGGAAAGGGCGAGGATTGTGCGCATGCCCGACGCTATGCTGGCTTTTGCGCGCGGTGCAAGACCAGCGTGATAAGCGAGAGCCCGCACGCCCCCGCCAGCCACAGCCCCACCGGCACGAGGCCGTAGCTGGTGGCAAGCGATTGCGCGATGACCGGGGTGAGGCCGCCACCGATGATGCCGCCGGCGTTGAAGGCGAGGCTGGCGCCGGTGTAGCGCACGCGCGCCGGAAAAAGCCCCGGCAGCCAGGCGCCGAGCGGGCCATAGACGAAGCCCATGGTGAACAGCGCCAGTGCCAGAAATATTGCCAACCCCGGCAGCCCGAGCGCCAGCAGCGGCGCCATTGCCAGCCCGGCAAGGATGCCGCCGATACTGCCGCCGATGAGCACGGTGCGGGGGCTGAACCGGTCCGACAGCCAGCCGGACAGGGCGATGCCGAGGGCGAGAAACAGGATGGTGACGAGTTGCACCTGCAGCACCGTCTCGCGGGCGAAACCCATGGCGGTGGTGGCATGACCCAGCGCGAAGGCAGTGGCGATGTAGAAGAGCGCGAAACAGGCGATGACGCCGAAAATGCCGGTCAGGGTCAGTCGCCAATGATGTTTGAGCAACTCGACGAGCGGCACTTTCGCTGGTGGCGCTTGCGCCAGGGCGGCTGTGAAGGCCGGGGTTTCGGTGAGTTTCAGCCGCACCCATAGCCCGATGGCGACGAGCAGGATCGACGCCAGGAATGGCAGCCGCCAGCCCCAGCTGATGAAATCGGCTTCGGAAAGTGTCAGGCCGAGCAGCAAAAACAAGCCGTTGGCGGCGATGAAGCCGATGGGAGCGCCGAACTGCGGGAACATGCCGAAGCGGCCGCGCCAGCCCGGCGGGGCGTTTTCGACCGCAAGGAGAGCAGCCCCGCCCCATTCGCCCCCCAGCCCGAAACCCTGGCCGAAGCGCAGGATGCACAAGAGCAGCGGGGCGGCCCAGCCGATGCTGGCATGGCCCGGCAGGAAGGCGATGAGGAAGGTGCTGAGGCCCATGATGAGCAGCGAGGCGACCAGCGTCGACTTGCGGCCGATCCGGTCGCCGAAATGGCCGAAGGCGAGGGCGCCGATGGGGCGGGCGATGAAGGCGACGGCGAAGCTGGCATAGGCGGCGAGAAGCTGCGCGCCGGGGTCTTCGGCGGGGAAGAACAGCGGCCCGAACACCAGGGCGGCGGCGGTGGCATAGATGTAGAAATCGTAGAACTCGACCGCGGTGCCGGCGAGGGA
>JBBSPR010000147.1:0-7206 GCA_038258615.1 Sphingomonadales bacterium
TCACAGCGCAGCCGTTGCACGGCTCGCTGCAGGTGAACCCCGTGTCCGGCGTGGTGACCTATACACCGGAACTCAACTTCCACGGTTTGGACCGTTTTCGCTACCGAGTGAAAGACGACGGCGGGCTGGTGTCCAACACGCCGCTGGAGCATGTGCTCGACAACCGGCCGGAGACCGACATGGTTGTGGTGCAGGTCGACCTGTTTCCGGCGCGCGGGGAAATGCCGCAGAGCGTCGCCGAGGCCGAGGAGCGGGTGTCCGACATCCGCTATTCCAGCCGCACGCGCCTTGCGACCAATGTGAGCATGAAGCTGGATGCGGTGCGGGCGAATGCGCGAAAGCTGCTGGCGAAGTTGCCGGCCGAGCTGCAGGACAGCCGCGAGGCGAAGGCGCTGGCGCATGCGGCGCGTGCCGGCGGGCGAGTGGCGATCGGCCAGCTGGTGTACAAGGAGCAGCCGGTGCGCGGCGCGGCGCGGGGGCGCGAGTTCAGCCGGGTGACGATGCGTGCGCATTGGGCGGCGGGGCAGCACGACATGACGGCGGGGCTGGGCTGTGCTGTGAGGCTGGCGCACGACATGCCCGAGGGTGTTTCGAGCCATGATCTGACCGCGCCCGGCAACATCGGGATGGCGATGGCGGCGGAGTGATTTTCATTTGTTATCGTGTGTTTTTGTCGGAAAACCGGTTCCCACTTTTCCGAAACACACTTTGGTGAGGAGTGGCGTGTGAGCAGGTTTTTGAGCGGCAAGGTGGCGCTGGTGACAGGGGCCACGAGCGGCATCGGGCTGGGCGTGGCGGATGTGCTGGGGGCGGCGGGCGCCGACTTGGTGATCGGCGGCTTCGGCGAGGCGGATGCGGTGGCGGCGACGGTGAAGGACCTGGCCGACCGGCATGGGGTGCGGGTGGCGCACGACGGATCGGACCTGACCGACGGTGCTGCGGTGCGGGCGATGGTGGCGAAGGCGGAAGCCGATTTCGGGCGCGTCGATGTGCTGGTGAACAATGCCGGCATGCAGCATGTGGCGCCGGTGGAGGACTTTCCGCCCGAGAAGTGGGACCTGATCATGGCGCTCAACCTGGCGGCGGCGTTCCATGCGATGGCGGCGGCGGTGCCGGGGATGAAGGCGCGGGGCTGGGGGCGGATCATCTCGACGGCGAGTGCGCACTCGCTGGTCGCGAGCCCGTTCAAGAGCGCTTATGTGGCGGCGAAGCATGGCCTTTTGGGGCTGAGCAAGACGGTGGCGCTGGAGACGGCGGAGAATGGTATCACGGTGAACACGATTTCGCCGGGCTATGTCTGGACGCCGCTGGTGGAGAAGCAGATTCCCGACACGATGAAGGCGCGGGGGCTGACGCGCGAGCAGGTGATCGACGATGTGCTGCTGAAGGCACAGCCGACCAAGGCGTTCGTGACGGTGGAACAGGTGGCGGCGATGGCGCTGCACCTGTGTTCGGATGCGTGTGCGCAGGTGACCGGGGCGAATATGGTGATGGATGGGGGCTGGAGCGCTGCGTAGCGCGTAGCGCATCTGGCTCCGCTCGATGCGGACTCGCGCCTTGCTTTGGCGTTTCGACGACAGAGAGCTTTGACGGCGGCCTGAGCGACCCCCACCCCGCTCGCGCGAAGGCGCGCGAGTCGCCCTCCCCGCAGGGGGGAGGGAGGGGTGTTGCGCTTGCCCAGCCCTGCTCGCGCGATGGCGCGCGAGTCGCCTTCCCCGCAGGGGGGGGAGGGGTGCTTGATGGCGGCTTCGAGGGGGTTGCGGCGGGGGGGCTTCGCGCCGACAATCCCTATGTGGTGGCGAGTCGTTGCAGCCGGCCTTGGGGACATGGGGCGCTGCGGCATGTTGGAAATTCATGCCCGCACTGGGGGAACAAATGGCCTTATCAGAGCATGTCGACCTGCCGCGCTTTGTCGAGGGGGTGCGAAAGCGCAATCCGGGGCAGGAGGAATTCGTGCAGGCGGTCACCGAGGTGGCCGAGGATATTTTCGGGTTCATGGCCGACAAGGTGAAATATCACGAGGCGCAGATCCTGCGGCGGATTGCCGAGCCCGACCGGGTGATCTCGTTTCGGGTGTGCTGGGAGGATGACAAGGGCAATATCCGGGTGCAGCGCGGCTGGCGGGTGCAGAACAACACTGCGATCGGGCCTTACAAGGGCGGCTTGCGCTTCCATCCGAGTGTGAACGAGAGCGTGCTGAAGTTCTTGGCGTTCGAGCAGACGTTAAAGAACGCGCTGACCGGGCTGCCGATGGGGGGCGGCACGGGGGGATCCAACTTCAACCCCAAGGGCAAGAGCGTTAATGAAATCATGCGCTTCTGCCAGAGCTTCATGACCGAGCTTTATCGACACATTGGCGCCGATGTGGATGTGCCGGCTGGCGACATCGGCGTTGGCGGCCGCGAGATCGGCTTCATGTTCGGCCAGTACAAGCGGATCACCAACAACTTCACGGGCGTGCTGACGGGGAAGGGGCTTGAATGGGGCGGCTCGCTGGTCCGCACCGAGGCGACGGGCTATGGCGCTGTGTATTTTCTGCAGAGCATGCTGAAGACCAGGGGGGATGCCGTGGAGGGCAAGACCGTGGTGATTTCGGGATCGGGAAATGTGGCGACGCATGCGGCGCAGAAGATCGTGGCGCTGGGCGGCAAGGTGCTGACGCTCTCGGATTCGGAAGGGTTCGTGCACGATCCCGATGGCATCGACCAGGAGAAGATCGACTGGGTGAAGGAGCACAAGACGCACCGCCGCGGCCGGATTTCGGACTATGCCAAGGAATTCAAGGGCTCGACCTTCCATGGTGGCGGTGCGCGGCCATGGGGGGTGGCGTGCGATATGGCGATGCCGTGTGCGACGCAGAACGAGTTGAACGGCCAGGAGGCGGAGACGCTGCTCAGGAATGGCTGCATGGCGGTTTCGGAAGGGGCGAACATGCCGACCGACCTCGACGGGGTGCATGCCTTCAAGGCGGCGAAGATCCTTTATGCGCCGGGCAAGGCTTCCAACGCCGGCGGGGTGGCGGTGTCCGGACTGGAAATGAGCCAGAATTCGGCGCGGATCAGCTGGAAGGCGGAGGATGTGCAGCAGCAGCTGGTCGACATCATGGAAGGCATCCATGATCGCTGCCTGGAATATGGCTCCGACAGCAAGGGGCACACCGATTATGTGCGAGGCGCGAACATTGCCGGCTTCAAGAAGGTGGCCGATGCGATGCTGGCTTATGGGGTGGTGTGACAGGACATCTGGGTTGCGGGAAACCGGGGTGCTGTTGGGCGGTTGATGTGCGGCAGCACATGGAGGCCGTATGGCGGACAAGAATTTCAAGAAGGGCGATCGGGTCGAGTGGGATTCGAGCGGGGGGCACTCGCACGGCGAGGTGGTGAAGAAGGTGACGGGCACCGCGAAGGTGAAGGGGCATGTTGCCAAGGCTTCCAGGGAGGAGCCGCAGTACAAGGTGAAATCCGATACGGGCGGCGAGGCGATCCACAAGCCGGGCGCGCTGAAGAAGGAGCGCTGAGATGGCGCGGACGGCACCGGCCGGTGTGGCGAAGGCGGCCAAGCGCGGGCTGGAATTGCGCGAGCGGTTCGGGCGCGGTGGCACCGATGTGGGGGTGAAGCGGGCGCGGCAGCTGGCCGAGGGCAAGGCGGTGAACGACGACGACATCGTTGCGATCAGCAGCTATTTCAAGCGCCATGCGGTGGACAAGGACGCCAAGGCGCATCGCTGGGGCGATGAGGCGGACCCGTCGGCGGGCTATGTGGCCTGGCTGTTGTGGGGAGGCGATGCCGGCGAGCGCTGGGCGGACGCGGAAAAGGCGAAGCTGGAACGCGACTGAGCAGGCATCGGGCGCACATCATGGGTTTCCACCGGGCCGTCTCGGGGGCATCATCGGGCGTTGGGCGGGGAGACATATGATGACAAAGGCTTCCGATCTGCTGGTGCAATGCCTCGAGGGCGAGGGCGTGGAATATGTGTTCGGAGTGCCGGGGGAAGAGAACCTCGACTTTCTGGATTCGCTTTCGCGATCGACGAAGATTCGGCTGATCCTGACGCGGCATGAGCAGGGGGCGGGGTTCATGGCCTCGACCTATGGGCGGCATACCGGAAAGGCGGGGGTGTGCCTGGCGACGCTGGGGCCGGGGGCGACCAACCTGGTGACGGCGGCGGCCTATGCATTTCTGGGCGGGATGCCGATGCTGATGATCACCGGGCAGAAGCCGATCAAGAAATCCAAGCAGGGGCGATTCCAGATTCTCGACGTGATCGACATGATGCGGCCGATCACCAAATACACGCACCAGTTTGCGAGCGCGGACAATATCCCGGCGCGGACGCGCGAGGCGTTCCGGCTGGCGCAAGAGGAGAAGCCGGGGGCGACGCACCTCGAGCTGCCCGAGGACATCGCGCACGACCCGACCGACGCGACCCCGATCCCGCCGAGCTATGCGCGGCGGCCGCTGGCGGATGGCAAGGCCATTTTGGCGGCGGTGCGCGCGATCGAGGCGGCCAAGGCGCCGATCCTGGTGGTGGGCGCGGGTGCCAACCGCACGATGACATCGAAGATGCTGCTCGAACTCGTTGAAAAGACGGGAATCCCGTTTTTGACGACGCAGCTCGGCAAGGGTGTGATCGATGAGCGGCACTCGAAGTTCCTCGGCTGTGCAGCGCTTTCGGCGGGGGATTTTGTCCATGCCGCGGTGCGCAAGGCCGATGTGATCGTCAACATCGGCCATGATGTCATTGAAAAGCCGCCTTTCTTCATGGGCCATGATGGGACGACGGTGATCCACATGAGCTTCCGATCGGCGGAGGTCGATCCGGTGTATTTTCCGCAGATCGAGGTGGTGGGCGATATTGCCAATGCCGTGTGGCAGCTGAAGGAGGCGATCAGGGTGCAGCCGCACTGGGCGTTCCACGGGATGCTGGCAGCGCGCGCGCAGGAGGTGCTGCACCGCGATGCCGCGATCGGTGACATGCGCTTTCCCATCTACCCGCAGCATCTGGTCGACCAGGTGCGCAAGGTGATGCCCGAGGACGGGATCATCGCGCTCGACAATGGCGTGTACAAGATCTGGTTCGCGCGCAATTATACAGCCTATCGGCCCAACACGGTGCTGCTCGACAATGCGCTGGCGACGATGGGCGCCGGGCTGCCGAGCGCCATGGCCTCGAACATGGTCTATCCCGATCGCAAGGTGATGGCGGTGTGCGGCGATGGCGGGTTCATGATGAACAGCCAGGAGATGGAGACCGCGGTGCGGCTCGGGCTCAACATCACCGTGCTGATATTGAACGACAACAGCTATGGGATGATCCGCTGGAAGCAGGCGAACATGGGCTTCAAGGATTGGGGGCTGACCTATGGCAACCCCGATTTCGTGGCCTATGCCAAGAGCTATGGCGCGCATGGGCACCGGGTGACGAGTGCCGAGATGCTGCCGGCGCTGTTCAAGCATTGTCTCGACACGCCGGGCGTCCACCTGATCGATTGCCCGGTTGATTATTGCGACAATGATCGCATCCTGAACAAGGAAATCAAGGAGTTGTCGGCGAAGCTTTAGAGTCGACAGCAGAGCTGTGGAGGCCGGCCATGGTGCAGAGCGTGGCGATCGTGGGGGCAGGGGACTTTATCGGGGCGGCGATTGCGCGGCGCTTTGCGGCGGGTGGTTATGCCGTGCATGGCGGGCGACGCGGGGGTGAGAAGCTGGCGTCGCTGGCGGCCGAGATTGCGGCGGCGGGGGGGCGTTTTACCGGGCACAGCCTCGATGCGCGCAGCGAGGAGTCGGTGGCGGGGTTTCTGGATGCTGCCGAGGCCGAGGCGCCGCTGGCGGCGGTGATCTTCAATGTGGGCGCCAATGTGCAGTTTCCGCTGACCGCAACGACCGAGCGGGTGTTTCGCAAGGTGTGGGAGATGGCGTGCTATGGCGGCTTTCTGACCGGGCGAGAGGCGGCGCGGCGGATGGTGCCGCGGGGGCAGGGGTCGATCTTCTTCACCGGTGCGACGGCGTCGATGCGCGGCGGGGCGGGCTATGCGGCGTTCGCTTCGGCCAAGGCGGGGCTGCGCGCGGTGGCGCAGGCGATGGCGCGCGAGCTGGGGCCGCAGGGGATCCATGTGGCGCATCTGGTGATCGATGCGGGTGTGGACACGGAGTGGGTGCGGGCGCGGATGGCCGAGCGCGGTGTGGTGCCGGGCGAGGGCGCGCTGATGAACCCGGCGTCGATTGCCGAAGCCTATTGGCAGCTCCATGCGCAACCGCGCGATGCCTGGACGCACGAGATGGACCTGCGGCCTTTCGGGGAGAGCTTTTGATGGACGCGCAGTTTCTGTTCGATGTGGGTGCGCCCAATGCCTATCTGGCCTGGGCGGTGCTGCCAGGGCTGGAGGCGCGGACCGGGGTGCGCTTCCGGCGGGTCCCGGTGCTGCTCGGCGGGCTTTTCAAGCTGACGGGCAACCAGCCGCCGATGATGGCCTTTGCCGGGGTGCCGGCGAAATTGGCCTATGCGGAAGCGGAGACGCGGCGGTTCATGGCGCGGCATGGGATCGAGGCGTTCCGGATGAACCCGCATTTTCCGGTGAATTCGATGCTGGCGATGCGGGGTGCTGTGGCGGCGGGCCGGCTGGGGGTGATGGATGAGTATGTGGCGGCGATGATGCGGGCGATGTGGGAGCAGGGGCTGGCGCTCGGCGATGCCGCGGTGTGGGAGGCGGCGATGGTGGCAGCGGGGCTGCCGGCGGGGGAAATTGCGGCGCTGGTGGGTGAGCCTGACGTGAAGGCGGAGCTGGTGGCGAACACGGAAAGCGCGGCGGCGGCGGGGGCGTTCGGGGTGCCTTCGTTCTTGCTGGATGGGGAGCTGTATTTCGGGAAGGATCGGTTGGATGAGGTGGAGCGGGTGCTTGGGACGTGGTCAGCTAGGACACAGATTGGTGAGGGGAACGGCCACAATTGATTGAAAGCGGACACTGCTACGCGTGAGGTGAGACGATGCGCTACCGTGAACTAAGTCCGGACGAACAATTGGAATTGCGCAGTTTCACTACTGATGGCTTTGTTCTTCTCGGTGCTGAGAGTAAGAGTCTGACTCACAAGCCCGTTGGTCTGGGTTAAGCTCTTGCGATTCTTCGGGTTATGAGCTGGACGGAGGCGAGGAACAGCCACGCGGTGGCGGTTTCGATGTTTTGCTCGAAGTCTTTGGCGAGACGCCGA
>JBBSPR010000148.1:0-7163 GCA_038258615.1 Sphingomonadales bacterium
GCCAGCGCGCTTACGGCCACTTCGCGTGCCGCCATGCCCGGCACCAGCGCGATGGCGATCTCGCGGTTGAACCCGATCGGCGCGAAGATCGGCTCGATGGCATCGCCGATGCGGCCGGCAAGGCTGTAGTCGAGCGCCGTTCCGTCGAAGTCCGCCGGTGGCTTGGGATAGCTGGCAAGCCCCCACAGCACGATGGTTGAGACGAGGATGATCGTGCCGGCGCGGACCAGGAACGCCATCGCGCGCTGGTAGAGCCCGATGCCGACATCGCGGGGGGCCGGCCATTGGTATTTCGGCATTTCCATCAGGAAGCTGGGGCTCGGCCCGCGCGTTACCGTGCGGCGCAGCGCCGCCGCCGCCACCAGCGCGCCGATCACGCCGAACAGGTAGAGGCCCGTCAGCACCAGCCCCTGCAGGTTGAACAGCCCGCCCACCTGCGTCGCCGGAATGAACGCTGCGATGATCACGGCATAGACCGGCAGCCGCGCCGAGCAGGTCATCAGCGGCGCGATGAGAATGGTGGTCAGCCGATCCTTCGGCGAATCGATCGTGCGCGCCGCCATGATGCCGGGAATGGCGCAGGCGAAGCTGGAGAGCAGCGGGATGAAGGCGCGGCCGTTGAGCCCGACCCCGGCCATCAACCGGTCCATGATGAAGGCGGCGCGGACCATATAGCCCGATTGCTCGAGCAGCAGGATGAAGAAGAACAGGATCAGGATCTGCGGCAGGAAGATGATGACGGCCCCCACGCCGGCGAGCACGCCATCGACCAGCATCGAGCGCAGCGGTCCTTCGCCAAGGTTGGCGTTGACCAGATCCTGCCCGGCGCCGATCAGCGCTTCGATCCAGCCCATCGGCGCCTCGGCCCAGGCAAACACCGCCTGGAAGATGAAGAACAGCAGTCCCGCCAGCAGCATCGGCCCCGCCACCGGATGCAGCGCCACGCCGTCGATTCGTTCGGACCAGCGCTTCGGCGCACCGACCGTGCGCACGGAGGCGGCAGCGATGCGCCGGGCCTCGCGCTGCAGCGGCGCGATATCGCCATTCGTGGCAAGCGGCGCCGTGGTCGGGGTGGCGAGTCGGCCGGACACGGCCTCGGCCAGCGCTTCCAGCCCGCGCCGGCGCACCGCCACCGTCGGCACCACCGGCAGTCCCAGCAGCGCCTCGAGCGCCGGCACATCGATCTCGATCCCGTCGCGGTCGGCAAGGTCGATCATGTTGAGCGCCACCACCATCGGCTTGCCGAGCGCCTTGAGTTCAAGCGCAAACCGCAGATGGTTGCGCAGGTTGGTGGCATCGACCACGGCAATGATCGCGTCGATCGGCCGTTCGCCTTCCAGCCGGCCAAGCACCGCATCGCGGGTCACCGCCTCATCGGGGCTGCGCGGCTCAAGACTGTAGGTGCCCGGCAGGTCGATCAGCTCGGCGCTGCGGCCGTCGGTCAGCGGCAGCCGCCCCGCCTTGCGCTCGACCGTCACCCCCGGATAATTGCCGACCTTCTGGCGAGAGCCAGTCATCGCATTGAAAAGACTGGTCTTCCCGGCATTGGGATTGCCAACCAGCGCCACGACCGGGCTTGCGAGCACGACGTTCATGCCAGCTCGACTTCGATGAGCGCTGCCATCGCGCGGCGCAGCGCCACCACCATGTTGCCCACCCGCACCGCCAGCGGATCGCCGCCGAAGGGCGCGCGGTGGAGCACCTCCACATCCACGCCCTCGTCGAATCCCAGCTCATGCAGCCGCCGCGCCGTGTCGGGGTCGATCCCGGCGCGGTCGATGGCCGAGATCAGCGCGCGGGTATGCGGCGGCAACGCGTCGATTATCAGCGGAATGGCCATGGCGGCGCCGGGATCCTCACAGATTGTTGCGAGGCATTATCATGTGCCCCGGCCCAGCGCCAGCGCTCAGGTGGATGATACCGGATAACGCAGCCGGCCGAGGAAGCGGGTGGGGTTCGGCACCCATTCGAAGCCGGCCTTGAAGCGCGCCTTGCCCTTTTCGATCTTCATCACGTCGTCGATCCGCCGGTCGATGAACGCGAGCGTGTCCGTCATGCCCTCGCTGTCGTCATCGAGCCAGTAGAGCAGCGTCGCCGAATAGACCGACCCGAGGATCACCCGCTTGGAATAATGGTTAAAGTCGGTCGCGGTATCGCCGGCGGCGCGCCACATCGCATCGGCGGTGCGCCACAAGGTGCGCAGGCCTGTCGCGGCATTCTGTGGCATCGCCATCACCGCCAGCGCCCGGCGGGCCGCTTCCTTGTCATGCGCCGCCTGTTCGAGCCGCGTCACCAGCGCCAGCCGGATGCGCGCACGGATCTTCATCGTGTCAGCACCGGCTGCCGCCATGGCTTCGGCCATCATCGCGTCGGCGCGTGCCGTATAGGCGTCGGTCATCGCCACTGCATCGGGGAGCGCCAGGGCTGCAATGTCACGGTCGATTCCGGCATCATCGGCACCGCCATCGCGTGACGCAGCAGACCAGCCCTCGAACGGCACGTGCGCCAGCATCGCCGCGATCAGCCGCGGGCGCAGCGCATCGAGCGGCACGTCATTGTCGATTTCATGATTTTCGGCGGCGTTTTCGGGGGCAGGGGTTGCATCGGTCATGGCACATCCATAACGCCGAAGGCGCCCCGCCGCCAGCGCGCAGGACGCCGCGGCACTGCCCCGGAAAGCGCCCGTCTGCCGCCGCGTGCACAGCGGCGACGCACTTGTTTCGCCGCCTGCCCTCTGCTATGCGCCCCCTTCGCTCCGGCAGGCCTGCTTGCCGGAATCATCAGGTCTTTGACAAGCGCGGGTGCTGTGCCAGCCCCCTCGACGTGAATGGAGAGAACGGCTGCATGCAAATCGTGGTTCGCGACAACAATGTTGATCAGGCGCTGCGCGCCCTCAAGAAGAAGCTGCAGCGCGAAGGCGTTTACCGCGAGATGAAGTTGCGCCGTCACTATGAAAAGCCGTCGGAAAAGCGGGCCCGCGAAAAGGCCGCTGCCGTCCGCCGCGCCCGCAAGCTCGAGCGCAAGCGCATGGAACGCGACGGCGTCAAGTAAACGGCATAAAGCAAGCGCGGGCCAACTGGCCCCGCGCTGATAAGGATTTTGCCGATGGCCACTCCCGAATCGACCGCCAGTCCGGGTGCGAAGGTGCCCGGCTCCGGCCGCTGGATCGTCGGCGGCATCGTCGTGGTGCTCATCGCCGGTGTCGCGGCGCTTGTCGGCACCCAGTCGCAAGTCGCCGCGGTGCGCACTGCGGACGTACAGTATCTGGCCGCAAACAAGGACAAGCCGGGCGTGATCACCACCAGCACGGGCCTGCAATATCAGGTCATCACCGAAGGCAAGGGCCCCCGGCCCGCCGCGTCCGACGTGGTCCTCGTTCATTACGAGGGCAAGCTCGTCGATGGCACGGTCTTCGATTCGAGCTATCAGCGCGGCCAGCCTGCGGCCTTCCCGCTCGATCAGGTCATCCCCGGCTGGACCGAGGGTGTGCAGCTGATGCCGACCGGCTCGAAGTACCACTTCGTCGTGCCGCCCGCCCTCGGCTATGGCGCACGCGGTGCCGGCGGCGTCATCCCGCCGGGCGCCGTCCTCGAGTTCGACATCGAGCTTCTGGCCATCCGCCCCAACGAATAAGGTCAGCTGCCCGTTGTGCGGTTGATGATCCGGCCATCGGGCAGATAGACCTTGTCGGCCGTCACATACTCGCCCTTCGGCGTGCAGATCCCGCCGGGGTTCTGCGCACGGATCTTCGCGCAAAACTCGGTGTCCGGCCTCGGTTGCGGCTGCGCCACCGCAACGGCCACCCCGATCCCCCCCAGCGCAAAGGCAGCAATGGCGGCTTTGGTGATCGATTTCATGGCACGGTCCCTGTTCAGCATGTCGCAGCCTGTAGCCGCTCGCGGCTTTCGCGCCCATGAATTTGTGTTGGGCTGCCCGCCCGGCTAACAGCAAGGCATGGCGTTTGCGGCACGATTGCTGATCAGTCTGGAAGCCGTGGTCGCCAATTGGCGGCTGCTGGCAGCGGCGAGCGGCCGCGCCACCGCCGGCGCCGCGATCAAGGCCGATGGCTATGGACTCGGCGCCCGGCAGGTCCTCGATGCCCTCAGCCATGCCGGCGCCCGGGATTTCTTCGTCGCCAGCTGGGCGGAGGCGGCGGCCCTCGGTCCGCTGCCCGGGGGGGCGCAATTGGCGGTCCTCCACGGAATCACGCCAGCCGAGATGCCGCTGGCACAGGCACTTGCCCCCGATGTGCGGCCGGTGCTCAACACCCCGGCTCAGGTGGCGCTCTGGCGGCAGACCGGTCGGCCCGCCGATGCCATGGTCGATACCGGCATCAACCGGCTTGGCCTGGCCGATGTGTCGCTGCTGGAGGGCATGCCGATCGACACGCTGCACAGCCACCTGGCCTGCGCCGAAACGCCTGCACACGCCCTCAACCGCGCGCAGCTGGCCGCCTTCCACGCCGTCCCCAGCCCGGCCAAACGGCGCGCGCTCGCCAACTCCGCCGGCATAGCGCTGGGCGCCGACTGGCATTTCGATCTCACCCGCCCCGGCATCGGGCTTTATGGCGGCGGTCCGTCCGCCGCGCGGGACCAGCTGCACCCGGTCATCGCCATCGAAGCGCCTGTCCTGCAGCTGCGCGATGTGCCGGCCGGGTCGAGTGTCGGCTATGGCGCCAGCTTCGTGGCCACCCGGCCGACGCGCGTGGCCATCACGGCGTTGGGCTATGCCGATGGCTATCCGCGCGCCATGGCCACGCACGGCGCCGCGCGGGCTGCCGGCGTGCCGTGCCCACTCATCGGCCGCGTTTCGATGGACCTGACCGCCTTCGACGTCACCGACGCGCCGCCACTGGCAGAAGGCGACTGGCTGACCGTGGATTTCGACGTCGGCGCCGCCGCCGCGCAGGCCGGCCGCGCCGAATATGAGTTGCTGACAGGCCTCGGCCATCGCTATGCCCGTGTCTACACATGACAGGTGCCCTCGAAACCTTTGTCCACGCCCTGATCGCCCTGGGGTCCGTGGTGCTCGGCCTGCTGGCCACGATCGGCCGGCTGACGCGCTTTGCGTTCGCGGTGGTCGGGCGCGCTGTGCGGCCGCCCTGGTATCCCGCCCAGCTCCTGGAGCAGATCCTCGTCATCGGCTGGTTCTCGCTGCCGGTCGTGGGCCTCACCGCGCTGTTCACCGGCTCGGCGCTGGCACAGCAGATCTACATCGGCGGCAGCCGCTTCAATGCATCGAGCACGGTGCCCGCCGTCACCGTCATCGGCATCGTCCGCGAACTGGGGCCGGTGCTGGGCGGGCTGATGGTCGCCGGCCGTGTGGCGAGCGCCATGGCGGCGGAGCTGGGCACCATGCGCGTCACCGAGCAGATCGACGCGCTCACCACGCTGCGCACCGATCCGATGCGCTATCTGGTGGTCCCGCGCGTGCTCGCCGCGGTGCTGGTGATGCCGCTGCTCGTGCTGGTCTCCAACATCCTCGGCGTCATGGGCGGCTGGCTGCTTGCCACCACCCGGCTGGGCTTCAATTCCGCCGCCTATCTCAACACCACCGCCCAGTTCCTCAAGGCCGATGACATCATCTCCTCGATGGTCAAGGCGGCGGTGTTCGGCTTCTTCATCGCCCTCATGGGCTGCTTCCACGGCTACAACAGCTCCGGCGGCGCGGCAGGTGTGGGGCGCGCCACCACCAACGCCGTGGTCTCGGCGTTCATCCTCATCCTGCTCTCCAACCTCATCATCACCGTGATCGTGTTCGGCCGATGAGCGTTCCCAAGATCGCACTCACCGGCGTCACCAAGGCATTCGGCGGCAAGACCGTGCTGGCGGGCGTGGACCTGACAGTGATGCCGGGCGAATCCATGGTGATCATCGGCGGCTCGGGCACCGGCAAATCGGTGACGATGAAGTGCATCCTCGGGCTGCTGCGCCCCGATGCCGGGTCGATCCGCATCGACGGGCAGGAAGTGGTCGGCCTCAAGGGTCGGGCGCTGGCGGCTCACCAGGCCCGCTTCGGCATGCTCTTCCAGGGCGGCGCGCTGTTCGATTCGCTGCCCGTCTGGCGCAACGTGAGCTTCGCGCTGTCCGGCCCGGCGCGCGAGCGGCGCGCGGCGGCGCTCGACAATCTGGCGCGGGTCGGCCTCGGCCCGGAAGTGGCGAACCTCAAGCCCTCCGAACTGTCCGGCGGCATGCAGAAGCGCGTCGCCCTGGCGCGGGCCATTGCGCCGCGCCCGGAGATCATCTTTTTCGACGAACCGACGACCGGACTTGATCCGATCATGGCCGATGTCATCAACGCGCTCATCCGCCAGCTCGTCTCCGAGCTGGGAATCACGGCGTTGACCATCACGCACGACATGGCCAGCGTGCGGCGAATCGCCGACCGCGTCGCAATGCTTTACCAGGGCCGGATCATCTGGCAGGGTGAACGAAACCTTATCGACAGCGCGGAAAATCCCTTTGTTGATCAATTCGTTCACGGCCGGGCCGAAGGGCCGATCCAGATGCAGCTGAGGCGGCTTTGAGCAGCGCTGCCGAGCTCGTCGGGTTGCTCGCCAAGGCCTCGGAAGGGGATACGGCGGCCTTCCGCGACTTTTACGACCGTACCTCGGCGAAGCTGTTTGGTGTCATCCTGCGTATACTGCCCGAACGCGGAGAGGCGGAAGACGTGCTGCAGGATGTTTATGTGACGATCTGGCGAAAGGCGGCGGAGTTCGACTCCAGCCGTGCCAGCCCGATCACCTGGACCGCGACCATCGCCCGCAACCGCGCGATCGACCGGCTGCGCGCCAAGGGCTCGCGCCCGACGTCGCCGCTGGAGGATGCCGGCCTCGTGGAGGATTGCGCGCCGCTCGCCGATGCGCAGATCGACACGGCACGCGGTGCAGCCAGCGTGCACGCCGCGCTCGCCATGCTCGACCCGCGCCAGGCCGCGGCAATCCGCAGCTGCTATTTCGAAGGACTGACCTATGAGGAACTGGCGGCGCGCGAAGGTGTGCCGGTCGGCACGCTGAAGAGCTGGGTGCGGCGCGGGATCATGCGGATGCGCAGCGCCATGGGGCACGCCGAAGGCCATGGGGAGCACGCATGAGCGACCCTGAAGACATGCAGGCTGCCGAGATGCAGCCAGACGACATGATGGCGATGGATTATGCGCTGGGC
>JBBSPR010000149.1:0-7117 GCA_038258615.1 Sphingomonadales bacterium
CCGCGAATTGAAGCTCGTCGTCGAGCCCGGCGGCGCCGTTGCACTCGCCGCAGCCCTCGCCGGCACCGTCGATCTGCACGGCAAGACCGCCATCGTCATGCTCTCGGGCGGCAACGTCGATCCCAAGGTGTTTGCTGACTGTCTCGCCCAAAGCTGATAGCCCGCAATTCGGGGGCCATCGGGAGACAAGACATGACCGACACCCGCACCGAAACCGACTCCATGGGCGCCATTGCCGTGCCCGCCGACCGGCTCTGGGGCGCGCAGACCCAGCGCAGCCTCGAAAACTTCCGCATCGGCGGCGAGCGGATGCCGCTGCCGATCATCCATGCGCTCGGCATCATCAAGGCCGCGGCCGCGCGCACCAACGCCCGGCTCGGGGGGCTCGACCCCAGCCTCGCCAGCGCCATCGCCGACGCCGCACAGGAGGTGGCGGACGGCACGCTCGATGCCGAATTCCCGCTCGTCGTCTGGCAGACCGGCTCGGGCACCCAGACCAACATGAATGCCAATGAGGTCATCGCCAACCGCGCCAGCGAAGCGCTTGGCGGCCGGCGCGGCACCAAGACGCCGATCCACCCCAATGATCACGTCAACCTCAGCCAATCCTCCAACGACACCTTTCCCACCGCACTCCACATCGCCGCCGCCCGCGAAGTCTCGTCGCGATTGCTGCCGGCGCTGCGAGCGATGCACGCCGATCTCGCCGCCAAGGCCGCAGGCTGGGACGATATCATCAAGATCGGCCGCACCCACACCCAGGACGCCACACCGCTCACGCTGGGGCAGGAGTTCTCCGGCTATGCGTCCCAGCTCGAAGACGGGATCGCCCGCATCGAGATGGCGCTGCCCGGCATCCTCGCCCTCGCCCAGGGCGGCACCGCTGTCGGCACCGGTCTCAACGCACCCAAAGGCTTTGCCGAGGCCATCGCCACGGAAATCGCCACGAAGACAGGGCTGCCGTTCGTCACCGCCCCCAACAAGTTCGCGGCCCTCGCCGGCCAAGACGCACTGCTCTTCCTTCACGGCGCCATCGAAAGCGTCGCCACCAGCCTCTACAAGATCGCCAGCGACATCCGCCTGCTCGGCTCGGGCCCCCGCGCCGGCCTCGGCGAGCTGGCGCTGCCCGAGAACGAACCCGGCAGCTCGATCATGCCCGGCAAGGTCAACCCCACCCAGGTCGAGGCGCTCACCCAGGTCTGCGCCCGCGTGCTTGGCAACCACGCCACGCTCGCCTTCGCCAACAGCCAGGGCCAGTTCGAGCTCAATGTCTATCGCCCGGTCATGGCGCAAGCCTTCCTGCAGAGCGTGCGCCTCCTCGCCGACGCCGCCACCAGCTTCACCGAGCATTTGCTTGCCGGCCTTCAACCCCGGCATGACAATATCGCCCGCGGCGTCGCCAACTCGCTGATGCTCGTCACGGCACTTGCGCCGACCATCGGCTATGATGCGGCAGCCAGGATCGCCAAAACCGCGCACCAGCAGGGCCTTACGCTCCGCGATGCCGCCATCGCCAGCGGCCGCGTCGACGCGGAGGGGTACGACCGCATCGTCGACCCTTCAAGGATGCTGGGGCCGGACCGATCGGCCTGACGCGCCGTTCGCTGCAATTATTTTCACAGCAGGCGCACATCGGGCGCAGCCGATCGGGCCGTTCGCGCGTTGACTCGAAGACAACGCCCACCCCCGACAGGAGACTTCACATGGCCGACCTCAGTGAGATCACGGAACATATGGAAATCATCGGTGCCGACGGCGTCCATGTCGGCACCGTCGACCGCGTCGAAGGCAACCGCATCAAGATGACCAAGGCCGACAGCGGTTCGCATGGCGATCACCACCACTATATTTCGGGCGGCCTTGTTGCCGCAGTCCAAGGCAATCAGGTCCGCCTGTCGGCGGCCGGTGCTGCGGCCGTGCTGCTGGAAGAAGAAGACGACGGCGAACCGCTGGCAGACAAGCGGCCCTGAAGCAGTCCTGAAGCAGCCCTGAAGCAGAAGTATGGCGGAGAGGGTGTCCTCGGCAATTCTTCTCAGGAGTTAGAGCCTCCGGCGAACGCTGGCGCGGTTCACTCTGGCGTGATGCAGCCATTGGCAGGCCGACAGCGACGTGCTGGACTGGTCTGCTGCTTCAGCCTTCGGTTTCGATGAACTGCTGGATGCGGCCGGTGAGGCTGGCGAGGCGGAGCTGGCTTTCCAGCAGATCATAGCGGGCGGTGATGGCGGCGAGGCGGCCGTCGGCTTCTTGCCTCTTGGCGTCGATCACTTCGGTGAGGGTGACAAGGCCGAGATCATATTCGCGTTGGAGCGCGGTGGTCTGGGCTGTCAGGGCGCCCAGCATCTGCTCGCTCAGGCGGACGACTTCGCGCTGCTGGCTGACGCTGAGCCAGGCGATGCGGGTCTCCTCTTCGATGGCGCGGCGGCGGGTTTCGAGCTCGGCGCGGACGATGCGGCCCTCGGCGCCTGCGGCCGCAGTGCGGGCGGCGATCTGGCCGCCCTGATAGAGCGGCAAGTTGACATCGAGGCCGAGCCGGTTGGAATTGGTGAAGCCGTTGGCGTTGTTGCCGAAGTTGAGCGCGGATGTGCCGGAAACGCCAATTTCAGGCAGGCGGGAGCGGGCGAGCCTGCGGCGATCGAGTTCGGCGGCGTTCACCTGGGCTTGCAGGCTGCGCAGCTCCGGCGATGCGGTGGCGCTCTCGCTCAAGGCGCCGTCGAGGTTGGGCGGCTGAAGGGTGCGGAGCAGATCTGGGGCGGTGGGGCTGTTGATGCAGGAGACCATCTGACCGATGAGGGTGGAGAGGAACGTTTGCTGCTGCCGGGCGCGCAGCGTGGCGCTGCTTTGCCGGACCCGCAGACGAGCATTTTCCGCCTCCACACCGACAGCTTCCGACTGTTTGAGCAGGCCTGCCTGCAGCCGGACCGGCGCTTCGGCCGCAGCGCGTTCGTAATAGAGGTTCATTTCGGCAAGGGATGCGGCTTCATCTTCGGCGCGGGCGGCGGCGAGGAAGCGGGTGGCGGCCTCGGCGGCGATTTCGGTACGCATGGTGCCGATGTCGTACTGGGCGGCTTGTTCCCTCTGGCTGGCGGCATCGCGGGCGAGGCGGCCACGGCCGAAGCTGAACAACCGCTGCGAGACGCGCAGGCCGAAGCGATTGTCGAATTCATTGTCGGCCTGGAAGCCGTCGCCGATGCCGGAGCGGGCAAAGGCGGAGAATTGCGGGCGGTTGGTGCCCTTTTCGAGGTCAAGTTCGGCGCTGGCGCGGTCCGCGCGGGCCTGGGCGAGGGCGGCGCGGGAATCATGGCGGCTGGCGACCGTGATGGCCGGGCCGAAGGCGAGGCATTGGCCTGTGTCTTGCGCGTCGGCTGGCTGCACCGACTCCGCCGGCAGGGCCGGCTGGGCGAGCGCCGCCAGCAGGCTGGCAGTGGCGCGCAGCATGGCGCGGAGGATGGGGGGCGCCGGCATCTAGAGGCTCCGGCGCACGACCGACTGGATGGGCTCGATGAGGTAGGACAGGAAGGTGCGCGAGACGCCGGAATTGATGTTGGCCTCGATGGGCATGCCGGGCAGGATGACGACGCCTTCCATGCCGCCTGGCGGGGCGGCGAGGCGGACGCGGGCCTCGTAGAAGCTCTCGCCGGTTTGCGGGATGATCTTGAGATCGCCGCTGATATCCAGCACCGTGCCGGTAAGCTCGGGGGCGGCCCAGCTCTTGTTGATGCTGAGCCGGGCCTTGACCTGCTGGCCCTGGGAGACGGCATCACGCTGATTGGGGCGGACCGAGACGCGGGCGATGACGACGCCGGATTCGGGCACGATCTCGAGGATGTTCTCGCCGGGCTTGACCACGCCGCCCAGCGTGTCGAAGGCGAGATTGAGGATCTTGCCGGCCTGGGGCGCGCGGATGATGGTGCGGGCCAGCACATCATTGGCGGCGCGCAGCTTTTCCTCGGCGTTGGCGAGATCGGTGCGAGTGGTGACGAGATCGGCGGCGATCTGGCGGCGAAAATCGGCGTTCGCTTTGGCGACTTCGCTGCGGGTCTGGCCGGCCTGTCCGAGCGAGCTGCCGCGCTCGGCTTGCAGGCGCGCGAGTTCGGCGGTGAGGCGCAGCTCTTCCTGCTCCAGATCATCCACACTGTCGCGCCGGATGAGATGCTGGACGAGCAGCGCCCGACGCTCCGAGAGCTGGCGGCGGACGACGTCGAGCGTCTGATCGACCGCATCAATCTGCCGGGCCTTGTTCTGGGCATCGGTGACGAGCGTGCCGGAGCGGGCGCCCAGGACCGCGACATCGGCGGCGAGAGCTGCGCGCTGCTGCTGGAACAGGCTGGTCTCGCGCTCGCGGATGGCGGCGAGGATGGCAGGATCGACGGTAAGATCCTGCGTGGTGCGGAAGGTGAGGGCTTGCTGGCGGGAGAGCGCCTCCAGCCGATCGAGCGTCCCGCGCAGTGCGGCGACCGTCTGGGCGATCTGGCCGCGGGTGCTCTTGGCCTGCACCTCTTCGAGCTCCAGCAGCTTCTGGCTGGCGCGGACAACCATGCCTTCGCGGACCCAGAGCTTCTTGACGATACCGCCTTCGAGGTGTTGCACCAGCTTGCGATTGTCTTCGACGACGATCTGGCCGGGCACTGCCACGCCTTCGGCCATGGGCACGAGTGCCGCCCAGAGCAGGAAGCCGCCCAGCCCGATGAAGCAGGCAAGGCCGCAGATGGAGGCCGTGCGATCCTGAAAGAGGAAGTTTGTCGGGTTCATGGCGCAACCTTGCGGACGGTGTTGGCGGAAATGGCCTTGAAGAAGGCATCCCGGGGCTGGAGACGGGTCTGGTGGCTGTCGATCTCCAGCACGTGATCGGTGATGGTGAGGAGCCGCAGATCGTGGCTGGCGATCACGGCGATGCGGCCGCTGGCCTTCCAGCCGCGCAGGAAATTGATCAGATTGGTGGTGGCCTGCGCATCAAGATGGGCGCTGGGCTCATCGAGCAGCAGCAGCACCGGCTCGGCATAGGCGGCGCGGGCCAGGCCGATCATCTGGCGCTGGCCGGCCGACAGATGGGCGGTGCCGGATGAGCTTGTTTCATAGCCGTTTTCGAGCTGGAGAATGGCTTCGTGGACGCCAAGCGTGCGGGTGGCGGCGAACAGGGGGGCATCGGCGTGAGGTGCATCGGCCCGGGGGTCAGCGGCGACAGGCTGGAAGCGCTGGATGTTTTCCCGCACGGTGCCGGGCAGAAGCTCGATGGCCTGGGGCAGATAGCCGATGTGGGGCCCGCGATCTTCGGCTGCCCAATCATGCATGTCGATGCTGCCGAGGCGGACACTGCCGTCTTTCGGGGTCCAGACGCCGGCGATGGTCTGGAGCAGCGAGGTCTTGCCGCGGCCGCTGGGGCCGACGACCAGCAGGATGGTGCCGGGGTGGACTTCGAGGGTGAGGCCTTCGATGAGCGGGGCTTCGCGCTGGGGCGGGCCGGCATCGAGCCTTGCGATGACGAGATGGGCTTCCGGGCGCGGCAGGCGGAGGGCGGGTGCGGGTGCGGAGATGGTCTGAAGCAGGCTTTCAAGGGCTGCGAAGGAGCGCCGGGCCTGCATGAGCGGTTTCCAGCCGCCGATCGTCTGATCGATGGGGGCAAGCGCGCGGCCGGACAGGATGGAGGAGGCGATGATGGCGCCGGCCGAAATTTCCTGCCGCAGCACCAGCCAGGCGGCGACGCCGAGCATGATGACCTGCAGGGCTTGGCGAACGCTGCGGGAGACGGCGCCATAGCGATTGGCAACGCGGGAGGCTTCCAGCCCTTGTGCGACCGATAGCGACCGCAGGCCATGCCAGCGGCGCTGGACCGCGGGGCCCATTCCCATGGCGGCGATGGCGGAGAATTGCCGGGCAATGCCGGCGATGTAGCTGCTGGCGCTGCGATCCTGGCTGCCGGCGAGCTCGACCAGCGGCTTGGCCGCGCGTTCTGCAAGGAAGGCGAGGCCGATGAGGAAGATGGCACCGCCAAGCGTGATGAGGCCGAGCAGCGGATGGATGAAGAATACCAGCGCCACGAACATCGGCACGAACGGGGCATCGAAGAAGGGCTGGATGGTGCCGGCGGAGAAGAGATTCTGCACGCGGCCCATGTCGGTGACGGCGGTTTCCAGCTTGCCGCCGCTGCGTTTGGCGTCCATGCCGGCGCGGAACACCGGGGCTTCCAGCGTGGCGCCGAGCTGCTGGCCGATGAGGGCGAAGATACGGCGACGGCCGGCATCGGCAAAGGCGAAGATGGCGAGCAGCGCCAGCGCCAGCAGGGAGAGCAGCAGCAGCGTTTCGAGCGACCCCGAGGTAAGCACGCGATCATAGATTTGCAGCATGTAGAGGGGCTGCACCAGCAGCAGCAGATTGAAGGCAACGCTGAACCAGAGCGCCACCTTGAAGTGCTGGCGCAGCTGCCGCCTCAATTGCATGGCGAGCGGTTCGGTTTCGTTCATGCTTGCCCCCCGACATCTGATCGAGGCCAGCCGAGCGCTGCTGCACGCCGCCAGGCCTCTACAAAGAAAAGCGTAAAATTTCCGCTTTTCGGGCAGATAAATTTTTTGCTGCCCGAAAACCGGAAATTTCACGCTTTGACAGGTGAGAGTTCATCACCTGGGGAGGGTGTCATGGGGGAATTGCCGTTCGGTCCGCAGCTGGAGACGGACAAGACGCGGGCAAGAAAGTCGCGGCCGGCCATGCTGACGGCGGGCAGCATATTGGCTTTGCTGGCCCAGCAGGCATCGGCGCAGGCGGCTGTGGGAACCGGCGATTTCGTGGCGCTGAGTGGGCTGTCAGGCGTGAGCTCGGTGGAGCGGCTGGCCAATGGTGATGTGCAGCTGGTGCTGGACAATGGCCGCACATTGGTGATCCCGGCGGACCGGGTGATGTTGACGGCGGACGGCATTTTTGTGTCTCCGGCGGCGGCTGAGGACATTGCGGCCCTTGTGGCGGGCGGCGTGGCGGGCGGCGCGGCCGGCGGTGTTGGCGGTGTTGGCGCGGTTCTGGGCGCATTGGGGCTGGGGGCCCTGGCAGCAGTGGCGGCATCCGGTGGGGAGGGAGAGCAGCCTGCACCCCCACCCCCGACGCCTGCGCCACCCCCCCCGCCGCCGCCCCC
>JBBSPR010000150.1:0-7088 GCA_038258615.1 Sphingomonadales bacterium
CCGAAGCGATCGCCCGCGCCGCGCCCAGCCGCTCGCATAAAGCCCGGCTGGTCCTCGTCGGCCGCAGCAGCCTGCCGCCGCCCGAACGCTGGGACGCCGAGATCGCCGCAAACGCGCCGCACAGCGCCACGCTGTCGAAGCTGCAGGCCATCGCAGCCTTGGGTGCGGACCTCGAAACCGTCGCCGCCGACCTCACCTGCACCGAAGACGTCCAGGCGCTTGCCGCGCGGGTCAAGGCGCACGGCGCACCCCATGCGATCATCCACGCCGCCGCCAGCCTGAGTGCCGAAAGCTTCCTGCCGCTCGATCGGATCGACCGCACCAGTGCCGCCGCACATTTCGGTGCCAAGGTGCAGGGGCTGGTGCATCTCGAAGCCGCCTTCGCCGACAATCCGCCGAAAGTCTGGATGCTGATGTCGTCGATCTCGGCGGTGCTCGGCGGCCTCAACCTCGGCGCCTATGCCGCCGCCAACGCCATGCTCGATGGCTGGGCGGCAGCAAGGAACAGCAGCAACAGCCGCTGGATCAGCATGAACTGGGACGCATGGGAGTTCGCCGATGCCAGCTCCCGCACCGCCATCACCCCGGCGCGGGGCGCCGACGCCTTCCGCCGGATTCTCGCCAGCGGGGCAGGGCGGCTGGTTGTCTCGGTCATGCCGCTCGAGGAGCGGCTGGCGAAATGGGCCAGCCTTGCCCCGGCGCACGCGCCGGCTGCAGCGCCTGCGCACGCCAGTGGCGCACTCAACGGCGCCGCCAATGGCTCGGGCAACGGCGTCGCCCATGCCTATCCGCGCCCCGATCTCAGCACCGCCTTCGCCGCCCCCCGCACACCCGCTGAAACCATGGTCGCCGAAGTGTGGCAGCATTTCCTGGGCGTCGAACCGATCGGCATCGACGACAAGTTCTTCGAGCTCGGCGGCCATTCGCTGCTCGCCATCCAGGTGCTCGCCCGGCTGCGCGAGACGACCGGCGTCAACATCCCCGTCCACAAATTGTTCGAGGCCCCCACCGTGCGGGGGCTCGCCGCGATCATCGGCAAGGATGCCATGGCGCCCGCCCCGGCAGCCAAGGCCGATCGGGACGACGACGCTGCCCTGCTGGCGATGGTCGATGGCATGAGCGACGCCGAAGTCGAGGCGCTGCTCGCCGAACTCGAAGCCGAGGATGCCGAAGGAGCCGCAAGATGACCGCCGCCCGCGAACGCCTGCAAAGTCTCACGCCGCAGCAGCGCGCAGCCCTGGCGCGGCGGCTCAAGGCCAGCCCGCAGCCGGTGCCTCCCCAGATGCCACCGCCGATGCACGAGGCAGACTTCCATCTCGATCATGTGATGAGCGCCGACGAAACGGTGGTGAAGGCCAATTACCGCAAATTCTACAACGAAGTCAGCAGCCAGCTCGACAACGACATCTACGGCGATGCCTCCTTCTTCCTCAACTATGGCTATGTCGCCGATGGTTCGCCGCAGCATGCCGCGGTGCCGCTGCCCGACCATTACATCAACCGCAACTCGGTCAAGCTTGTGCTCGAGCTTGTCGGCAGCGTCGCCGTGGCGGGCCGCGATGTGCTCGACATCGGCTGCGGCCGCGGCGGCACCGCGCATGTGCTCAAGTCGTTCTTCAACGCCGGCACCGTCACCGGCCTCGATCTGTCGCCGGTCGCCATCGCCTTCTGCACCCGCAGCCATGGCGATGCCACCACCCGCTTCGTGGAGGGCGATTCCGAGCGTTTGCCGTTCGCCGCGGCCAGCTTCGATATCGTCACCAATGTCGAAAGCTCGCACAGCTACCCGAACGTGCACCGCTTCTATGCCGAGGTGGCGCGCGTGCTGCGCCCCGGCGGGCATTTCCTCTATACCGATGCGCTCTCGCTCCCGCAGTTCGCACTGGCGCGCGGGCTGTTCGAGCAGATGGGGCTGGCACTCAAGCGCGATACCGACATCACCGGCAATGTGATCAAGTCGTGCGACGAGGTGGCGTCAGCGCGCGTCGGCGCCTTCCGCGCCGGCAACGATGCCGAGCTGATGAACAACTTCCTCGCCACGCCGGGCAGCGACGTCTACCGCGACCTGCAATCGGGGCGCTGGAACTATCGCATCCTGCACTTCCAGAAACCGGCATGACCGACACCGCCCTTCTGTCGCGGCTCGGCCAGATTTCGCCCGGCCAGCGAGCGCGGCTTCGCGCCCGCCTGGCCGAGCGCGCCGACACCACCGGCCCCGCGCCGCGCCAGCCACCGGGCAGCCCGGCACCGCTAAGCCACGGCCAACAGCGCCTCTGGATCATCGCCAACGCCACGCCCGGCCTCATCGCCTATAACGAAACCAACCTGATGGCGCTGCCAGCCAGGCTCGATGAGGCCGCATTCGCACATGCCTTCCAGGCGCTCATCGAACGTCACGAGATCCTGCGCAGCCGCTTCTACCTCGATCGCGACACGCCGATGCAAGCACCCATGGCACATCCCGACGTCCCGCTGCCGCTCGCCGACCTGCGCCATCTCCCCGCCACCGATCGTCAGGCCGAAGCCGAGCGGCTGGCGCGCGAACTGGGCGCCGCACCCATCGATCTCGAAACCGGCCCGCCATTCCGCGCACTTCTCATCCGCACCGGCGATGCCAGCCACGCGCTGGCGCTGGTCCTGCACCACATCATCATCGACGGCTGGGCGCTCGGCATCTTCGCCTTCGAGCTGCTGGCGCTCTACTGGGCGCGCGCCGCCGGCCAACCCGGCCCGCTGCGCCCGCTCCCCATCCAATATGCCGATTTCGCCGCCTGGCAGCGCCGCGCGCTGGATGGCCCGGCACTCGCCCCGCAACTGGCATGGTGGGAAAAGCGGTTGGCAAACCTCCCACGCGCCGACCTGCCCGCCGACCGGCCCCGCCCGCCGCAATTCGGCTTCCACGGCGGCAGGGTGTCGCTGGTCCTGCCGCCGGGCCTCGATGCGGCCCTCGATGCCACCGCCCGCCGCCTCGCCACCAGCCCCAACGTCGTCGTGCTCGCCGCCACCTTGGCGCTGCTGCACCGGCTCACTGGCGCCACCGATCTCGCCATCGGCTGCCCCACCTCGGGCCGCGACCGGCCGGAAACCGCCGGCCTCATCGGCTTCTTCATCAACACCCTCGTGCTGCGCGTCGATGCGTCCGGCGGCCCATCCTTCGCCACCCTCGTCGGGCGCACCGCACAGGCGATGGCCGAAGCGCTCGCTCACCAGGATGTGCCGTTCGAGCATCTCGTCCAGCACATGCGCGCCGGCGCCGACCAGAGCCACACTCCCTTTTTCCAGACCATGGTCAACTGGTGGCACTCGCCGGCCGCCGCGTCCCTGCCACCCGAGCTGCAGCGCCCGATGCAGCCCGTCGGCGTGGGCACCGCCAAATTCGATCTCGTGATCGAGCTGATCCGCACCGCCGACGGCACCCGCGGCCATATCGAATTCAACCGCGAAATCTTCGATAAGGATCGGATCGAGCGCCTCGCCGCCCATCTCCTGCGCCTCCTCGCCGCCGCCGCCGGGGCTCCCGACCGCCCGCTCTCGCAGCTGCCGCTGCTCTCCGACGCCGATCGCCACCGCATCCTCGTCGAATGGAACCCGGCCCCGGTCGATTTCCCGCGCGGTTCGAGCCTCCCGGCCCTCGTCGCCGAAGTCGCCGCCGCACACCCGGATGCCATCGCAGTCGAATGCGGCGACCATGCGCAGACCCACGCGGACCTCCAGGCCGACATCGCCGCCGTAGCCGCCCGCCTCGCCGCCGCCGGTATCGGCCCCGGTTCCCGCGTCGGCGTGCTGCTCGGCCGCAGCGCGCAGGTTCCGGCCATCCTGCTCGGCATCATGGCCGCAGGGGCTGCCTATGTGCCGCTCGATCCCGCAGCACCCCCCGAGCGGCTGCAACAGCTCACCGACGATGCGGCCCTCGCCGCCTTGGTCGCGCTGCCACCGCTCCCCGGTCTCGGCCGCCCTGCATTCGCGCCCGAAGACCTGCTCGCACCAACCTCCGCACAACCCCCCGCCAACCCCGTACCGGGCGACGATCCCGCCTGCATTCTCTACACCTCGGGCACCTCGGGCGCCCCCAAGGGCGTTGTCATCAGCCACCGCAACCTCGCCCGGCTCGTCCGCGGCCAGGGCTTCGCCGGCTGGGCGCCCGGCAAGCGCTGCCTGCACTTCGCCCCGCTCGGCTTCGATGCATCCTTCCTCGAGCTCTGGGGCTGCCTCGCCAATGGCGGCACCCTCGTCATCCACCCCCCCGGCCTGCCCAGCCTCGCCGAACTCGGCCGCTTCATCCGCGCGCAGCGCATCGACATCGCCTTCCTCACCACCGCCCTCTTCCACCGCATGGTCGACTCCGAGCCCCGCAGCCTCGCCCGGCTCTCCCACCTGATGACCGGCGGCGAGACGCTCGATCCGCGCATCGCCGCCGCCGCCTGGTCGGCGCTGCCGCGTACCCGCCTCACCAACCTCTACGGCCCCACCGAATGCACCTGCGTCGCCACCGCCTGGCCCATCGACTCCACCCCCGACAGCGGTCCGGTGCCCATCGGCACCCCCATCGCCAACACGCTCGCCTATGTGCTCGACGCGCATGGCAACCCGCAGCCGCCCGGCATCCCGGGCGAGCTCCACCTCGGCGGCGAGGGCGTGGCGAGCGGCTATTGGCAGCAACCCGAGCTCACTGCCGAGCGCTTCATCGCCAATCCGTTCGGCTCCGGCCACCTCTACCGCACCGGCGACATCGCCTCCTGGCAGGCGGACGGCACGCTCCGCTTCCACGGCCGCGCCGATCGGCAGATCAAGCGCTCGGGCTACCGCATCGAGCTCGCCGAGATCGAGGCTGCCATGCTCTCCCACCCCGATGTCACCGCCGCCGCAATGGTGGTGCACGGCGACCAGCTCCACGCCCTCGCCGCCCGCAAGCCCGGCAGCGCCCTCACCGACACCGCCCTCACGCGCCATCTCGCCCGCCAGCTGCCCCGCCACATGCTCCCCGGCACGGTCGATGTGCGCGCTGCGCTGCCGATGGTCGCCGCCGGCAAGATCGACCTGCAGGCGCTGCAAAACGATACCCCCAAAGAACCCTCCAGCACCCTTTCGGAGCCACCCCGCGGCCCCATCGAAGCCCGGCTCGCCGCCGATTGGCAGACGCTGCTCGGCGTCGCAGCCCTCGGCCGGCACGACAATTTCTTCGATCTCGGCGGCCATTCGCTCATCGCCATGCAGCTGCTCTCACGGGTGCGTGACTGCTTCGGAACCGAGATCAGCATGGCCCGCTTCTTCGCCGACCCGACACTGGCCGGCCTTGCCGCGCAGATCGACGAACATTAGCGCATGGCAGACCAGAACCCCGACTCCGCCAGGCGACAGAAGCTCGCAGCCCTGCTCCGCGCCCGCCAGGCCCCCGCCGGCCAGGCCATCCCCCACCGGTGCCCCGGCAGCGTCGCCCCCCTCTCCTTCGCCCAAGCCCGGCTCTGGTTTCTCGATCAGCTGGTGCCGGACAGTCCCTTCTACAACGTGCCCTTCGGCATCCGCATCCCCGGCGCCCTCGATCCCGCCACCGTGCAGGCTGCCCTTATCGCCATCGCCGCCCGCCACGAGGCCCTGCGCACCACCATCGCCATGGTCGATGGCCAGCCGGTGCAGCAAATCCACAACGACCCGCAAGTGCCGCTGGAAACGCATGACCTCACCGGCCTGCCCCCCGCCGAAGCGGCCGAGCGCGTCGCCGCCCTGGCGCTCGAACACGGCACCCGCCCCTTCGATCTCCGCCATGGCCCGCTGGTGCGCGCCGCCGTCGCCCGCCTCGGCCCGGCCGACAGCCTGTTCTTGCTCGCCATGCACCATATCGTGTCGGACGGCTGGTCGCTCGGCGTCCTCGCCCGCGAGTTCCAGGTCCTTTATGCCGCCGCCACCGGCGGTCCCGCCGTCGACCTGCCGCCATTGCCGATCCAGTACGCCGATTTCGCCGCATGGCAGCGCCAGCGCCACGCCCGGGGCGGGCTGGCCGCCGACCTCGATTACTGGACCACCCAGCTCGCCGACCTGCCCGTCCTCGACCTGCCGACCGATTATCCCCGCCCCGCGGTGCAGAGCTTCAGCGGCGCCACCCTCGTCCGGCTGCTTCCGCGCGACCTGGCGGACCGGATCACCGCACTGGCGCGCAGCGAGCGCACCACCGTCTTCACCCTGCTCTACGCCGGCTTTATCGCGCTGCTCCACCGCTACACCGGGCAGGACGATATCGTCATCGGCGAGCCGGTGGCCAACCGCAACCGCCTCGAACTCGAGCCGCTCATCGGCTTCTTCGTCAATTCGCTGGTGCTGCGGACCAGCGTCGCCGGCAACCCCAGCTTCCGGTCGCTGCTCGACCGCGCCCGGGCCACCATCCTCGCCGCCGATGCGCACCAGGACCTGCCGTTCGAGCTGCTCGTCGAGGCGCTGCACCCCGAGCGCACCATGGGCCGCAACCCGCTGTTCCAGGTGTCGCTGCAGTTCTTTGCCGATGCCGGCGCCACCGAGACCAGCCCCACCGAGACCAGCCCCACCGAGACCAGCCCCACCGAGACTGGCACCTTCGCGCCGGTCGAGATCGAAAAAGGCACCGCCAGCCTTGATCTCGCCTTCGACATCCACGAGACCGCCGACGGCTTCCAGATGCGGATCGAATTCAGCACGGATCTGTTCCGAGCCGCCACCATCGAAGCGATGGCCACGCATTATGCCCAGCTGCTGGGTGCGCTGGTCGGCGACCCGGAGCGGACGATCACGGCGGTGCCGCTCGGCGAAGCGAAGCCGGTCCCGGCAGTTGGTTCACCAGCCGCCAACAATGCGGCACCGCCGCTGCCGCATCTGCGCTTCATGCAGCAGGCGTCCGCCACTCCCGATGCCGTCGCGCTTGACGATGGCGAAGCCCGGCTGACCTATGCCGAGCTCGACACGCGCAGCGACCGGATCGCCGCCGCCCTGGTCGCCGCCGGCGCAGGGGCCGAAACGATCATCGGCCTTCATCTGGGCCGGTCCATCGGCTTCGTCACCGCCGCACTCGGCATCTGGAAGGCCGGCGCCGCCCTGCTGGCGCTCGATCCGGCGCTGCCGCC
>JBBSPR010000151.1:0-6936 GCA_038258615.1 Sphingomonadales bacterium
AATACGGACTGGAATCGTTGCTGGAAGCCTGTGCCGCCTCTCCCCGCGCCAGCCCTGCGCGGCGGATCACCTTCGAATATGTGCTGCTCCAGGACAAGAACGACCGCGACGAGCATGCGCATGCACTGGTGCGGTTGATCCGCAAGTACAAGCTCCCGGCCAAGGTCAATTTGATCCCGTTCAACCCCTGGCCGGGCTCGGCCTATGAGACGAGCACCGATGAGCGGGTGAACCGGTTTTCGGACATCATCTTCCAGGCCGGGATCAGCGCGCCGATCCGGCGACCGCGCGGGCGCGACATCATGGCGGCGTGCGGCCAGCTCAAGTCGGCGAGCGAGAAGATCACCCGCGCCGAGCTCGACCGGCGCGCGGCGGAAAAGGAAGCCGAGTGGGTCGACTGAGCGGCAACCGCTGAGCCTCCGCGCAGTTGATGCTGCGATGGAGGACAGCATGACGAAACCGCGCGAACCGCAGACCGAAAGTAACGAGCAGCAGGGCGAGGACCAGGCGCAGGATGTGGCGCAGGACCGGCTGGAGGGCCTTCCGGGCGACGACCATGACATGCTCGAAAGCCAGAAGGCGAAGAGCGGGCTCGATGACAATAACGACTATATCGACACCGTCGACCATCTGAAGGCGATGGTGACGTCCGGCCGCGTGGACATGAGCGCCTATGCCGGCGAGCCGATGATGGATGACGGCGATACGGTGGTCTCCGATGTGGTGGTCGCTGATGGTGGTGAGGGCGATGATGATCTCGGCGCCGATCCCGACGACACTGGTGCGCTGAATGAAGTTGCCGACAGCGGTGAGGATCCGCTCGCCGAGGTGGCCAGTGACCATGGCGACGACGACGAAACGCGCGACGACGATGCCGACAGCGACGAGGTGAATGTGCGATGATGCGCTGACCTGTCACGAATTTCGCTGCACTTGAAGCAGGGGGGCTGGCCAGTGCCGGTCGCTTGGTTATACTTGCGCCATGTTCCTGCTCGACCGCTTGTTCCGCAAGTTCATCCAGCATGGCGAGCTGGCGGTGACCGATGCCGGCGGCACTCGCCATGTCTATGGCAACCAGGTGCCGGGGCGGCCGAATGTGGCGATCCGACTGACCGACAGCGCCACACCGCGCAAGATGGCGCTCAACCTGGCGTTGGGGGCTGGCGAGGCCTTCATGGACGGCCGGCTGGTGATCGAGGCGGGCGATGTGCGCGATCTTGTCGACCTGGTGACGTATAATCTGCGCTGGGAACGCTCCAATCCGGTGCGTTTCGCGCTTTGGCGGCAGGCGGCGGTGGCGGCATGGATCGACCAGCGCAATTTCGAGCGGCGCGCCAAGCGCAATGTGGCGCATCATTACGATCTCGATGACCGGCTCTATGATCTCTTCCTCGATCCGCACCGGCAATACAGCTGCGCCTATTGGGCACCGGGTGTGGAGACGCTGGAGGCGGCGCAGGAGGCCAAGCTGGCGCATATCGCTGCCAAGCTCGACCTGAAGCCGGGCTGCCGCGTGCTGGATATCGGCTGCGGCTGGGGCGGGCTGGCGCGCTATCTGCACCGTCACACGGGTGCGGACGTGCTGGGAGTGACGCTTTCGGAAGAGCAGCTCAAATATGCGCGGGCGGAGACGGCGCGGCAGGGGATGGCCGAGCATGTGAAGTTCGAGCTGGTCGACTATCGCCGCGTGGAGGGGCAGTTCGACCGGATCGTTTCGGTCGGCATGTTCGAGCATGTCGGGCTGCCCAATTACCGCACCTATTTCGAGACGATCGAGCGGCTGCTGGTGCCCGATGGCGTGGCGCTCGTGCACACGATCGCGCGCGCCGATGGGCCGGGTGCGACCGACCCCTGGACAGCGAAATACATTTTCCCCGGCGGCTACAGCCCGGCGGTGAGCCAGATCGTGCCGCATATCGAGAAGAGCTGGATGTGGATTACCGACATGGAGGTGCTGCGGCTGCATTATGCTCATACGATCGATGCCTGGTATGATCGGTGCGTGGTGAAGCAGGCCGAGATCGAGGCGCTTTACGATGCGCGCTTTTTCCGGATGTGGACCTTCTACCTGGCGGCGGCGCGCTCGGCGTTCGTCAACGACGGGCATATGAATGTGCAGATCCAGCTTACGAAGAAGCGCGATGTGCTGCCGCTGACGCGCGACTATATCGGCGAGACCGAGAAGGGCTTCGCTCCGCAGGTGGCGGCGCTTGGCAGGACGGCTGCTGCCCGCTAACGAGCGGGGATGAAGACGTTCCTGTTCGCACTCGCCCTGCTCGCGGCTCCTGTTCTGGCTCAGGATGCCAAGCCCGACAGCAAGCCGGAAGCGCCCGTCGCGGCACCGTTCAAGTCGGTGACGAAGCACAGCGGCACCTTCGGAGAGCAGACGATCCGCTACACGGCGATTGCCGCTGAGACCTATCTGAAGGACAAGGATGACAAGCCGACCGCTGCCATCTTCACGACCAGCTATCTAAAGGACAATCCGGAAGCCGATCGGCCGGTGACCTTTCTGTGGAACGGCGGCCCCGGCTCGGGCTCGCTGTGGTTGCACATGGGGGCGTTCGGGCCGAAGCGCGTCGATATTCCCAATGCCAGGGATGATGGGTCGCCGCCGTATCCGATCAACCCCAACCCGGATTCGCTGCTCGATGCGACCGATATCGTGTTCATCGATCCGGTCGGCACCGGCTGGTCGAGGGCGCTGGGCAAGACCGAGCCGAAGAGCTTCTGGGGGGTGAAGCAGGATGCCAAGGCGGTGGCCGAGGTGATCCGGCTGTGGCTGAACGAGAACGGCCGCTGGAATGCGCCGAAGTTCATCGGCGGCGAAAGCTATGGCACCAGCCGCTCGGCGGCGGTGATCGAGGCGCTGAACTCGGGCTACAATGATGTTGCGGTCAACGGCATTATCCTCATCTCGACCATCCTCGATTTCGGGCTGGAGGCGCAGGTCGAGGGCAATGAGATGCAGTTCGTGGTGACGCTGCCGTCGATGGCGGCGGCGGGCTGGTATCATGACACGGTGGCGAGCAAGCCGGCGACGGTGGAGGCGCATGTCGAGGCGGCGCGGCAGTTTGCGACGGGGCCTTACCTTTCGGCGTTGGTGAAGGGTGCGCGGCTTGCCGATGCCGAGCGTGCGGCGGTGCGGGCGCGGTTCGCGGCGCTTACAGGGCTGTCCGAAGACTTTCTCGAGCGCACCAATCTCCGCGTGTCTCCGGACCGCTTCTACAAGGAATTGCTGCGCGACCGCGGGATAAGCATCGGCCGGCTCGATGCGCGCTACACCGGCAAGGATTATGACAATGCCGGCGAAGGGCCGGACCATGACCCGAGCTTTTATGGCATCGACGCCAGCTACCCGGCCGCGATGAACGCTTATGCGCGCGGCGACCTCGGGGTGACGCTCGATCGCAGCTATATCTCGATCGGCGGCACGCCGGGCTGGGACTGGCGGATCGGCGCCGGGCGCGATGCCTATCTCAACCTCACCGCCTGGATCGGCAAGGCGATGCGCGAGAATACCGCCATGGGGGTGTTCATCGGGCAGGGCTGGTATGATTTCGCCACGCCGTTTTTTGCCGCCGAGTACAGCCTGCAGCGGCCGGGCATTCCGCAGGAGCGGCTCGACTTCCAATATTACCAGTCGGGGCACATGATGTATGTGCAGGCGGCCGACCGCACCAAGCTGAGCACCGACATCCGGCGCTTCATCGCGCAATACAAATAGGGATCACCATGTCCGAATCGATCAACCGCGTTGTCCTCGCTTATTCGGGCGGGCTCGACACCAGTGTCATCCTCAAATGGCTGCAGCAGACCTATGGCTGCGAGGTGGTGACCTTCACCGCCGATCTGGGGCAGGGGGAAGAGCTGGAGCCGGCGCGCGCCAAGGCACAGCTGCTCGGCATCAAGCCCGAGCATATCTTCATCGAGGATCTGCGTGAGGAGTTCGTGGCCGACTATGTCTTCCCGATGATGCGTGCCAACGCGCTGTATGAAGGGCAATATCTGCTCGGCACCAGCATCGCGCGGCCGCTCATTGCCAAGAAGCAGATCGAGATCGCGCGGAAGGTGGGTGCCGATGCGGTGAGCCATGGTGCCACCGGCAAGGGCAATGACCAGGTGCGCTTCGAGCTCGGCTATTATGCGCTGGCACCCGATATCCGCATCATTGCGCCGTGGCGCGAATGGACGCTGACCAGCCGCGAGGCGCTGATCGCCTTTGCCGAGGCGCACCAGATTCCGGTGTCCAAGGACAAGCGCGGCGAAAGCCCGTTCTCGACCGACGCCAATCTTCTGCACACCTCGTCCGAGGGCAAGGTGCTCGAGGACCCGTGGGAGGAGGTGCCCGACTATGTGTACAGCCGCACCGAGAGCCCCGAGGATGCACCGAACGAGGCCGAGTATATCACCGTCGAGTTCGAGAAGGGCGATGCGGTCGCCGTGAACGGCGACCCGCAATCGCCGGCGACGCTGCTGGCGACGTTGAACGAGATGGGTCGGCGGCATGGCATCGGCCGGCTCGACTTGGTCGAGAACCGCTTTGTCGGCATGAAATCGAGGGGCATGTACGAGACGCCGGGCGGCACGATTTTGCACCTGGCGCACCGCGGCATCGAGCAGATCACTCTCGATCGCGGGGCTGCGCATCTGAAGGACGAGCTGGCGGTGAAATATGCCGGGCTGCTTTACAACGGCTTCTGGTTCAGCCCCGAGCGCGAGATGCTGCAGGCCGCGATCGACCATAGCCAGGCGAAGGTGAGCGGCACGGTGCGGCTGAAGCTCTACAAGGGCTCGGCGAGCGTGGTCGGCCGCAAGTCCCCGAATTCGCTGTACAGTGCTGGCATCGTGACGTTCGAGGACGATGCCGGCGCCTATGACCAGCGCGATGCGGCGGGGTTCATCAAGCTCAATGCGCTGCGGCTGCGGCTGCTCGGGCGGCGCGACGGCCGGTAGCGGCTACTCCTGGACTGACGCCGTCTTGCGCATGGCGCCGGCCACTTCCGGCGGCATGTAGTTCTCGTCGTGCTTGGCGAGGATGGTGTCGGCGCGGAACACGCCCGAGGCGGGGTCGAACGTGCCCTCGGCAATGACGCCCTGGCCTTCGCGGAACAGGTCCGGAAGGATGCCGGTGTAGGTGACGGCGCGCTGGGCCCGCATGTCGGTGACGCGGAAGGTGATGGTCTCGCCGGCGCGCACGAGCGAGCCTTCCTCGACCATGCCGCCCAGGCGAATGGCATCGGTGGGGAGAGCGGCAGCGAGATCCGAGGGAGCGTAGAAATAGGTCGCCTTGTCGCCGAGTGCCGTGAAGGCGAGCACGCCGGCACCGCCGAGTGCCACAAGGGCGCCGACGACGAGGGTGAGACGCTGGTGCTTGGCTTTGAGCTTCATGGTTTTCTCTTCAAGGCGTCGGCGCGGCGCTCGGCGCGGCGCATGGCGGTGTAGCTCCAGACGAGGAGCGCGATGAGGCCGCCGATCGTGAGGATGTAGCTCGGCCAGATGTAGCTGGCCCAGAGGTCGGGTCGGGTGATCATGCGCCCATCCTCATGCTACGGCCTCCGCCAGCCGGCGGCTGCGGGCTTCGACGCGCTGCTCGGCGAGGAGGGCGCGCATCCGCATAAGCACGATGGCGGCGAACAGGAAGGTGAAGCCGGCGACCGAGACGAGCAGCGGCGTGAGAATTTCCGGCGCCATGGCGGACTTGCCCTGGGTGATGCTGATGCTGCTGCCCTGGTGGAGGGTGTTCCACCATTCGACGCTGTATTTGATGATGGGGAGGTTGATGGCGCCGACGAGTGCCAGGATGGCGGCACCCTTGCGTTCGCCGCCACGCTCGGTCTCGGCGGCGGCAAGCGCCAGATAGCCCAGGTAGAGGAAGAGCAGCACGAGCATCGAGGTGAGCCGCGCGTCCCACACCCAGTAGGTGCCCCAGGTCGGCTTGCCCCAGAGCGCGCCGGACATCAGGCAGATGGCGCTGAAGGCGGCTCCGGCGGGGGCTATGGCACGCGCAGCGATGGTGGCGAGCGGGTGGCGCCAGATGAGGGCGGTGGCGGACGCGATGGCAAGGCCGAGATAGCCGCCCGAGCCGAGCCAGGCGGCCGGAACATGGACGTACATGATCCGCACGCTCTCGCCCTGCTGGTAATCGGGCGGCGAGGCGAACAGGCCGATGTAGAGGCCGGCTACGGTGAGGACGAGGCCGAGCGCCAGCGTGAGCGGGGTGGCGATGCGGGCGATCTTCAGGAATCGCGTCGGGTTGGCGTAGCGATGCACGGCTGCGGATATAGGCGAGTGCTGCTGAACCGGAAAGAGACAAGATGCCTCTCATATGGGAGGGTTGGCCGAGGCTATGGGAGTGTGGCGTGCGCGGGTTTGATTTTTCTTCGTTCGAAAGCGTGGTGACTACGTTGATCGGGCTGGCGCTGTTTGCGCTGGTGGGGGTGGGCATTCGGCTGGTGGCAATGTTCACCATTCAGCAGCGGCGCGAGCGGCAGAACCGCCAGATCAACGAGCGATTGAAGGTGCTGATGGGGGCCTACAAGGTGCTTGGCGGGTCGTTCACGGGTACGTTGACGGTCGATCCGACGCATATGCGGGACCTGCGGCGGCAGGGAGCGGCCGAGGGCGAGGCATTGCTCGAACTGCCGGCGGCGGGCGAGGGGTCGGACCGCGCGCGGCGGATCAGGGACGCGGTCGAGGCCGCACTGTCCGACATCATCCTGCTCGGCACCGAGGAGCAGGTGCGGCTGGCGGCATCGGCGGCGGAAGAGCTTGTGGCGGGGCGGCCGGTGCACACGGCGGCACTGGTGGTGTCGCTCAGGGATTTCGTGCGCGAGGCGCTCGATCTGGACCGGATTTCGGCTGAGGTGCTGATTCCGGCGCAGGGGCCGACGCGGCCGGCGGCGGCGGGGGGCAGGGCCGGGGGGGCGCGTGAGG
>JBBSPR010000152.1:0-6923 GCA_038258615.1 Sphingomonadales bacterium
CCGCCGCCCCGGCCACCCCGGTGCCCTCGCCGCGCGGATAGCGCACCGCAATCGGCCCGCTGTCGTGCATCGCGGCGGTGTGGACCATATGCACCAGCTCGGCCTCATCCGCCGCCGCCATCACCACAAAATTCGGCAGCGTGGCGAGATAGGTCACATCGAAGGCGCCGGCATGGGTGCAGCCATCCGCCCCCACCAGCCCGGCACGGTCGATCGCGAAGCGCACGGGCAGGTTCTGGATCGCCACATCATGCACCACCTGGTCATAGGCGCGCTGCAGAAAGGTGGAATAGATCGCGCAGAACGGCCGCATGCCCTCGGCCGCCAGCCCGGCCGCAAAGGTCACCGCATGCTGCTCGGCGATGCCGACATCGAAGGTGCGCTCGGGAAACGCCTTGTTGAAGCGATCGATCCCGGTGCCGGACGGCATGGCCGCGGTGATCCCGACGATCTTCGGGTCGCGCCTGGCTTCCTCGATCAGCGCATCACCGAACACATTCTGATAGGCCGGCGCCTTGGGCGTGGACTTCTGCTGCGTGCCCGACACCACATCGAACTTCTGCACGCCATGATATTTGTCCGCCGCGGCTTCGGCCGGCGCATAGCCCTTGCCCTTCTGCGTCACCACATGAACCAGGATCGGTCCCTCGGCGGAATCGCGCACATTCTCCAGCACCGGCAGCAGATGCTCGAGGTTATGGCCATCGATCGGCCCTACATAATAAAAGCCCAGCTCCTCGAACAGCGTGCCGCCACCCTGCGCCATGCCACGGGCATATTCGTCCGCCTGCCGCGCCGCGTTCATCAACGGCTTGGGCAGCGCCTTGCGGGCAATCTGCTTGATAGCCTCGCGCAGTTCCATGAAGCTCCGCGACGACAGCAGCCGCGCGAGATAAGCGGAAAGGGCGCCCACCGGCGGTGCGATCGACATGTCGTTGTCGTTCAGGATCACCACCAGCCGGTTGCCGGCCTGCGCCGCGTTGTTCATCGCCTCATAGGCCATGCCCGCGCTCATTGCACCGTCGCCGATCACGGCGATGCCCTTGCCCGGCCGGCCCTGCATCTTGTTGGCCACCGCAAAACCGAGTGCGGCCGAAATCGAGGTCGAGCTGTGCGCCGCTCCGAACGGATCATATTCGCTCTCGGCGCGCTTGGTGAACCCGGAGAGGCCGCCGCCCTGGCGCAACGTGCGGATCGCCTTGCGCCGCCCGGTCAGGATCTTGTGCGGATAAGCCTGGTGGCCAACATCCCAGATCAGCCGGTCCTCGGGCGTGTTGAACACATAGTGCAACGCCACCGTCAGTTCGATCACCCCCAGGCCGGCGCCCAAATGCCCACCCGTGGTGGACACGGCATCGATCATCTCGGTCCGCAGTTCATCCGCCAACTGGCGCAATTGGCCATGCGAGAGCTTGCGCAGGTCGGCAGGAACATCGACGGTGTCGAGCAATGGCGTTTGGGGTCGTTGGGTCACGGGCCTGCCAGAATTGTTGATTCTATATGACACTGCTAGCGCCAACGACGCTGGCTGTCACCAGCCCGCCGCTGCCGCAAGGCAACTGCCGGATGCGGTCAATGCGCCGGCGCGCCCCTGCAATCCTCGCACTCGCCCCGCAGTTCGATCACCGATTTCGCCGGCACAAACCCGCGCCGCTCCGCCTGGTCCCTCAGCAAGTGTCCCAGCGCGTCATCATCCACATGCGTCGCGCGGCGGCAGGAATCGCACACCAGAAAAATGCAGTCGTGGGAGCAATCGGGATGTGCATTCGCCACATAGGCATTCGCACTTTCCACCCGCACTGCGACATTTCGCGCGACGAACAGATCGAGGATCCGATACACGCTGTTGGCCGCCACCCGCCGCGCCTGCGCCGCGCTCACCGCATCGGTCACGTCATACGCGCTGGCCGGCCGGTCGAAGGAGGCAAGTGCCGAAAAAACCGCCGCGCGCATCGGCGTCCATTGCTCGCCCGCCGCCACCAGCGCCTGCTCGGCCGCTTCGACGAGCGCGGTCCCCTTGCGGTCATGATGTTCGTGCGAAACCGCCGCGTCGATCCGGGTATGTGTGGAGTGCGTAGCCATAGCCACCATATCGGCCCTCCTTGCCACCGCTGCAAGGCATGTCCACCATCGCGCGCCGCTGCGTCAGCGTTTCACAGCCTGCATGTTCCAAAAGTGCGCCAGCGCCAGTACAATCACCCCGATTACCGACAGCGTCAATTCGGCCTCGTCGCCATGCGCCACGAAAACCGAAACTGCCATCATCGCTATCCCCGCTGCACCAGCGGCCAGGATCGCAGCGCGCTGGTGCAGGCGGTAGCCCCGCCAAAGCGCCACCGCCGCCAGCGGCAACGCCAGCCCCAGCCCGATCGCATGCACATCATGGCTCATCCAGCCACCCGCCAGCGTCAGCCCCGCCACGAACAGCGCGCCCGCCAGGCAATGCACCAGGCACAGCCCCGACAGCAGAATCGCAGCGCGGTCGAGGGAAGAGTTCTTGACGGTCTTCATCAGGTGTCTGTTACAATGTCTCATGCAGCGGCACAACAACGAACTGCCGGCGACGACATGCCCTCCGTGCCGCACCGGCTCTGCGACCGTGGCGACATTGAACGCAAGCGGCTTTTGCGCCAACAGGGAGCCATGGCCACTCTTGCCTCCCCTCTCACAGCGCCTGCCGCCCGGAGCCATGCCGCGGCCGGCGCCGTCGCAACCTGGCTGCTCGCCGTGGCCGCGCTGGTATTCGCGATGGTCGTCGTCGGCGGCATCACCCGCCTCACCGAATCCGGCCTCAGCATCGTCCGCTGGGATGTCGTGTCGGGCACGCTGCCGCCGCTCACCGACAGGGCCTGGGCCGCCGAGTTCGCCGCCTATCGGCAAAGCTCGCAATATGAGCTCATGAACCGCGGCATGAGCCTCGCCGAGTTCAAGGGCATTTTCTTCTGGGAATATGTTCACCGCCTGCTCGGCCGCGTCATCGGCCTCGCCTTCGCGCTGCCACTCGCCTGGTTCTGGCTGCGCGGCCGCATCCCCGCCGGCTACAAGCTGCGGCTTCTCGCTCTGCTGGCGCTAGGCGCGCTGCAAGGCACCATCGGCTGGTGGATGGTCTCCTCGGGCCTTGTCGGCCGCACCGAAGTCGCTCACACCCGCCTTGCGGTCCACCTCGGCACAGCACTCACGATCATGGCCGGCCTGATCTGGACCGCGCTCGATCTGCGCAAGGCACCCCGCCCGATGCCCCCGGTCGATGCGCCTGCCTTCAACTGGGTCCTGCCGTTCGCAGCGCTGCTCACCCTGCAGATCCTATGGGGCGCCTTCACCGCCGGGCTACGCGCCGGCCATGCGTCCGACACCTGGCCGTTGATGGCTGGCTCGCTCGTGCCGTCCGGCCTCGCCACCAGCCTTGCCGGCTGGTTCGATGATCCCTTCACGGTGCATTTTGTCCACCGCTCGCTGGCCGTTGTTGTCCTCGGGGCAGCGCTGCTCGCCATCCGGTATCTCCGGGCGATCGGCGCAGCCCGGTGCGCCGAAGTGCTGGCTGCGGCGATCATATTGCAGTTCGCACTCGGCGTCGCCACCGTGCTGTCGGGCGTCGCCCTGCCGCTCGGCGTCGCCCATCAGGCCGGTGGCGCCCTGCTCGTCGCCGCCACCGTCTGGGCGGCCCATTGGTCGCTGCGGCAGCCTGAAAGCCAACATCGATGACCGACCGCAACATGGCCCGCAACATGGCCGGGAACATGGCCCAGAACGTTCTGGGCACCCCGCTGCAGCTCTGCAGCACCGATCCGCTCACCGGCTGGCAGCGCGACGGCTGCTGCAACACCGACGCACTCGATCATGGCATGCACACCGTCTGTGCCATCGTCAGCGCGGAGTTCCTCGCCTACAGCCAGACCGTCGGCAACGATCTCTCCACCCCGCGCCCCGAATAGGGCTTTCCCGGCCTCAAGCCCGGCGATCGCTGGTGCCTGTGCGCCGCCCGCTGGGAGGAAGCGCGCCGCGCCGGCTTCGCACCCGACGTCGTGCTGGAAGCCACCCATGCAAAAACGCTGGAGATCACCGCCCTCGGCCATCTCCAGGCCCATGCCGACAACTGAGCCGTTCAGCGGCGCCAAGCTCGCCGCGCTCAACCGCGGCCGCATCCTCACCTACCGGCGCGACGATATCCCCTCCATTCCCTTCCCCGGCCTCATCGATCTTCCCGGCGGCGGCCGAGAAGGCGAGGAGAGCCCCGTGCAATGCGCCCTTCGCGAACTGCACGAGGAGTTCGGGCTCGACCTCCCGCCGACACGGATCGTCCACGCCAGCGCCTGGCCGCACACCCATGATTCCCGCCTCGCCGCGCACTTTCTCGCCCTGCACCTGGAAGATGAAGACATCACCGCCATCCGCTTCGGCTCGGAAGGCAGCGATCCGGCGATGATGCCGGTCGCGAAGTTCCTCGCCCATCCCCGGGCAATTCCCCATTTGCAGCAACGCCTTGCCACTTGCCTGACAGCCCTGGACTATAGGGTATTCTGATACCACATCCGAAAACCACGGATTTCCTTGACGCATTTTCCGCCTTCGCGCATATGCCGCTTCATTCGCGCCGGGGCATCCCTCCGGCGCGTCTTCATTTCACGAACCGGATGCCATTCCCATGTCCAAGCCCAATCCAACCCGTGCGCTCACCCGCATTACCGCTTCGATCAAGCCGGTCGAAGTCGAGAAGAAGTGGCTGATCATCGATGCCGAGGGCCTCGTCGTCGGCCGCCTCGCCTCGATCATCGCCAACCGCCTGCGCGGCAAGCACAAGCCGAGCTACACGCCCCATGTCGATTGCGGGGACAATGTCATCGTCATCAACGCCGGCAAGGTCCGCTTCACCGGCAACAAGGCGCAGGACAAGCGCTATTATCGCCACACCGGCCACCCCGGCGGCATCAAGGAAACCTCGCCCGCCAAGGTGCTGGAAGGCCGCTTCCCCGAGCGGGTGCTCATCAAGGCCGTCGAGCGCATGGTGCCGCGCGGCCCGCTCGGTCGCCAGCAGATGCGCAACCTGCGCGTCTTCGGTGGTGACACCCACCCGCACGAAGCCCAGAGCCCCGAGGTTCTCGACGTTGCCGCGATGAACCGCAAGAACACCACCCTTACCGCGAAGGCCGCTGAATAATGAGCGACATCATCTCCGCCGAAGCCCAGGACTCGCGTCAGTCCCTCGCCGATCTCGGCTCCATGAAGGACGCCGAGGGCAATGTTCCCGCGAGCATCGCCAACAGCAACAACCCGCCGCCGCCGATCCGCGAGCAGGAAATCGATGCCCATGGCCGCGCCTATGCCACCGGCAAGCGCAAGAACGCCATCGCGCGCGTCTGGCTCAAGCCCGGCACCGGCCCGATCATCGTCAACGGCAAGGACCAGACGGTGTATTTCGCCCGTCCCACGCTGCGCCTCGTCATCAACCAGCCGTTCGACATCGCCGAACGTCGGGACCAGTATGACGTGATGTGCACCGTCGTCGGCGGCGGCCTCTCCGGCCAGGCCGGTGCGGTCAAGCACGGCATCTCGGTGGCGCTCACCCGCTACGAGCCGACGCTGCGCACCGTCGTCAAGCAGGCCGGCTTCCTCACCCGCGATCCGCGCGTCGTCGAGCGCAAGAAGTACGGCAAGGCCAAGGCCCGCCGGAGCTTCCAGTTCTCGAAGCGCTGATCGCTTCTCCCGTCTTCCGAAAGGGCGCGTCGGTCACCGCCGGCGCGCCCTTTTTTCATGCCTTCCGGCCAGCGGAGCGTCGCGGCGGCCTGAAACAAATCCTTTCAAAGGTGCAAAAGTCGCACTGCTTCCACCGCACCCCCGAGTGCGGCATAAGCCGCGCATGATTCGCCTCTTCATTGCCCTTCTGGCGTTGCTCGCCTTTCCTGCAGCGGCACAACCCGCAGCCGATCTCGAGCACACCAGCATCAGCATCGCTGCCGAGAGCAGCACCCCCGCCCCCGGCCAGCCGCTCAGCCTGATCATCACGCTGAGCCCCAAGGACGGCTGGCACAACTACTGGTCGAACCCCGGTGATGCCGGCGCCCCCACGCGCCTCGAATGGACCCTGCCCGAAGGCACCCCTGCCCCGGCCGAGCCACGCTATCCGGTTCCCGAAACGCTGCTCGTCTCGGGGCTGATGAACCATGTCTATGCCCACCCCAACGCGCTCGTCGCCGAAGTCACGCCACCGGCAGGCCTCACGCCGGGCACCAGCTTCCCGGTCAGCGTCAAGATCGATTGGCTCGTCTGCTCGGACCAGCAGTGCGTCCCCGAATTCGCCACCCTCACCCTGCCACTCACCATCGGTGATGGCGCCGCCGATGCCGCTGCGTCCGCCGCCTTCGCCAAGGCGCGCGAAGCCCTTCCCAAGCCGGTCGACTGGAAGATCCGCTACAAGACCGAAGGCGACCGCTTCATCCTCGCCATGCCCTTCGCCAACCCCGGCGACGTCAAGGCCGCGCACTTCTTCCCCGATCGCGACGGCATCATCGACTATGCCGCCCCGCAGGCCGTCACCGTCGTCGGCGACGAGCTCCGCCTCGAAACCACCGCCTCATCGATGCCCGATCTCGAAGCCCCGCTCACCGGCCTCATCCGCATCGACCGCCAGGCCGGCGAGCCGCTCGGCTTCACCTTCACCGCCGAGCCCGGCGCCGTCCCCGCCGCCGGCACCCCGCTCGCTGCCGCGAGCAGTGGCGGCGGCGACGACAGCGAATCCGCCGACTGGTCGGGCCTGCTGCCGATCCTCGGGCTCGCTATCCTCGGCGGTCTGGTGCTCAACATCATGCCCTGCGTCTTTCCCATCCTCAGCCTCAAGGCGCTCAGCCTCGCCAAGGGCAATGTCGAAGCCCCCAGGGCCCCAGCCGACGCCCTTGCCTATGCCGCCGGCTTCATCCTCGTCACCACCG
>JBBSPR010000153.1:0-6878 GCA_038258615.1 Sphingomonadales bacterium
CCCCGCCGCCCGCACCTCGGCAACCAGCGACGCCCCCGCGCGCGCCTGGGCATCCGCCGCCGGTCCGCCAGTCACCGCCGGCTGCTTGTAATATTGCCCGCCGGCACTGCCCCGCTCATCGAGCAGCAGCACCTCGGCGCCGGCCCGCCGCGCCACCAGCGCTGCCGCCAGCCCCGCCGGCCCGGCACCGATCACCAGCACCTCGGGCCGCCGCTCGGGCAGGTCCGCCGCCCGCCGCAGAGACCCTTCGATCGCCCCTCCGCTACCCGCCGACAGCCCCTCAAGGCCCCCGCCGGGTACCGCCATCATCCCGTCCGCCACCTTCACCATGCAGGCCCGGCGGTTTGAAACGCCGTCCACATTCGCGAGACAAGCCTGGCACGCCCCCATGCCGCACCACGCCCCTTGCGCCGCACCCCGCGCGTCATGGCGCAGCGTCGTCACCCCCGCTGCCGTCAGCGCCGCCAGCAGGCTCTCGCCCGGCCGTGCGTACAGCCGCCGACCATCCCAGAAAATGGCGACCGAGTCAGGGATAGCGCCAGCTCGTCATGTCCGCCCCGGCCGGCGCGGTCTTCGCCATCCGGTCGAGAATCTTGGGCACATACATGGTGTTGTAGCGCAGCCGGGTGATGGAATTGGGAAGCGTCGGATCACCGTTCCAGCAATGCTCGGCCCGGTCGCCATAGGTCACCTCGCCCCCAAAAGGCGGGTCGGCTTTCGTCAGAAAATCCTCCATCAGATAGACGGCATTGTTCAGATAAAAATTGTCCATGTCGCCGACATGGATATGGATCTTCCCCTGCAGCTTGGGCGCCAACGTCGCCCAGTCACGCTGCAATATATGCCGCAGATCATAATTCTCGCGCCAGTGCGCCGCCACCGCCTTGTCGATCACGCCCGTTGTCTTGTCCCAAATCGGCTTGGGATAACCATCATCCCCCATCGGCGAATACACAGCGTCCCAGATGTCCCACTGCCCGCCAGAGCGCGATTTCGAGCCGATCACCCGCTCGTACCGGTTCTCCATCTCGTTGGTCCAATTCACATGGCCCAGATAGTTGCGGTTGACGAAGCGCGGCACCCGCCCGAACGGCCCCTGCATCCAGAAGGCATTGTCGTCGTCATAGATGTTGACGACCTTGGTCTGCCGAAAGTCGATTGTGTCCGGGCAGGCAGCGAAGGCGCCATTATATTCGTCCGGATAGAACACCTGCACCGCCAGCGCACCCCACCCGCCGGTCGAGCCGCCATAGGTGAACCGCGCCCAGCCGGCGCCGATGCCCCGGAACTTCTCCTCCAGCGCCGGGATGAACTCATATTGGATGGCATCGCCATAAGGCCCGAGATTGGCCGAATTCACCGCATAGCTGTCATCGAAATAAGGGTTGGAATGGTCGATCTCGACCACCAGAAATCGCGGAAAATCTGGCGACACCCACTTTTTGTAAAAGTCATGCGCCTCCTGCTGCTCCACCCGGTTATAGCAGGGGTCATTGAATCGCGCGCTCGGCTCGCAAACGAGATCCGGGGCGGGCGGCGTCGCACGGATGCCACTGAAACCTTCGGGAAAATGCCCGTGGTTGATCATCACCGGGTAGCGCGCCTGCGGATGCCGATCGAAATCCTTCGGCACCAGCACATAGGCGTTGAAGAAGGTATCTCGTCCCCAGAACTTCGAAAGGCTCGGGCTCCTGAAGCTGAACCGCCGCACGAATTCGGTATCGGCCGGCGGCGCGATCTCGGGCAGCACCTTGTCGAGCACCAGGTCGATCGTCCCCGCCGATGCCGGATCGAAGTCGATCGTCTTGACCGCACTCACCAGATTGCCCGGCTCCTTGCGCCAGTTCTGCCCCGCCCCGCGCGCTGCCGGCAGCTTCACCGTCTTGCCATTGGCAAGGTCATAGGTGTCATACTTGTGCAAAATCGCCTGAACGAAATAGCGCCCATTGGGGATTTCGCGCATCGTCTCCAGCGGATAGCCGGTCACCTCATTGCTGATGCTCACCGCCTGCCCGGCACGCATCGCTTGCGCATCCACCCCGAACACCTGCGCCGAGGTGTTGCTGCGGTTGGCCTGGAAGCGCGGCTCGCTGGTGCCGTCCTTGGTCAGAACCACCAGCACGCGGCCATCATATTCGGGCTGCGGCTGCCCCGGCCCAAGCGTCACCCGAACCTGCGTGGCCATGACCGGCGCGGCCAGCACCAGCGCCACAAGCGCCCCCATCCGCAACATCACGCCGCCTCCGGCCGCGCGAACGATGCCGCCAGCAGGTGTGCCGGCACCCGGAAGCGCCCCGCCACATCCTTCATCTGCTCGCGCTCGGTGATCAGCGCATGGCGGCTGCCGCTCACCAGCACCGTCGCCGGCAGCAACTGCGCATTGTACCGCGCCGCCGAGCTCTCGGTGTAACCCCCGGCATCGAGGAACGCCACCAGATCGCCGCGCGCCAGCGCCGGCATCTCCCGATGCGCGCCAAGTTCGTCGGAGTTGCAAAGCGGCCCTACCAGATCGACCGTCTCGCAGTCGCCGTCCGCCGCACCCCGCACCCGCACTGCATGATAATACCAGTCGAGCACCGACGCCCATGAGAGATGGTTGGTCGAAAGATCGAGGTTCACCCAGGTCTTGGCGCCGCGCTTGACCGCACCTACCCGTCCCACCGCAACCCCGGCCGGGCCCGAAAGTGCCCGCCCGGGCTCCAGCCGCAGCTTGGGCAGCGGCAACCCGCGCGCTTCCGCTTCCTCCCGGATGGCACCGCACACCGCCCGCGCATAGTCCGCTGGTGTCGGCGCATCGGGCCCGTCGATCTGCCGGTTCGGCCCGGTCCCGTACCATTTGCCGAAGGTCCAGCCGCCGCCGATATCGATCGTCGGCGGCGTCCAGCCCGTCTCGTCGCGCAGATACGCCGACCAGACGATCATCTCGCGCGCCATCACCGCAAAGTCGGCCGGTTCGTTCGACATGCGCGAGAGGTGGAAATGCGTTTCCTTCAGCCGCATGCCCGGCATCGCCAGCGCACGGCGGACGATGTCGACGGTCTGCTCGCGCGTCATCCCCCATTTGGTGCTGTCGCTCTGCTGCTTGAGCGAACCCGGCCCGTGCATCGAAACGCCCATCCGGTCGCGCAACGGCTCGAGGTCGAGCTTCAGCCGGATACCCAGATTGGCCACCACCCCCAGCCGCTCGGCAATGTCGGCAATCCGGTCGAGTTCGTCCTCGGCGTCGATGTTGATGCAAAGCCCGTTGGCAATCGCCATCTCCAGCTCTTCATCCTGCTTGTTCGAGCCGTTGAGCACCAGCGTCGCCGGGTCAGTGCCCGCCAGCAGCGCCATGTACATCTCCTGCGCCCCGAAACAGTCGCCGCCCGCACCTTCCTGGTTCATTATGTGCCGGATCGCGAGGCCGTTGTTGGACTTGTTGGCAAACAGGATCTCGACATCGGGATATTCCGCCGCAAAGGCATCCCGGAACGCCCGGTAATTGTGCCGCAGCTGGTTTTCCGAGATCACATAGAGCGGCGTCCCATAGGCCTCGGCCAGCGCCGCGACATCGCAGCCGTCCACCCAGAGATTGCCGTTCGGCCCGATCCCCACAAACTCGCCGAAGCGCGTCGAATGGTCCGGAGCCGCCAGTGGCGGCGCATGTATCGGGCTGGTCACATCGCTCTCCCTGTTCGGCTGCCCCCGGCCTCGGCAAAGAGCAACCCCAGCTGGATAATGCCCGGTGCCGAGGGCGAGGCAAGGGGGCTTGGTGACGCCACGGTGCAACGCAATCACATGCCCCGCAAAACGCAACAACGCCCCGCCGCAAGTCTGCGCCAGCCCGGCTGCCGGAGGTTCAGATCTTCCGGAAACGCGCGATGAAGAAGCCGTCCAGCCCGCCCTCGGCTTCGAGCTGCCCCGGCAGCGTCCGCACCCAGCCTTCGCCGGTCGGGGTGAGGCCGGCAGGAAGCTCGCCCGGCTCCACCGGCGCGCGCGGCAGCGTGGCGATGATGCGTTCGGCAATCCGCTCGCCCTCGCGCGGATCAAGCGAGCAGGTGGCATAGACGAGCGTGCCCCCAGGCTTCAGCCAGCCGGCGGCACGACGCAGCAGGGCAGCCTGCAGCAACGTCAGCGGCTGCAGGTCGCGCGCGCCCTTCAGATGCAGCACATCGGGATGGCGGCGGTAGATGCCCGTCGCCGAGCAGGGCGCATCGAGCAGAATCCGGTCGAACTGCCGCCCCGGCTCCCAGCGCAGCGCATTACCGGTGGCAAGCGTGGCGGAAAGCTCGGTGCGCTCCAGATTTTCCCGCACCCGCTCCAGCCGCGCGTCGGATACGTCGAGCGCGGTCACCTCCGCACCGAGTGCCGCCAGCTGCAGCGTCTTGCCGCCAGGGGCTGCGCACATGTCGAGCACGCTCTCGCCAGCCTGCGCGCCCAACAGACGCACGGGGAGCGAGGCCGCGAGATCCTGCACCCACCACGCGCCTTCCGCAAAGCCGGGCCATTCGGTGAGCTGCCCCAGGTCCTTCGAGCGCGGCACCCGCACATGGCCGGGGGCAAGGCTGGTGCCGCCGAGTGCCTCCATCCATTTTGCGGTGTCCGCCGCATCGCGCAGCGTCAGATCGGTCGCGGGCTCATCGACCAGCGCGCGACCGGCGGCTTCGGCGACCTCCGGCCCCCAGTCCATCGCCCAGCGGATCGCGAACAGATCAGGCAAATGTGGCGAATCGGGGAGGCGCAGATCACCGCGCAGCAACGTGCCGAGCACGCCATGCACAAGCCGTCGCGGCCCGCCTTCCACCAGCGGCAGGGCTGTGGCGACCACGGCATGCGGCGGCGTGCCGAGCTTGAGCCAGCCGGCCACCGCCACGCGCAGCGCCATCCGCGCCCTGGCATCCTCGGGCAGCGGACGCGGCGTTGCCGAATCGATCAGCGCGTCGATATCGGGCAGCCAGCGCAACACCGTGGCGGCGAGGTGGCGGGCCAGTGCGCGGTCCTGCGGCAGCTTCACTTCGGTGAGCGCTGCATCCAGCGCCAGTTCGAGCGGCGTGCCACGGCCGAGCACCGCCATCAGCAGCTTGAGCGCCGATCGCCGTGCCGGCACCCCGGCAGCCACCGGCTCGCGCTGCTTTTCAACTTTTGCGATTGCCGCCTCCCAGAAATGCTCCGATCCGCCGTGCGTGCGTCACCGGGAAAAGCCTCACCATCCAGTCGATGAAGCGGGCATCGGGGCCGATGAGCACCCGGTGCTGCCGCTTTTCCATGCCGCGCACGATGGTTTCCGCCGCCACTTCCGGCGTCGTCCGCGCGGCTTTCTCGAATTCGGCGGAAAAGTCCACCCCCGATGGCGTTCCGGGCATCTCTGCCACCCGCTCGGCATTGCGCGCCACATTGGTCTTGATGCCACCGGGATGCACGCGAATGACCGCAATCTGCGGGTCGGTCGCGGCCAGCTCGATGTGCAGCGCCTCGGTCAGCCCGCGCACCGCGAACTTGCTGGCATTGTACGCGGATTGGGTGGGATAGGCCATCATCCCGAACACGCTGGAGATGTTCACCAGCCAGGCGCGGTCGCTCCTGCGCAGATGCGGGATCGCCGCACGGCAACCCTCCACCACCGCCTCGAAGTTCACCCGCATCACAAGGTCGAACTTTTCCTTCGGGCAATCGACAAAGGGGGCGACCACGCTCAGCCCGGCATTGTTGATCATGCCATCGAGCTGCCCGAACTCTGCCGCCGCCGCATCGATGAAGCCCTGAAGTGCCGCGGTATCGGTCACGTCGAACGCCGTGGCGGTGGCATGGGCGTTGCCGAGCATCGCCTTGGTTTCAGCCAGCCCGGCGGCGTCACGGTCCGCCAGCGCCAGCTTCGCGCCGCGCCCGGCGAGGTTGATCGCCAGCGCGCGGCCGATGCCGCTGGCGGCGCCCGTCACCGCGATCACGCGGCCTTGCAGGATGCTCAATGGTCGCCCCCCCTTTTCAGCCGCACGAGCACGGCGTAATCCGGGCACCATGACCGACAAGCCCACCCCAGCGCCAGCCCCGGAAACACAACCGACTGAAATCGAGAAGCCTGCGCCGCCACCCGCGCCGCCCTCGGAAAAGGAGATCGGCGGCCGTGGCGGCCCCGATCCGGTCCGCTACGGCGACTGGGAAAAGGGCGGCATCGCTGTCGATTTCTGAGTGACCGACCCGCAGACCCTGCTGCTGGCGCTCGGCCTGCTGGCAGGGGCGCTGCTCTATTCGAGCGTCGGCCATGCCGGTGCCTCGGCCTATATCGCGCTGATGGCCATCGCCGGCGTCGCGCCCGAGGAAATGCGGCCGACAGCACTCGTCCTCAACGTTCTCGTCGCCACGCTCGCCACCACCCGCTATGCCCGCGCCGGGCTGTTCCGCTGGCGCACGCTGTGGCCGTTCCTGCTGGGCGCCGTGCCCTTCGCCTTCATCGGCGGCGGTATCACGCTCCCCACCACCCTCTACCGGCCGCTGGTCGGGCTGGTGCTATGGTTCTCCGCCGCCCGGCTGCTCTGGCCCGCCCCGCTGCCCAGCGTCACCGCGCCCAGGGACCCGCCGGTCGTCCCCGGCATCCTCGCCGGCACCGGCATCGGCCTGCTGGCAGGGCTGACCGGCACCGGCGGCGGCATCTTCCTCTCGCCCATCCTCCTGTTCACCGGCTGGTCGGCCCCCAAGATCGCGTCGGGCGTGGCGGCGGCGTTCATCCTCGCCAACTCCATTGCCGGGCTGGCAGGCAATCTGGCCTCGGTGCAGGCGCTGACGGCCGCGCTGCCGCTCTATGCCGCGGCCGTGCTGGTCGGCGGGCTGGCGGGCACGCGGCTCGGCATCAAGGTGTCGCAGCCGGTGCTGTTCCGGCTGCTGGCGGCAGTGCTGCTGGTGGC
>JBBSPR010000154.1:0-6855 GCA_038258615.1 Sphingomonadales bacterium
GCCGGGCGCGCCGCCGTTGCGGCTGTTCCGGCGCGGCGGCGACTTCATGATCGTGCTCGAGCGCAACGAGCTGATGAGCACGCGGATGCATGGCTCCGAGGTCGCGCTTGGGACCATGGCATGCGATCGGCTCGCCGGTCGTCCGGCGGCGCATCTGCTCATCGGCGGCTATGGCATGGGCTTCACGCTGCGCGCTGTGCTCGGCCAACTCGGTGCGGACGCGCGCGTGACGGTCGTCGAACTGGTGCCCGGCATCATCGCCTGGGCGCGCGGGCCGATGGCGGCGGTGACTGACGGGTGTCTCGATGATCCGCGCGTGACGTTGACGATGGGCGATGTCGCCGTGGCCATGCGGCAGGCGACGGCGGTGTTCGACGCGATCCTGCTCGATGTTGACAACGGGCCGGACGGGCTCACGCGCCCCGCCAATGACGGGCTGTACAGCAACCAGGGGCTCGCCGACGCGCGCAAGGCACTTCGCCCCGGCGGTGTGCTCGCCGTCTGGTCGGCATCGCCCGACCCCGCATTCGCGCGGCGGCTGGAGCGTGCAGGCTTCAGGGTCGAGACGGTGCGGGTGCGTGCACGCGAGAACGGCAAGGGTGCCATGCACGTCATCTGGTTTGCCGCGAAGGGATGAGCGGGCTGGGCCGGGCCTGTCCGGGCGTTTACCCGGCGCGGAAGGCGCGCAGGGTGGTGGCGCCGATTTCATCGAGCGAGGCGTCGGACAGTTTGCGCACGGCCTGGGCGTGAGGGGCGGACTTGACCATCTCGGGGTCGGCGTGCGCTTCCTCGACCACCTTGGCGAGCACGTCGATCCAGGTGTCGATGTCTTCGCGGCTCCAGGCTTCACCGGCTTCGGGGGTGAAGGGGTGGGGGACGATCCAGGGCTCGTGGCTGAGCCAGAAGGCATCGATGCCATAGTCCGCCATGCGATTCTGCACGTCCATGACGCTCACACCCGTGGCTTCGAACAGGCCTTCGAGCGAGTAGCGCGTCATTTCCATGCGCCAGCCGGTGATGTGGGGATGGGCTTTGGTGACGCCGGGAATCTTGAGCAGCCGGGTTTCCATGTAGTTGTTGAGGATGACCGAAATGTCCGAGGCTTCGCGGATGCCTTCGGCGCCCATGGCGCGGGTCCAGCCATAGGCTTTCACGACCTGGTGGAGGTTGCCCATGTATTCGCGCACACGGCCGATCGACTGGGCGGGGGTTTCGAGCGCGAAGGCGTCGCCCTGCTGCACGACGAGCGGGCCGGGGAGGAAGGGGGCTAGGGCTTCCGTGCAGCCGAAGGCGCCGACGGCGGGGCCGCCGCCGCCCTTGGGGACGCCGAAGGTCTTGTGCAGCATGAACATGCAGGCATCGAAGCCCAATTCGCGGGCGCGGATTTTGCCCATGACGCCGTTGAAATTGGCGTGATCGTAGAAGGCCAGCCCGCCCGCTTCATGGACGATGCGCACCCATTCGGTGATCTCGGGGTTGTAGATGCCCATGTCGTCGGGGTTGTTGATCATCAGCAGCGCGGTGCGGTCCGACACGGCGGCTTTCAGGCTTTCGAGCGTGGGATAGCCGTTCGGGCCGAGGGGCAGGGTGATGATCTCGAAGCCGGCGGTGGCGGCGGTGGCGGGGTTGCAGGGGTGGGACTGGATCGAGGTGACCATCTGCGTGCGCTGGGCGGCCTCGCCGCGGCTGGCGTGGTAGGCGCGTGCCATGCACGCCATCGTCCAGGCGGCATCGGCGCCGCCGGCGGCCTGGAAGCCGAAGCGGTCCATGCCCGAGAGGCCGCGCAGCATGGTGTCGAAGCGCCAGACGATGTCGAGCAGGCCCTGGATGGTTTCGGGGGGTTGCTGCGGGTGGACGTCGCGGATGCCGGGCAGGGCGGCCATCGCCTCGTTCAGGCGAGGATTGTATTTCATCGTGCAGGTGCCGAACAGGCTGATGCCGATCATGCCGAGCACCTGTTGCGAGAGTTTCAGATAATGGCGGAGTACGTCGGGCTCGCTGACTTCCGGCAGCGATGGCGGTGCTGCGCGGCGCAGGGCCTCTGGGACGAGCGCGGCGTCGGCTTGGTCCAGCGGGAAGAGTTGGCCACGGCGGCCGGGGCGGCCCATGTCCATGATGAGCGGTTCGTCCCAGACGGGGGCGTGGTAGCGCTTCATGCGAGGACCTCGGCGAGTGCGGCGGCTGCAGCGGCGATATCGTCCGCCGAGTGGAGTTCGGTGACGCACCACAGGGCGGCGTGGGGCTCGATTTCGAGGCCGCCGAAGACGCCATGGTCGAGCAGCGCGGCGTTGACCTCTGCGACCGGGCGACCAGGATATTCGAGGACGAACTCCTTGAAGAAGCCGTCCGCCCAGCGGAGCTTGACGCCGGGGACGGCGGCGAGGGTGCGGGCGGCGGCGTGGGCCTTGCCGATGATGGCGCTGCCGAGATCGTGGAAGCCTTGGGGGCCGAGCAGCGCCATGTATGCGGCGGCGGCGACGGCCCAGAGGTAGGTGGAGTTGCCGGTCCAGTCCTTGCCGTCTTCGCGGCTGCCGTAGCTCGACTGGTGGAAGCGCATCATGCCGAAGCTCATCTGGCCGTCGACGGTCTCGGCGATGGAGTTGAGGAGCGTCGGGTATTCGGCGGCATGTGCGGTGTCGTCGGTGCTGGCGATGAAGCCGCCGAGGCCGCCGCCGGCGTTCATGTGGATGCCGAGCGGCTGGATCGAGCCGACGGCGATGTCCGCACCCAGCGCTGCGGGCGAGGCGGTGATGCCGAGCGAGGCGGGATCGACGCCGATGATGGTTTGGGCGCCGGCGTTTCGGGCTTGTGCGGCGATTGCGGCGGCGTCCGGCTCGAAGCGGCCGAGCCAGTTGGGGTTCTCGATGTAGACGGCGGCGACGTGCTGGCCCAGCAGGGCGGGGAGGGCGGCGATGTCGATGCGGCCCTCGGCCATCGGCATGTCGATGAGGGTGATGGCGGCGGCGGGATCGGCGCTGGCGGCATAGCCTTCGAGCACCAGCCGACGCTCGGGGCAGAGGCTGGCGGGAACGAGCAGCGTTTGTCGGCGGGTGATGCGCGCCGCCATGCGGGCGGCATGGCCGAGCGCGGCACCCCAGCTGTAAACGGGCAGGCCGACGAGGGGCATTTCGAGCAACGAACCCAATTGGCTTGTGAACTCGAACCAGGCCTGGTTGCGACCGAAATCGGAAGACGGCGTGCCCCAGACCGGGGTGAGGAACTCCGAGCGGCCGACGATCTCGTCGACGACGGCGGGGACGTGATGGGGCCAGATGCCGCCGCCGAGGAAGCAGAGCGTGTCTTCCGCCGAGCGGTTGCGGGCTATGAGGCTGCGCAGGTGGCGGCGGAGCGAGACTTCGTCGGCCAGCGCCGGGGGCTGGCCGAGATCCCCGCGGAATCGGTGCGCTTCGGGGATCTGGGCGAACAGCGGCTCGGCGTCGGTAAGGCCCAGCTCGGCGAGCAGCTCCGACTTCAGGGCGGGGGGCGAATTGGGCATGAAGGGATGGGTGCCGTTGGACATCTGGCCTTGCCGTTGTTGTGCTGAGAGCGAACAGCACATATGCTATCCGCACAAAGGAGAGTGCGTGCGGATCGGCCTGATTGTCAACCCGGTGGCAGGCATCGGCGGGCCCATGGGGCTGGCCGGGAGCGACGGTGCGCTGGGGGCTGAGGCACTGGCGCGCGGTGGTGTCGCAGGCGCTGGAGCGCGGGCGGCGCTGGCGCTGCAGGGCTGCGGGCATGAGGTGCTGACTTCGGCGGGGGCGATGGGCGAGGATTCGGTGCGGGCGGCGGGGCTGGTGCCGCAGGTGGTGCATGCGTCCGCCGGGCCGAGCGGGGCGGCGGATACGGTCGCGGCGGGGGCGGCGCTGGGCGCTGCGGGGGTGGAATTGCTGGTTTTCGCGGGCGGCGATGGGACGGCGGCGGACCTTTTGGGGGTGGATTTGCCCGTTCTCGGGGTGCCGGCGGGGGTGAAGATGCACAGCGCGGTGTTCGGCCGCAGCCCGCGGGCGGTGGCGGCGGCGCTGGCGCAGTTGCGGCCGGGGTTTGCGACGCGGATGGCCGAAGTGGTCGACCGGGGCGGCGACGGGCAGCCGCAGTGGCTGGGGGCGCTGGCGACGCCGGTGCCGCCGCGGCTGGTGCAGCCGGCGAAGGCGACGGCACCGCAGCGGCATGACGCAGCGCTGGCGGCGGCGTGTGCGGCGGCGGCGGATGAGGTGCGGACAGCGCCGCTGGCGTTCATCGGCTGCGGATCGACGATGCTGACCGTGAAGGAGCATCTGGCGCCGGGGGGGACGTTGCTCGGGGTGGATGGCTATCGCTTTGGGGTGCCAGTGGCGATGAATGCGCGCGAAGACGAGCTTGCGGCGCTGGCGGCGGCGTTGCCACCGCTGGTGCTGCTGGGGGTGATCGGCGGGCAGGGGGTGCTGCTGGGGCGTGGCAACCAGCAGTTGAGTGCCAGGGTGCTGCGCGGTGCGCGCTTCCGGGTGCTGGCTTCGGCGGAGAAGCTGGTTGGACTGCCGATGCTGTCCCTCGACACTGGCGATGCGGCGCTCGATGATGCGTTGGCCGGCCATTGGCCGGTGACGACCGCGCCGCGTCGCTCGCAGATCATGCCTGTTGTTGCTGTTTGAAGGACCATCATGCTGCCCGATCAATTCACCAGCCTGCCCGATCTTGTTCGCATCCATGCGGGGCAAACGCCTGAAAAGGCGGCGATCATCATGGGGGATCTGACCGTCAGCTGGCGCGACCTTGATGCGCTGGCGGATCGGGTGGCGTGCAATCTGGCGGTGCATCCGGCCGGCAGTGTGGTGGCGATTTCGAGCCCGATGCACCCCTGGTATCTGGCGTTGTGGCTGGGGGCACTCAGGGCCGGTCATGCGGTGGCGCCGCTGGCGGACAAGCTGGGGGCCGAGGCGCTGGCGATGCAGGTGGCGGATTCGGAGGCGGTGGTGACCTTCGGGGCGGCGGAGGTGGCGGGCTTGCTGGAATGGTTGCCCGATAACGGGGAGGCGCCGCCGGTGCGGGCGATCGATCCGGCCGCACCCTTCAACCTCATCTATTCGAGCGGGACGACGGGGCGGCCCAAGGGCATCGTGCAGCCGCATGCGATGCGCTGGGCGCATATCCAGCGCGGGGCGGCGCAGGGCTATGGGTCGGACAGTGTGACGCTGGTTTCGACGCCGCTTTATTCCAACACGACGCTGGTGAGCGTGATCCCGACGCTGGGGTTGGGGGGCACGCTGGTGCTGCTGCCGAAGTTCGACACGGCGGCATTTCTGGCGCTGAGCGTGGCGCACCGCGTGAGCCATGCGATGCTGGTGCCGGTGCAATATCAGCGGCTTATGGCGGACGCGACGTTCGACAGCCATGATCTTTCGAGCTACAAGGCGAAGTTCTGCACCAGTGCGCCCTTCTCGGCGGCGCTGAAGGCGGAGGTGCTGGCGCGCTGGCCGGGGGGGCTGACCGAATATTACGGGATGACCGAAGGCGGTGGCACCTGCATCCTGCCGTGCCATCTGCACCCGGACAAGCTGGGGACGGTGGGGCAACCCGCGGTGGGGTCCGACATTCGGCTGATCGATGACGAAGGGCGGGAGCTGCCGGCGGGGGCGACCGGGGAGGTGGTGGGACGGTCCCCGGCGATGATGAAGGGGTATCATAATCTGGCGGAGGCTTCGGCGGCGGCGGAGTGGCACAGCGCGGACGGGCTGCGGTTCATCCGGACCGGGGACATCGGGCGGTTCGATGCCGATGGATTTTTGACGCTGATTGACCGGAAGAAGGATCTGATCATTTCGGGGGGCTTCAACGTGTATCCTTCGGACCTCGAAGGGGTGGTCGAGGGGTTGCCGGGGGTGCGCGAGGCGGCGGTGGTGGGGGTGCCATCGGAGCGCTGGGGGGAGACGCCGGTGGCGTTCGTGACGGTGGAGGGCCCGGCGGATGCGGCCGCGCTGCTGGCGGCGGCGAATGCGCGGCTGGGGGCGATGCAGCGGCTTGCCGATCTTCGGGTGGTGGACGTGCTGCCGCGCTCCGAGATCGGCAAGGTGCAGAAGCGCGAGCTGCGCGACGGTTATGCGATCTTGACATAAATAACCAAATCGGTTATTGGGTTTTCTGTGGCGGGAGACCTGTGTGCTGGCGCGCGATTTCAACTGGCGACGAACCGTTTTGGCACTCGTATTCGCGGGCTCCGGGCTGGCGCTGACCGTGATGGCTGTGTGGCTGGCGTGGAATGTGCTCAATGCGCCGTGGCCGGCGGCGCTGGCGGCTGCGCGGCTGCGGATCATCGGCGCCGCACTTTATGCGGTGCTGGCGTTGCTCGGGCTCGTGCTCACCGGGCTGGCGATGACCGTGGCGCTGCGCCAGGTCTCGGCGAGGTTCATGGGGGCGGATTTCTCGGCCTCGGGCAATGGCGATGGGGGATCGGCATGATGGGAGTGGTTCGGCGGGTGCCGGGCTGGGCCTGGGCGGCGTTGGGTGGCGTGCTTCTGCTCTGGGGGGTGATCGGGTGGCATGAAGCGCGGCTGACGGATGCGCGGCGCGAAGGTGCCGTTGCACAGGAGATGATCGACCGGGCGGCGTTTCAAGCGGCGGCGGCCGACGCGGCGGCGGCGCAGGGGCGGCTGGTGAGGGCGCTTGCCGACCGGCAGCAGGCAATTTCGAAGGAGAGCGATGATGCGCTTGGGGCTGGAATTGATGATCTTGGCCGCCGCTATGACGACCTCCGCCTGCGCTGGGCGGCGGCCGGTGCCGGTGGCGGTGGCGCCGGCGACGGTGGAACAACTGCCGTTCCCGGTCCCGCCGGCCCGGCTTTCGACACCGCTTGCGCGGCCGGCGGGTGGGTGGATTTCA
>JBBSPR010000155.1:0-6813 GCA_038258615.1 Sphingomonadales bacterium
AACCCTGTCGATCCCAAGCCCTTCCTTGAAGCCGCGTCCTTCGTGCTCGCCGCCCGAACCGAAGCCGAGCGCGCCCAGCAGGGCCCCGCCCTCAACGATCGCACCATCACCGCAGAGTCCACGCCTGCTGCAGGCGGCATGATGATGACGCCGATCCGCATCGCCGGCTGAACGCCCACATTGAAGCGCCCGTCGTTTCGCACTACAGTGGCGGCATGGACCAGCCCCCCCTTCTGACGCATCCACGCCTGATGCCGGCAGCAGCCGCCCGCGTTGCAACGATCGCTGCCCGCCAGGGCAAGCCCGATCTCAAGCTGCGCCTTTCGGTCGATGGTGGCGGCTGCGCCGGCTTCCAATACAAGTTCGGCCTCGAATCCGATGCTGCCGCCGATGATCTTGCGGTGGAAACCGATGGCGTCATCATGCTCGTCGATCCCGACTCGCTGCCCTTCCTCACCGGCTGCGAAGTCGATTTCGTCGAGAAGATCGGCGCCGCAGCCTTTGAAGTGCGCAACCCCAATGCTGCCTCGGGCTGCGGCTGCGGCTCGAGCTTCTCGGTCTGAGCATCATCATCGTCCGCACGATCGCGGCACTGGCGGTAGCGCTGCTGGTCGGCGCCGTCTGGACCCTGGCCGCCACCCCGACCACCGCGAACGCCGTCGGCCTGATGCGCGCCGAACTCGTCCTTCTCGGCCTTGTGCTCCTCTTCGCCATCCTGTTCTTCGAGCGCGTCGCCATCCGCCTCATCCGCACGCGCGGCGGCAGACATCGCGGACCAGCAAGCCGATGAAGATCGCCACCTTCAACATCAACGGCACCAACGCCCGGCTGCCGCGCCTGCTCGAATGGCTCGAAGCCACCAGTCCCGATGTCGCCTGCCTGCAGGAGATCAAGGCCGTCAGCGAGAATTTCCCCGTCGATACCCTCAGGGCCGCTGGCTGGCATTGCCTCGTCCATGGCCAGAAAGGCTTCAACGGTGTCGCCATCCTCAGCCGCGAGCCCGCAACCGAGACCCGGCGTGGCCTCCCCGGCGACGAGTCCGACGAACAGTCCCGCTATCTCGAAGCCGAGGTCACCGGCATCCGCGTCGCCAGCATCTACCTCCCCAACGGCAACCCCCGGCCCGGCCCCAAATTCGACTATAAACTCGCCTGGATGGCTCGCCTCCAGGCACACGCAGCATCGCTGCTCACCCTGGGCACTCCCGTCGTGCTCGCCGGCGATTACAACGTCATCCCCCATGACGACGACATCTGGGACCCACGCGCGCTCCGCGACGATGCGCTGATGCAACCCGAGAGCCGCGACGCCTTCCGCACCCTGCTCTGGCAAGGCTGGACCGACGCCGTCCGCAGCCTCCACCCCCGCGGCGGCGTCTGGACCTTCTGGGACTATCAGGCGGGCGCCTGGCAACGCGACCATGGCTTCCGCATCGATCACCTCCTCCTCTCCCCCCAGGCCGCCGACCGCCTCCTCACCGCCGGCGTCGACCGCGACGCCCGCGGCCAGGAAAAGGCTTCGGACCACGCCCCCACCTGGGTGACCCTGCGGGAATGAACACCGCGACTGAACCACTCGACCGACAGCCGCAATCGCACCCTTTCGGCTGCCGCATGCAAACCCACTGATCAAGAGTCAGCACCTGTTGCTTCCGTGCCCTGACATGTCCCGGAGGGCCCCGGCACGAGTGAGTGGGCGCAGTGGCACACCTTTCCAGCTGCGACCAACGAAAGCGAGCGCTGTACCGAAACTCTCCAAGGCGCCGTTCGGCTGGGATCAGCAGGTCCTGACACTAACATCCGAATAAGACAGTAGCCGTCAAAATAATGACGTTTACTTGACCCGTTCCGCTCTATTCTAATTCTGCTGAGGGTATGCAGGGAACAGTCGAGACCATTTCGGCTCTTTCGAGCTTATTCTTGTTGCTACACCCTGTCTCTCCAGCAATGTCACTACTTTCCGAGGTGACAAATCCCATGCTGAACGCACGATCACTCATATGTCTGGCTTTTATGGTCACAACAAGTGCCCCAGCCGCAGCTTCCATCAACATACTTTTCGTCGGGAACAGTTTTACCTATGGTAGTTCGGTAAACACGCCCAATCCACCGGTGCGAGGATACAAGCCGTATTCAGTCCATGACTTGAACGATACATCGATTGGTGGCATACCAGCTCTTTTCAAGGAGTTCACCGTTCAATCTGGTCTTGATTATACTGTCAGCCTTCAGACGAACGGCGGCTTCACGTTGCAGGATCATTACGACAAAAGGCTTAAGCTTATCGACAAGCCGTGGGATGCCGTCGTGCTGCAGAGCCACTCGGTTCTCGACCCGGAGGATCCCGGCAACCCCGCCACGCTCATCAGTGCCACAGGTCTTCTGGCGAATGTCTTTACCGCGCAAAATCCGGATGTTGCCATCTACCTTACCGCCACCTGGACGCGCGCCAACCTTACCTACCGATTCCCAAGCCCATGGTTCGGTCAGCCTATCGATGCGATGGCCAATGATATCCAGCGTGGTTATGAACTTGCCGCCGCCGTGCACCCGAATGTGACCGACGTCATCGAAGTGGGCGGCGCGTGGAGCGATGCCATCGCGGCAGGGCTTGCGGTGTCCAACCCGTATAACCCCATCCCTCCTGATCAGATCAACCTTTGGGGTGCGGATCGGTATCATGCCAGCGTATATGGCTCCTATCTTTCGGCACTCGTTCAGTTCGGCACTATCACCGGGCGCGATCCAAGGCGACTTGGTGGTGACGAAACCGTCGCTGTCACGTTCGGGTTCACCTCCGCGCATACTAGTGCTTTGCAAGCCATTGCCTACCAACGGCTGGTCTCGAGCGGCATCATCGCCGTCCCCGAGCCCTCCACCTGGGCCATGCTGATCTGCGGCTTCGGCATCACCGGCTTGTCAATGCGTCGACGCCGCGTCTGCTCCTCGCTCAGGCACTGACTCCTGAAGTTGCCGCTCGAACACCCGATACGTCCGCGTCACCCGACTTTCGATCACATCGGCGATCGAGCGCATCGGGCCATTGTCATCGAGAATCCAGCCGATCTCGCCCTCCTGCCCCCCGAAATTCTCCACTGCCTCGCGGCGGATATATTCGATCATCTGGAACGCCATGAGCGAGGCCACCCGGTGCCCCTGCAAGGATTTGCGGATGCCCATCAGCGGCACGCGGATGCGCGTTACCTTGGGATTGCGCAGCCGCCACAACAGCTTCGCCCAGCCGAACGGCCACAGGCTGCCATTCAGGTCGCGCGTCAACTCGTTGATGTCGGGCAGCGCAATCATGAAACCGACCGGTTCGCCGTCATATTCGGCCACCCGGATCAGCTTCTCGAACACGATCGCCTTCAGTTTCTTGCCGATAAAGCCAATCTCCAGCGGCGTCAGCGGCACGAACCCCCAATTGTCGCGCCAGGCATCGTTCAAAATGTCCATGATCAGCGCCGCTTCCTCATCGAAGCGCGTCTTGTCCACCGGCCGCGTCACCAGCCGCGGGTTGCGCTCCGAAAACGCGACGATCCGCTCGACGATCTCGGGGAATGGCTTGATGATCGAAACCGACCAGCAGTGCATGTCCTTCACGCCCACATAGCCGCGCGCCGTCACCAGCCGCTCGTAATAGGGCAGATGATGCCCCATCATCACCGACGGCGGCCCATCAAAGCCCTCCACCAGCAGCCCCGGCTCGTCCCAGATCGAAAGGCTGAACGGCCCCTGCGCCCGCGCCATGCCCTTGGCCCGCAGCCAGTCCTCGGCGGTCCCGATCAGCGCATCCGCCACCGCCTGGTCATCGATGCACTCGAACATCCCCCAATGCCCAAGGTCTGGCGCCACATGCGTCAGCACCAGCTGGTCCACCTGCGCCGAGATCCGCCCCACCACCCGGCCGCCGCGTTCGGCCAGCCAGAACGCCGCCTCGCCATGTTCGAACCAGGGGTTGGTCTTCAGCCCGCCGATCAGCCCCTTCACTTCATGCTTGAGCGGCGGCACCCAGTGCGGATCACTGCGATACAGCGTCCAGGGCAGATCGATGAACCGCGCCTGGTCGGCCGCCGTCAGCACCGGGCGAATGACAAGCGCGCTCAAGACCGGGTATCCAGTAAAGTCATTCCAACCGGATAGGCAGCCATTGAGGCCAATTTCAGGCGGCTATTCCTCGGTGCGGATCAGCACCGCCTCGCCGATCAGCAGGAACAGCAAAAACGGCGCCCAGGCTGCCATCACCGGCGGAACGGTCCCGAAATTGCCCATCGCCAACATGAAATTGTCCGCCACGAAAAACGCAAATCCCAGGAACATCCCGATCACCGCCCGCACGAACAGCCGGCCCGAGCGCGCCAGCCCGAAGGCCGCCACCGCCCCCAGCAGCGGCATCAGCGCCGCCGAAAGCGGTCCGGAAACCTTGTGATGCGCAGCCGCCACCAGCGTATCCACCGGCTTGCCCGCCGCCCGCTGCTCGCCGATCTGCGGAATCAGCTCCCACAGCGGCACAAAGGCCGGGTCGATGCTTGCCGTCGTGAACTGCCGCGGCACCACGCTCGTCGCAAACGCGAGGCTTGCGCTGTTGCGGATCGTCCCCGCAGCCACATCGAAAATCCGCACCCCCGAGAGCGTCCAGCCATCCGCCCGCGGCGTGGCGCGCTCGGCCATCACCACCCGCGTCAGCTTGTTGTCCACCCGGTCATAAATCGTCACATTGCCCAGCCGCGTCGCATCCCCCGTCCCCGTCACCGTCTCGGCGTTGAACAGGTCATCGCCGCCGCGCACCCAGCTCGCCGTCCGCGGCGCTATAGCCTCGGTCACCTTGCGATATTCGTTCGCCTGCCATGCCTTCAGCGTCTCGGTCGCCCGCGTCACGATCCGCTCGTTGAACGCGAAATTGATCGCCGCCACCCCCAGCCCCGCCAATATCAGCGGCAGCAAAATCTGGTGCGCCGAAATCCCCGCCGACTTGAAGATCACCACCTCGCTGTTCTGGTTGAGCGTCGCCAGCGTCACCAGCGTCGCCAGCAGCACCGCAAAGGGCAGGAAAAGCTGGATGATCTGCGGCACCCGCAACCCCACATAGACCCACAGATCGGACTCGGTGTTGCCCGCAGCCGCCAGGATCTTCCCCGATTCCCCCAGCAGATCGAGCGATTCCAAGATCACCACCAGCCCGACGATGAACGCCAGCGTGCGAACCAGGAACATCCGCGCCACATACCAGGCGATGGTGTTGGACGGGAAAAGCTTCATCCTCAGCCCGCCGACAGCGCGTCGTCGCGCCAGCTGCTGCGCTTCACCAGCCGCCCGATCGCACCCGAAACCAGCTTGCTCGCCTTGCCGAACCAGCGGTCGAGCGCCCCCAGCGGCTGCCCGCCCGGCACATGCGCCAGCGTGCGATACAGCCAGAGCGAAAACAGCACGAACCCCGCAAACGGCACCCATTGCGCCAGGAACGGATCGACCCGCCCGATCGACCCCATCCGCTCGCCATATTCGGTCAGCTTGTGAAACGTCACCAATGCAATCAGCGCGATGAACACCCCGAGCGCCGACGAGGACCGCTTCGGCGGCACTCCCAGCGCCAAGCTCAGGAACGGCAACACGAACATCACCACACACTGCACCAGCCGCCGGTGGAACGTCGCACTCGCATCGCGCCGCACATCGGGCGGCGTCTCGCTTCCGAACACCTTCGCCGCCAGCTCGGGCAGCGTCGCCTCCAGATTGCCGTCACCGCGCACCCGGAAGCTCGCCATGTTGGGCAGGTTGACCGGCAGATCATGCTGCTCGAAGCTCAGCACCCGCGGCACCGCCCCCCCGCCATTCACGCTTTTGGGGCTGTGCACCAGCGTCCCCGACGTCAACCGCAGCAGGATCACCTCCGGGTCATCGGTGGAAAGAAACGTGCCGCTCGCCGCCGTCACCGCCAGGCTCTGCCCGTCATCTCCCTGTGCCCGCACGAACAGCCCGCGCAAATCCCGCCCATTGTCGAGGCTCTCCTCCACCCGCAAGGTCATCCCCTTGCCCAGGCTCGCGAATTCCCCCACCTTGATCGAAGCCCCCAGCGCCCCCGACCGCAATTCGTAGCGCAAATTCTCGTAGGAATAGCGGGACACCGGCTGCAGCCAGCCGACAATCCCGAAATTCACCACCGCAAACATCGTCGCAAACAAAAACGGCACCCGCAGCAGCCGGAAATAGGAGATCCCCACCGCCCGCAGCGCATCCAGCTCGGACGAGATCGCGATGCCGCGAAAAGCCAGCAGCACCCCCATCATCACCCCGATCGGAATGCCCAGCGACAGATATTCCGGCAGCAGATTGCCCAGCATCCGCCACACCACATCCACCGGCCCGCCCTCGTTCATCACGAAATCGAACAATCGCAGCATCCGGTCGAGCACCAGCAGCATCGCCGCAATCACCAGCGAGCCGATCAGCGGCACGATGATCAGCCGGGCCAGGTAGCGGTCGAAGCGGGTGAGGGTAAGCAAGGGTTTGGCGACAATCCGTTGGAGCGGAGATGGCGAGCGCCGCATTGTTGCCGCAAGCCATCGGCATGAGGGGGGCCGAAGACGGGATGCCCCGTCGATTGCGTTCCCTATAACCCGGGTGTTGTTCAAGGTCATGGCAAAATCGTACAGGGCGCTCGCAGCCCTCCCCCTCCTGCTCGCCACTCCTGCGAGCGCCCAGCTGCTCGGCACCGATGCCCCCGCCTGCGCCCCCGGTGCGGCCGGCCCCGCCGTGCTCGTCACCGTCATCGGCTTCAAGGACCGTGATGGCCGGCTGCGCGTGCAATATTACC
>JBBSPR010000156.1:0-6643 GCA_038258615.1 Sphingomonadales bacterium
ATCTCCCTCGGTCAGCAGCGCTTCGCCGCCCACGCCGTAAAGCGGCTGGATGTGGCCGCTGGCAGCATTGTCGACGATGTTGCGCAGATATTCGAGATAGCCTTCGAGCACATCGAGGGCGCCGAGGCGGTTGAGCGCCTGCACGGTGTAATAGGCATCGCGCACCCAACAGTAGCGATAGTCCCAGTTGCGGCCCGAGCCTGCATGTTCGGGGATCGAGGTCGTCATCGCCGCGACGATCGCGCCGGTCTCCTCATGCTGGCAGAGCTTGAGCGTGATGGCCGCGCGGATCACCGCCTCCTGCCACTCATAAGGCGTGGCCAGCCCGCGCACCCAGTGTCGCCACTCGCTGATGGTGCGATCGAGCATGGTTTCCAGCCCGGCGGCGAGATCATCGGAAAAGCTCTCGTCGGGGCCGAGGAAAAAATAGAGCGGCCGCTCGACGCGGAAAATCGCCTCGTCCTCGATCCAGTTGATCGGCGCCGTGGTGGACAGGCGCATCACGCCATCGCCGAGCAGATAACGGATATGGTTGGAGCCGCGCGTGGTACGCGCGGGCGCCGTGCCCCATTGCCGCGCCGGGCGCAGCGCCACGCGGATGCGCGGGCTGCCGGCAAGCGGGCGGACGATCCGGACAAAGGCGACGGGACGGTACATGCGGCCGGTGCGCTTGAAGCGCGGGCAGAAATCCAGCACCTCGACGGCATTGCCGCGATCGTCCTGATGCACGGTGCGCAGCACCGGCGTGTTGCGCAGATAGGCCTGGTGCGTCTCGACCGATCCGTCGAGCTCGATCTTCCAATGGCCGAAGGCGGTGTCGTTCTCGGGCGCTGTGCCGCCGAGCAGCCCGCAGAACAGCGGATCGCCATCGACACGCGGGATGCAGCCCCAGACGAAATCCCCGGCGCGGTTGACGAGCGCCGAGACCTGGCAATTGCCAATCGGCCACAGGTCGAGCGTGGCCGTGTTCATGCTGTGGGTCATGCGATCTGTGCCAGCCAGCCGCGCACCGCTGCCACATCGTCGAGCCTGTAGCGGGCGGCGGTGGCGCGCCGAGCGCCGACAAGGACGCCATGGCCGCCGAATGTGCGCACCGCCTCGAAGCCTGATTCGTCGGTGATGTCGTCGCCTGCGAACACCGGGATACTTCCCGAGAAGGGCGACCTTGCCATCAGGTTGGCGATGCCGCTTCCCTTGTCGTGGCCGCCGGCGCGCAGCTCGATCATCATCTTGCCCTGCTGGACGGCAAGCCCGGAGTCGGCGGCTAGCGCCTGCGCCAGCGCCCGCGCGGGTGCCTCGGCTTCGGGTGCGAGGCGCCAATGGATCGCCACCCCCAGCGTCTTGACCTCCACAACCACCCCTTCCACATCGGCAAAAGCCTGTCTTATGGCCTGTTCGGCGCCCAACAACGCCGGGGGGCGCACGGGGGCCAGCCGCTGGCCGGCGACGACGACTTCGGCACCATGGCTTCCCACCACGGCAAGCCCATCGGGCACGGCGCCGAAAAACTGTTCGAGCTGTGCCACCGATCGGCCGCTCACCAGCGCAACCCGGCCGGCAAAGCTGGCAACGAGCGCCTCCAACAGCGCTGCAAGACGGTGATCGACAACGACGGCATCGGGGCGGTCGACAAGCTCGACGAGGGTGCCGTCAAAATCGAGCAGCACTGCATCGCGTGATGCACAAAGCGAGGGGGGCGCGGCAAGCGCCGCAGGGTGACTATGCTGGCTGGACATGCCGCAACCCTAGCCGCTCGGGGGGCGGTGCGTGAACCCCCGGGCGCCCGACGAGATGCAGTCCGCGTCCGTGGCGGGCCAGCCAGCGCTTGCTTTCGCCGGCGTGCGGATCGAGTTCGGCAACCAGCGCCCAGAAGCCGGGGCCATGGTTGGCGTGGACGAGATGCGCCACCTCATGCGCGACCACCGATTGCCGGACCCGTGTCGGCGCCATGATGAGCCGCCAGGAATAATTGATGCTGCCGGTGCGGGCGTTGCAGCTGCCCCAGCGGCCGGCCGGATCGCCGAGTGCGACCCGCGTGAGCGGGCGATCGACCCTGGCAGCGAGGTGCTGCGTTTCGGGGAGCAGGGCCGTGCGGGCCTCGCGCAGCAGCCAGCGCTTCACCCGGTCCGCCACCCCCGCCGCGGGGCCGCCGACGAGCAGCCGGTCGCCAGCGCGCATCACGCGCAGGGCGCGCGCGGCGTCCCAGTCGACCAGCAGTTCGCCGCCGTCGAAGGGCAGGAGCGTGCCATCAACGAAGGGCACCGCGACGGGCCATGTCGCCACCTGTGTCGCCAGCCAGCCGCGGTGGCTTTCCAGCAGGGCGATCGCTTCGCGCACGCCGCCGCGCGCCGGCAGGCTGATCTTGACCGCGCCCGAAATGGCGCAGGGCTTCAGGCGGATGCCGCGGGCCTGGGCATAGCGGGTTGCAACGACCGGAAGCGTGCGGCCATCCACGATCACTGTCTCGGGCAACCGGGCAAAAAGCCTCAAAGCTCGTTCTCGATGATGTGATTTTCGAGGTCACCCGCGTCGAGCTCGGAGATCACCTTGCCCGCCACCGAGATGCCGGCCTTGCGGACCGAATCCGGATCGCCGCTGACCAGCGGATGCCAGTCCGCCAGCCCCTGGCCACGATGGACGCGCAGATAGGCGCAGCTGTCGGGCAGCCATTCGATCTCGTCGAGTTTTGCCGGGGTCAGGCGGACACACTCGGGCACATGCGCCTTGCGGTTGGCATAGTCGCTGCACTTCGCGGTCTTCACGTTGAGGAGGCGGCAGGCGACCTTGGTGTGAAAGATCTCGTCGGTCTCCTCGTCCTCCAGCTTGTGGACGCAGCATTTGCCGCAGCCGTCGCACAGGCTCTCCCATTCCTTGCGGGTCATCCGCTCGAGCGGCACGGTCTCCCAGAACGGCTTAACCGACATGGGTTTGCAGCATTGCGGTCAGATCGGCGGCTTCGCTGCCGTGGGGGAGGAAGGCCACAGGCCGGCCCTCGGGATCGAACAGGTAGAAAACGGCGAAATGATCGACGAGGTAATTCTCCGGATCGCGCGTCTCGGCCTTCTTCGTATAGATGCCGAAGGTCTTCATTGCCGCTGCCACCGCCGGCTCGGACCCTGTGAGGCCGACGAAGCGCGGGTGGAAGGCCTTGACGAAGGGCTTGATGGCATCGGGCGTGTCGCGCGCCGGATCGACGGTGATGAAGATCGGCGTCACCTTCGCGGCGCGGGCGGGGTTGCTTGTTTCGAACTGCTGGAGGGCGCGGCCGACCACCGCCATGTCGGTGGGGCAGACATCGGGGCAGAAGGTGTAGCCGAAGTACATCAGCCGCCATTGGCCGTTGAAATCGGCATCGGTGCGCGGCTGGCCATCCTGGTCGATGAGCCGGAAGGCGCCGCCGAGCGAGCTGCCGACCAGATTGCCCTGCGGCGCGCTGCTGCGGCCGAACTGCTGCCAGCCGATCCAGCCGGCAAGGGCGACCGCCAGCACCAGCGCCACGATGCGGATGCGTTTCATGATGCTGTTCATCGCGGGTTGCCGGGGCTATGCCATGTCATCACCGCGAAATAAGCCCGCGGGGCGCGCTTGTCGATGCGGCGCGGCACCGGGGCTGGAGGAGATTGTTGTTGTGAACCTGGTCTTGCGCACCCTTGCCGCGGCCGCCGTGCTGATCGCCACGCCGGCTGCGGCCCAGTTTTCGGACAGCTACAGCTTCATCAAGGCCGTGAAGGACAAGGATGTCGGCAAGGCCACCGAGCTGGCCGAGAAGCCCGGCACCATTGTCGCCAACGCTCGCGATGCCGATACCGGCGAGGGCGGGATCCACATCACCACCCGGCGCACCGACCTGCCCTGGGTGGGCTTCATGCTCAAATACGGTGCGAATGTGAACATGAAGGACCGCGACGGCAACACTCCGCTCATGCTTGCCACCGTGGCACGCTGGACCGACGGGGTGAACCTGTTCGTGCGCGTCAAGGCACAGCCCAATCTGCAGAACCGGCTGGGCGAAACCGCGCTGCTGAAGGCCGTGCAGGCGCGCGACCTGCAGATTGTCGAGATGCTGCTCGGCGCCGGCGCCAATCCCGACCTTGCCGACAACAGCGGCACTTCGGCCCGCGATGCTGCCGAGGCCGATCCGCGTGCCGCAGCAATTGCCAAGCGGCTGGCGGAGTTGCCGGAGAAGAAAGAGCGGCCGGCGCAGGGCCCAACGATCTGAGGGCATAGCCAGCGGCCTTTTTTTGCGGGCACCGCCAGCGTTTTCGTCGCATGGCGAGGTGCGGCATGAGTCGCTAGAGGGCCATCATGGAAATTCCGTCTATAGCTGCCGCTGCATTCGACCGGCCGGGCGTGAAAGTCCGCACGCTTGCCTTCCTGCGCTGGATCGCGGTGAGCGGGCAGTTCGCGACGCTGGTCGTGGTGGGGCTCTGGCTCGGCTATCCGCTGCCCTGGCCCTCGCTGATCGCCGCACTGGCGGCATCGGCGGTTCTCAATATCGGGCTGGTGACGCTCTATGGTCGCCATGCGCGGCTGCAGGGCATGGACCTTGTGCTGCACCTTGCGTTCGACCTGGTGCAAGCTGGCGTGATGCTGTTCCTGACCGGCGGGCTGGCCAATCCGTTTGCGGTGCTGCTGATCATGCCGGTGACGATCGCCGCCACGCTGCTGCCGGCGCGTGCCATGGCGGTGCTCGGCGGGCTCGCGGCGCTGATCCTGGCGGCGCTATGGGTCTGGGCGCGGCCGCTGCCCTGGGAAGGCGGGACGCCGCCCGATTTTCCGATGATGTACCGGATCGGCGTCGCGATCTCGATGGCGCTGGCGATCGGCTTTCTGGGCATTTATCTCTGGCTGGTGTCGGCGCAGGCGCGCGACCGGGCGCGGGCGCTGGTGGCCACTGAAGCGGCGCTGACCCGCGAGGCCAAGATGAGCGCGCTCGGCAGCCTTGCCGCGGCAGCAGCGCATGAACTGGGCGGTCCGCTGGGCACCATCACGCTGATCGCGCGGAGCCTTTCCGATGCGCTGGGGGACGATCCGGAATTCGGCGACGACATCCGGCTGCTCGAAAGCGAGGCGGCGCGGTCACGCGGCAGTCTCGTGCGGATCGCGCGGCGGGCAGAGGCGGAAGACCCCTTTGCAACGCTCGGCCTCGATGTGCTTCTGCACGAGGTGGCGCGCAACGCCGAGCCGGCGCGGGTGCCGATCCGCGTGCATGCGCCGGGCGCGCTGCCGCATGTAAAACGCTCGCCCGAGCTGCTGCACGGCCTTGCCAATCTCGTCGGAAACGCCGTGCGCCATGCCGGCTCGGCGGTGGAACTGCACGCCACGGCCAGCGGCAGCGATGTGCACGTTATCGTGCTCGACGATGGCCCCGGCTTTCCGGCCGAACTGCTGCCGCGCTTCGGCGAGCCCGACCTGGGGCCATCCAAATCGGGCAGCGGCGGCACCGGGCTGGGAATCTTCATCGCGACAACGCTGCTCGAACGCACCGGCGGACGCCTTGCCTTCACCAACCGCCGCGACGGTGGGGCGCAGGTGGACGTTCGCTGGCCTCGCCCCCATATTGAAGTGACAGGACAGGAGTGAACACCATGGCGACAGTTCCCACTGACAGTGACATCACATCGACCACCGCGCCGCTGATGCCGCTGCTGCTGGTCGACGATGACGCGCCCTTCCGCCAGCGGCTGACGGTAATGCTGCAACGCCGCGGCTTTGCGGTGACGGCCGCCGGCAGCCTCGGCGAAGCCCGGGCGGAAGCGGCACGGCTCAAGCCGACCCATGCCGTGGTGGACATGCGGCTTGACGACGGGAACGGTCTCGACCTGGTGACCGAACTGCGCGCGCTGTCCCCTGACATGCGGATCGTGGTGCTGACCGGCTATGGCAACCTCGCCACGGCGGTTGCCGCGGTGAAGGCGGGTGCGGTCGATTATCTCGCCAAGCCGGCCGACCCCGAGGACATCGTGCGCGCCCTTTCCGCCGACGAGGGCGAGCGCCCCGAAGCGCCGCCCGAGCCGATGTCCGCCGACCGGGTGCGCTGGGAGCATATCCAGCGGGTGTACGAACTTTGCGATCGCAATGTGTCCGAAACCGCGCGGCGGCTGAAGATGCACCGGCGGACCTTGCAGCGCATCCTCGCCAAGCGTTCGCCGCGGTAAGTCCTCCGGTCAGCGGTTGGGAACGATTTCCACGATCGTGTCGCCGTTCCGAAGCGTTGTGGCCTCGCCTTCCCAAAAGCCGATGGCAGCCTCGCCGCGATAGATGCGGACGCCGATGCCGGTCTTCACGTCGGAGAGCGGCTTGCCGATTTCGGCGGCTGTCACTTGCCGCTCGTTGAGCGAGACGCGGCCATCGGTTGCCGCGAGATCGGCCATATAGTCTGCGGTGTGGGGGCCGTGACAAGCGCCTGCAAGCAGCAATCCGGCAAAGCTGGCCGGGTTGATGACGGTATCGGCGCCTGCGGTGCGGGCCAGGATCTCGTTGTCGACATGGCGGATGACAGTGCGGATCGGCACATCCGGCGCCACGCCATGCGCGGTGAGCGTGACGAGGATCGACGTGTCGTCCCTGCCGGTGGACACGATGAGTGCCCGCGCCGTCGCGAGACGCGCCGCTTCGAGCGTCGCGTTGCGCGTGGCATCCG
>JBBSPR010000157.1:0-6494 GCA_038258615.1 Sphingomonadales bacterium
CGGATGACCGGCAGCATCGCCATGGCCGCGCTCACACCGGCGGCCCGCGCCGAAGTGCGGCGGATCCTGGCGCAGGGGGCGGCGGTGGAGACGCCCGAGTGCGCGCTGACGAGCATCGAGGAGGCGTCGGTCTGGCCCGATTGCGTGCGGGCGCTGGGGCCACGCTTCGCCTTTTCCGCTCCATGGCACTATCAGAACATCAGCATTTGCAGCGCCTTCTCGATCACCACCAAATGCGCCGACGGCAATTGCGTGACAGCGCAGATCCCGGTGCAGCTCGACATTCTTTCCGACCGGCGGCGCAGCCCCAAGGCGCGCGCCGAGGCGCTGGCGTTCTTCGTGCATTTCATGGGCGACATGCACCAGCCGCTGCATGTGGGCGAGAAGAACGATCTCGGCGGCAACCGGGTGCTGGCGGACTATGGCGCGAAGGACATGCCGCGGATGAACCTGCACCGCATCTGGGATTCGGACCTCGCCGAGCGGGCGCTCACATCACCGCCGGCGGTGGCGCCGGTGCGGCAGGTGGCGACGCCGCTGCGCGGCGATGTAGCGGCTCATGTGGCGGGATGGGCCGAGGAGAGCTTTGCGATCTCGCGCGATCTTGCCTATCCGCTGCTCGGCGGCGATGCCGCAAGTTGCGTCATCGAAGCGGGGCGCGACGTGCGGTACCGCGTTGACGAAGCCTATATCGACAAGAGCAGTGCAGCGGTACGCAGCCAAGTGCAGCGCGCCGGGTTACGGATGGCAGCACTTCTAAACGCCGCTCTTGCCGGACAGGATTGATTTCATGCGCCTCGACGATGAACGCGAAAGCTCCAACATCGAAGACCGCCGGGGGATGGGCGGCGGCGGTGGCAGAGGCGGCGGCAACCTGCTCGGCGGGCTGATCGGCGGGCGGATGGGGATTGGCGGGCTGATCGTGGTCGGGATCATCGCGCTGGTGTTCGGCATCAACCCGCTCACCCTGCTCGGCGGCGGTGGCGGCGTGCCCGGCGGCCAGCCGCGCGAGCAGATCGGCCAGCCCAACCCTGCCTCGGGCCCTGCCCTGCAGCCCGCGAGCGACATGGACCGTTTCGTGGCGCGCGTGCTCGCCACCACCGAGGACAGCTGGGGTGAAGCCTTTCCGCGTGAAGTCGGAGCACCCTACCAGCCGCCCACGCTCGTGCTGTTCAGCGGCGGCGTCGATTCGGCGTGCGGGAGCGCCAGCTCGGCGATGGGGCCTTTCTATTGCCCGGGGGACCGCAAGGTCTATCTCGACCAGAGCTTCTTCGACCAGCTGGCGCAGCGCTTCGGGGCGCCGGGGGATTTTGCCGCCGCCTATGTGATTGCGCATGAAGTGGGACACCATATCCAGACGATCACCGGCATTTCGGAGCAAGTGCGCGGCGCCCAGGCGCGCGCCAGCAAGACCGAGGGGAATGCGCTGCAGGTGCGGATGGAGCTGCAGGCCGATTGCCTGGCGGGGGTGTGGGCGCAGGCGCACAAGGACCTGCTCGACGAAGGCGATGTCGATGAGGCACTGGCCGCGGCAAATGCCATCGGCGACGATACGCTGCAGCGAGCCGCACAGGGGACCGTGGTGCCCGAAAGCTTCACCCATGGCAGCAGCGCGCAGCGGAAGCGCTGGTTCATGAACGGCTTTCGCGGTGGGACGATTGCGGCCTGCGATACCTTTGCGGCGCGGCAGCTTTAGCGGTCAGCGCGCCTCGCGTACGCGGAACAGGCCGGTGCTGCCGCTGCCGGATGGCCGGGTGGTGAGTTCGAAGGCCTTGCCTTCGGTGGTGCGGCCGAGAATGCGGTCGCCACGCCGCTCGAACAGCGTGCCCTTTTTCGAGAATTCGCGCTCGTACCAGTTGACGACGCTGCGTGGCGGAGCCGGGGCGGCGAAGCTGATTTCCACCTGCGAGCCATTGTTGGGGTTCGCTGTCTCTTCGAAGGCGCGGACGCGCAGGCCGTTCATGCGGGCGCCGGGGAAGGGCTTGACGCCATCGACCTCGAAATCGTCGGCATCCTGCATATCCTCGTTGAAGGGCAGCCTGATGCCGAAGCCGCCGGGCAGGTTGAGTGCCATGCTGTTCTTGCTGCCCTTGCCGGTGTCGAGCGCGAAGACGCTGTTCTCGTCGTCGGTCCAGTCGGGATCGTCCCACTGGATGGCAGCGGCTTCGGCGACGGCCTGGGCCCGTTCTGCGGCGTCACTGGCATCGGCGCCGGCGCGGGTTGCGGCATCGAGCGCATCGGCGCGTGCCTCTTGTGCAGCTTCGCGGGCATCCTCGATCTCGTCGTGCGCGCTGCTCGAACCATCGAAAAAGCGGCTGGGCACCTCGTAGTAGGCGCCGGCCGCAGACAGCCCGAGGACAACGACGACCGCAGCGGGAACCCAACGCATTCTCACTCTCCTGTGTGATCCGTGCAATACAGGGATTGCGCGCCGGCGGTAAACCCCCTCAGTGCGCTTTCTTGCCCGGCTTGAGCTGCATCAGCGCCACGATCACGCTGCCGAGGAGCACGCCGAACAGCCCGGCCCCGGTGGCGCCGGCCAGCCAGCCGAGGATGGGCCCAAGGATGTCCCCGCCGATGCGCGTGGCGCCGACCGCGAGATCATGCAATGCGTGGCTGGGCCAGCCGAGGCCGAATTCCTCCAGCCCGTGCAGCACGATGCCGCCGCCGACCCAGAGCATCGCCGCCATGCCGATGGTGGCGAGCGCGCTGAGCATGGTGGGCACGAACTGCACGATGTTGCGGCCGGTGCTGCGGCCGAACTGGCCGGTGAAACCGGGGTTGCGATACAGGGCGACGCCCATGTCGTCCGCCTTCACGATGAGCGCCACGACGCCGTAGACAAGGGCGGTGATCGCCACCGCCACCACAGCCAGCACGAGCGCTTGCTGGCCGATTTCGGCATCGGCGACGGTGGCGAGCGAGATGGCCATGATTTCGGCGGAGAGAATGAAATCGGTGCGGATGGCGCCGGCGACCATCACCTTCTCGCGCGCCACTGGATCGGCATCGAGGGCTGTCGCTTTCTCGTCATCGTGCGGACGGATGAGTTGCAGCAGCTTTTCCGCTCCCTCGTAGCAGAGGTAGGAGCCGCCGAGCATGAGCAGCGGCGTGATCGCCCAGGGCGCGAAGGCGGAGAGCGCGAGGCAGCCGGGGAGCAGGAACAGCAGCTTGTTCTTGATCGAGCCGGTCGCGATCTTGGCGACGATCGGCAGTTCGCGTGCCGCCGAAAAGCCGGTGACGTAGCGCGGCGCCACGGCGGCATCATCGACAACGACGCCCACGGCCTTGGCACTTGCCTTGGCGGCCATGCCGGTGACATCATCGACCGACGCCGCCGCCACCTTGGCGATGAGCGCGATATCGTCGAGCAATGCGAGCAGACCGGCAGCCATCGAACACTCCTGTAGCTTATGGCTGTGTTAAGGGTGCCGGTGTCGCACGGCAAGCGACCTGGTCTTGCCGATGCGGACGGATCGCGGCACATCGCAGCGATGACGATGCCGCCCCTTGCCCGCCTGCTCGGCCTTGCCGGTCTGCTGCCGTTGATTGCTCTGGTGGTGCTGCTGGCGAGCGGCGGGGCGCCAGCCTGGCGGGGTGCGGCGGTGGCGCTGGGGCTGGGCTATGCGCTGCTGATTCTGAGCTTTCTGGGCGGGCTGTGGTGGGGGCTGGCGGCGGCCATGCAGCGGCCGGTGCCGGGCTGGGTCTGGGTGGTCGCGGTGGTGCCGTCCCTCCTGTGCTGGGCGGTGATGGCGCTGGTCGGGCTGCAGGTGATCGCCGTGGAGCAGGGGCTGGCGGTGACGGGCGGCGGGCTGCTGCTGGCGCTGCTGGTGGACCGGGCGCTGGTGGCGGCAGCGCTGGCGCCGGGCTGGTGGCTGGGCTTGCGCTATCCGTTGAGCCTGGGGCTGGGCGGGCTGAGCATGGCGGCGGCAGCGCTGGCCTAGAGGATCCTGGTCAAAGGATCTTTCCGGGATTCATGATGCCGAGCGGATCGAGTGCTGCCTTGATGGCGCGCATTGCAGCCAGATGCGCGGGCGGCAGCAGCCGGGCAAGATCGGCGCGCTTCAAGGTGCCGATGCCGTGCTCGGCGCTGATGCTGCCGCCGGCGGCGGTGACGAGATCATGCACGAGCCGGGTGATGGCGGCGGCCTGATCGGCGCTCCAGCTGCCGCCGGCCGGCGCACGGACGTTGAAGTGGAGATTGCCGTCGCCAAGGTGCCCGAAAGCGATGACACGGCTGCCGGGCACCTGCGCTTCCACCTGCGCCGTGGCGTCGAGACAGAAATCGGGCAGGCGGGCGACAGGCACCGAAATGTCGTGGTGCACGGCCGGGCCATCGAGCCGCTCGGCCGGGGGCAGGGTCTCGCGCAGGCCCCACAGGGCTTCCACCTGCGCTCCCGATTCGGCGAGGGTGGCATCGGCGACCAGCCCCTCCTCAATCGCGGCACCCAGCGTTTCGGCGAGCACATCCTGCAGGCTGGCGGGGCCGGCGAGCTCGATGAGGGTGTGCCAGGGATGGGTGCCGGCGAGCGGTGCGCGCTGGCCGGGAATGTGCTGCAGCACCAGATCGAGGCCGCTGCCAGGCATCAGCTCGAAACTTTCCACCTGCCCGGCCGAGGCAGCGCGGAGCCGGGCGAGCAATTGCAGCGCAGCCTGTGGGCTGGCGAGCCCGGCCCAGGCCACGGCGCGGTGGGCGGGTGCGGGAATGAGCTTGAGCGTGACTGCGGTGACCACACCGAGCGTGCCTTCGCCTCCGATGAGCAGCTGCTTCAGATCATAGCCGCGATTGTCCTTGGGCAGCCCGGCGAGCTGATCGAGCCGCTCGCCATCGGGCAGCACGGCTTCAAGGCCGGCCACCAGTGCCCGCATGGTGCCGTGGCGGAGCACCTGCACACCGCCGGCGGTGGTGCTGACCAGCCCGCCGATGGTGGCACTGCCGCGCGCCGCCAGGCTCAGGGGAAAGACCAGGCCATGCTCGGCGGCTGCTTCATGAACGGTCTGCAGGATGGCGCCGGCCTCCACCACCATCGTCAGCCCGGCCGGATCGATGCTGCGGATGGCGCTCATCCGCTTGAGGCTGAGCAGCACGCCGCTGCCATCGGCGCTCGGGATGCCGCCGCCGACCAGCCCGGTATTGCCGCCCTGTGGCACCAGCGGCACGCGGTACAGCACGGCGGCGCGCACGATCGCTTGCACCTGCTGCACGGTGCGCGGCATCAGCAGCAGTGCCGAGCGACCCTGGTGCTTGCGGCGCCAGTCGATGAGATGCGGGGCCAGATCATCAGCATCGATGCTGCTGTTGCCGGGACCTGCGGCCGCGACGAGTTCTGCCAGCGCCGCCGGAGCGGGTGTGGATACGGCCAGGCTGATCGGCACGGGAGCGCGCATGGCGGCAGCATAGCGACGATTGGCCATGCGCTCAAACTGGCAGGCTTGACGGGGGTGCCGCGATTTTCAAGAGGTTCAGGCCGGGTTCAAGCGGCTCGGTTCAGGCGCTTCGCTTTTGTGCAACATGAGATGATGGATGGCGGTCGAGGCACGGCGAGTGGCAGCAGGAGGGGTGGCGCTGATGGCGCTTGCCCTGGTTGCCGCCGCGCCGGCGCAGGCGCAGCGGCCACAGCTGCGCAACGGCTTTCAGGCCGAGCGCGGTCGGCCGGCGCCGCCGCCGAGCGAAAGCTATGATGTGCTGTCGCCCTGGGCGCGGATGAACGTCGAGCCTGGTGCGCCGCTCGATGTGCGCCCCGAACCGCCACAGGCCGGGCGCAAGACCTGTATCCGTGTGGATGGCATAGCCGGCGCCCAGATGTTCGGCGACACGGCGATTGAACTGACGATGCGCAACGGCCAGCATTGGCGGCTTTTTCTTGCCAACCAATGCCCGGGATTGAGTTTTTACCAGGGTTTTTACTATCGGCGCGGCAAGGCAGGGATGCTTTGTGCAGGCCGCGATACAATCGGCGCACGGTCGGGGGGCGAATGCGCGATTGCCAGCATCGTGCGAATCCCCGCCAACTGATGCATTCGGGCAACGCTGGCGGCTGATTGTCGCAGATCTGCAATATTCGCCGAGGCTCACACTTTAACCGAGTGGACAGGCTTTGCCGCGCGCCGCAGACTGACACTCGTTGGTATGGGAGTGCCAATATCGTGACTGGCCGGAAACAAGGTCGACGCGAATCCAAGGGATGAATGGGGAGGATCGACAAGATGGTGCGCATTTCCGGAGTCCGAGTCCGTCTGGTTGCCGGCGTATCGGCGGCTGCCATGGCTGCCATGCCGGCCTTTGGCCAGGCGAGCGCACAGGCGCCCATGAACATGGGGATCGAGGAGATTGTCGTCACGGCGCAGCGCACGGCGCAGAGCCTGCAGGACGTGCCGATTGCAGTGAGCGCCTTTTCCGCGGACGCGCTGCAGAAGCAGCAGATCAACAACCCGCTCGACATCCAGCTGACGCTGCCCAACATCACCTTCACCAAGGGCAATTTCACCGGATC
>JBBSPR010000158.1:0-6471 GCA_038258615.1 Sphingomonadales bacterium
CTCGCGTGCGCCTCTCGTGGCGCGCGCCGCGCCGGGGGGTCCCCCCCCCCCCCCGGTGGCCCCCGCCCGCGCCCGCCACCACGACTGCTGTAACCAAGATGCGATCAGGTCTTGCTCAAACCGCCGTCAGCCCGCCATCCACCGCCAGCCCCGCCCCCGTCACGAAACTTGCCCGGTCCGAAAGCAGCCACGCCGCCGCCTCGGCAATCTCCTCGGGCTCCGCCACCCGCCCCATCGGGTGGAAGCTGGCGGCCGCAGCGACATAGCCCGGCGCATGCGCTTCGGCGCGCTCGAGGATCATCGGCGTGGCCACTGCGCCCGGCAGCACGGCATTGACGCGAATCCCGCGCGCCGCATGGTCCACGGCTGCAACGCGGGTCAGCCCCATCACGCCATGCTTGGAGGCGGCATAGGCAGCAAGGCCGGGCGCCGCGACCGCCGACATCACGCTGCCGGTGTTGACGATGGCGCCGGGGCGGCTGAGGTGCTGCAGCTCGGCCTGGAGGCAGATGAACAGCCCGCGCAGGTTGACCGCCATCACCGCATCGAAATCGGCCAGCGGGATGGCTTCGAGCGGCATCATCCGCCCGCGCGACTGTTCGATGCCGGCATTGTTGAAGGCGCCATCGAGCCGGCCGAACGCCGCGATTGCCGCGTCGATCGCCGCCGCGACCGAGGCCGGGTCGGCCACATCGCAGTGCACCGCCATGGCGCCGGGAAGCGGTCCCGCAACGGCCGCCGCACCCGCCTCGTCGATGTCGAAGCACGCCACCCGCGCACCATGGCCTGAGAACACCCGCGCCGCCGCGGCACCGATGCCGCTCGCAGCACCTGTCACCAGGATATGCTTGCCGCCGAGCATCGTCATGCCGCCGCCCAGCCATAGGCGAGATTGCTGGGCAGGCCGCCCCGCGCCCGCCAGTCGGCGGCGATCGCCTCCACTTGCCCGGCCTCGATGCCTTGTGCTGCATAATCGGCCGGATCGAGCCCGTGCAGCCGTGCGCTGTTGAGCCCGAGGATCGCCGCCTTGGTCGGGCTGTCCCACCCGCCCAGATCGGGCAGGCCGAAGCGCTGCATCAGGTCGGGCGGCGTTTCGAGCCGGCGGAACGCCTCGATCTGCCATTGCGGGCTGCCGTACCAGACGCTGTCGGTGCCCCAGAGCACCTTGTCCGCCCCCAGCCCCTTGACCACCGTTGCCACCATCGCGGCGGCGAGGCGCGGCTGGGTGAGCACGGTGAAGGCGAAGCTGGCGCCGATATCGGCATAGATGTTCGAGACGCCGTGCAGTGCGGGCATCTCGGCGAGATCGCTCACCCAGTCGATCCGCCCCTCGGCCTCGAACCGTGCAAGCTCGGCGTCGGTTGGCTGCGGAATGGTGCGATAGGCGGCGTGGTAGATGATGAAGTTGAGCTCGGGCCAGTCCTTCGCGGCGCGCGGCAGGTCGTCGATCCGCGCAAAGGGTTCGGCACCCGGCATCAGGCTTGGGTCGGCGGGGAGCAGCCCCTTGTGAATGCAGAGGTTTTTCACCCCCGCCTTCACCAGCCGCTCATACGCCGGATACATCAGTGCCTCATCATCGAGCCGCCAGCGGTGCACCGAAGGGCCGAAGGGCTCGCCCACGGTATAGCCCTTCCAGCCATCGGGCTTGAGCTCGGCATGCACCCGGTCGATCTCGTCGAGCCAGCCGTCATGGCCGGGCGCGATCACGGCATGGCTGAGCAGCCGGCGCCCGCCCGCCACCGCGTTTACCGCCGCGCGCGCCGCCGCCATCTGGTTGTTGCTCAGCATCCAGCCCTGGTCGGTGTCCGACGGGGCGCCCGAGAGCAGCGCCACCCTTGTGTCCGACGCGAGGAAGATATCCCGCAGGAACGCGGCGAACTTGATGTGGTCGATGGTGAAGCGCCCGGCGTGCGGAAGCCCGAGGATCTCGGCGGAAAGCTCGATCAGCCCGGTCAGCGGCACGAACAGTGCGGGGTCGGCATCGTCCTTGAGGAAATGCACCTGGTCGTCGAACACGAACTGCGCCGCCTGGGCGCGGCGCTCGGCATCCGCCGCATCGGCATCGCGCGGCGTACCGGGACCCACGCTGAAGCCGCTCCCGAAGCTTTTGTTGAGCTCGGCAAAGGCGCTCGCCATCGCCATCGGCGTGCCGAGCCAGGCGGCGGGGCTGAGCGCATGGCGGCGGCTTTCGGCTTCGGCGCGGGCACGCATCCGCGCTTCATAGCCCTTGAGGGCATTGGACTGGCGCGGCGGCAGATATTCGCCGTTCGACACGATGCGCGGCGGCACCGGCAGCGGTGCGAGCCGCTCGGCAGGGATCAGGCGGACACGGACATCGAGGGGCAGCAGCATCGGCATGGCCGGAGAGTGCCGCAGCGGTTCCGCAGTGGGGCATGACGAGTGCGAGTGCTGCGATAACTTGCACGACAGCAGGCGTGACGCGCGGGCGCTCGCGGGATAGCCTGTGCCCATGAGAATTCTCGTGATCGGGGGCACCGGCAAGACCGGATCGGCGGCAGTGGCGGCGCTGCGGGCGCGGGCTGTGGACACGGTTGTCGGCGCGCGCTCACCCGATAAAGGTGGGGGCGAAGGCGGCGTGGTGCTCGACGTGCGTGACCCCGCCAGCGTCGAGGCGGCAGCGACCGGCTTCGATGCAGCCTATCTGCTCACGCCGCTCGGCCCCGACGAGAGCGAGGTCGGCGTCGATGCCGTGCGTGCGCTGCGCCGGGCGGGCGTTGGCAAGATCGTCTATCTCGCCATCCAGAACCTGGTGCCCATGCGCGCCATTCCGCATTTCGAAACCAAGATCCCGGTGGCGGCGGAAGTGCTCGCCGATGGCCGCTCGGTGGTGCTGGGTGCCAACTTCTTCATGGACAATGATGCCATGCTGCTCGGCGCCATCGTCCACGCCGGCGTCTATCCGCTGCCGGTGGGCCAAGTCGGCGTGTGGAGCATCGCGGCTGCCGATATCGGCGAGGCGGCGGCCAATGCGCTGACACGGCCGGATTGGGACGGCCAGAATGTGCCACTGTGCGGCCCCGAGCGCCACACCGGACCCAGCCTCGCCGCCAATTGGGCGGCGGCGACCGGGCGGCCGGTCGTCTATGGCGGCGATGATGTCGAGCCCTTCCTCACCGCAACCGGGCTGCCGCCGGGCTGGGTGCGCGACGATCTGGGGCAGATGTTCCGGGTGACACAGGCGCTCGGCTGCGTGGCGACGCCGGACGAAGTGGCGGCGAGTGCCGCGATCATCGGTCGGCCGCCGATCCGCCATATCGATTATGCTGCCGCACTTTTGGAAAGGAGCAAGGCATGAAGAAAATGTACGAAGCGCAGGCGCGCGCCGAAGCCGGGCGCGAGGGCCGTGTCTGGTCAGAGGATGGCCATATCGACCTGGCGCTTACACCGCCGAAGGCAATGGGCGGCTCGGGTGCGGGCACCAATCCCGAGCAGCTGTTCGCGGCAGGGTATGCGGCGTGCTTCCACTCGGCGATGCTGTTCGTGGCGCGTGAGGCGAAGCTCGACACGGCGGGGTCGAGCGTCGAAGGCCATGTCGCCATCGGCATGAACGACGCCGGCCCCGGCTTCAAGCTGGCGGTGCGCCATGTCGTGACCCTGCCCGGGCTGCCGCAGGCCGAGGCCGAGGCGCTGGTGGCCAAGGCACACGCCGTCTGCCCCTATTCCAACGCCACGCGCGGCAACATCGATGTCGACTTCGACGTCAAGGGGGCGGCATGAGCTACACCGCAGCGCTGGTGAAGGAGGGCGAGGCGCCCACACTGCGCCCGTTCACCGATCGTGACCATCCCAATGCGATCATGCTCAAGACCGCGCACGAGAATTTCCAGAAAGGCGATCTCGAGGCGCTGTTCGGGCTGATGGCCGACGACATGGCGTGGCACATGCCGGGCAACAACGCGCTGTCGGGCGATTTCATCGGCCGCGACGCGATCCTCGGCAGCTTCGCCGCCCTGCAAGCCAACGTCGATGCTTATTGGGCCTGGCCGCTCGACTATTTCGGGTCGGACGATCATGTCGTTCTGGTGGCCAAGGTCCATGCCCGGCGCGGGGACAAGGCGCTCGATTGCCTCGAATGCCTGCTGTGGCGGGTGAACGAACACGGCAAGCTCGCCGAGGTCTGGCACATGGCGCTCGACGAAAAAGCCTGGGACGCGTTCTTCTCGGGCGACTGACCCTCATTCCCGCCGGTTGGGGCGTGCGCCGGGCTTTGCATGAGCGCCGCCCCGCCGCCCTCGACAATCCTGCCCCGATGCAGGGGAGGAAGGCCGGGATGACCTTGGACGAGGAGCGCGCGATGGTGCGCAAGGAGACGCTGATCTCCACACTGCCCAATGCGGTGATTTCAGCGTTGTTCGTCTGGCTGCTGTTCGGCGGCCAGCCCACCGTGCCGCTCTGGGGGCCGGCCGGGCTGGCGGTTGACCTGCTGCCGACCACGTTCATGCTGACCTTGATGACCACGATCGGGCTGACGCTGCTGGTGCGCCACCGCCGCCGCAGCGGCCTGCCGGCAGCGCGGGGCCGGAACTGGCTGCCGCGCCACCCGCTCATGCGCGGGCTCACGCTGGGCGCCTTGATGCTGCTGCTGTTCGTGCCGCTCAGCGTTGGCGCGCTGGCGCTGGTCTGGGGTGCGGACTGGTCGTTCGCCACAGTGCTCGCCTTCAAGATCGCCTATGGCGTGCTGCTCGGCTGGGTGGTGACCCCGATCGTGGTGCGCGCTGCACTCAGAGACTCCGTATAGTGCGCAGCGACGCCGCCGCCGATGTCGTCATCATGGGGGCAGGGGCGGCCGGTGCGCTGCTCGCCGATCGGTTGGCGTCGGCGGGGCAGCGCGTGGTGGTGCTGGAGGCCGGCGAGGACTGGGCACTTTCGGACCTGGTGTCCTCGCAGATCTGGGCGCGGCGGCTGAAATGGGGCGGCGCCCCCGTGCTTCCCGGCGGCACCCACCCGTTCGGGCACAATTTCGCCGTGGGCAGCGGCATGGGCGGCTCGGCGATCCACCATTATGGCAGCTGGCCGCGGCTGCGCCCGCAAGACTTCCGGCTCGCCAGCGTACTGGGCATCGGGCAGGACTGGCCGATCGACGCCGCCACGCTGGCGCCCTGGTACGACCGGGTGCAGGCCGAGATGCTCATCAGTGGCGATGCGGTTGCGGAACAGCGGGATGGTGCGCCCTATCCGCTGCCGCCGGTCAAGGTCTTCGCGCAAGCCCGGCTGCTGGCGCGCGGCTTTGCGGCGCGTGGGTTCGCGGTCTGCCCCAACCCGATGGCGGTGATGACCGAGTATCGGCCCGGAATTGGGGGGGACCGGCCCGAATGCCTCTACGACGGCTGGTGCGATGCCGGCTGCCCCACCGGCGCGCTCGCCAACCCGCTGGTGCTGCACTGGCCACGGGCGATTGCAGCGGGGGCGGTCGTGCGCACGCGTGCAAATGTCGTGCGCATCGCCACCGATGCCGCAGGCCGCGCCACAGGGCTCGACTATGTCGATGCCGCCGGCGAGCGCGCCCATCAACCAGCGGCGCGCATCGTGCTTGCCGGGGCCGCGGTGCAGAATGCGCGCCTGCTCCTCGCCAGCCGCAGTGCCGCGCACCCGAACGGCTTCGGCAACGCCCGCGCCCAGGTCGGCCGCTGGTTCAACTGCCACAGCATCGGCAATGTCCATGGGCTTTTCCCCGAGCCGACCGAGCCGCACATGGGCCTCGCCGCCGGCGGGCTGATGAGCTTTGCCGATTATGCCAAGGTGCGCGAGGGCGGCCCGCGCGGCAGCATCACCTGGGGTATAGCGCCCGCAGTCAAGCCCAACGACCTGCTCGGGCTGGCGATGACGCGGCCCGATCTGCACGGCCCGGCGCTGCACGGCTTCATGGTGAAGGCCGCGCGCCACATCGGCATCATCAATGCCATCTGCGAAAACCTGCCGGTGGCCGACAACCGCATCGAGTTGGCGAGCGAGACCGACCGCTTCGGCGTGCCGCTGGCGCGGATCGTCCACACGCTCCACCCGGATTCGGTGGCGCTGTGGGAGCATGGCTTGCGCGACGGCGAAGCGACCATGCGCGCCGCCGGCGCCACGCATATCTGGGCCGGGCGGCAGCGCGCGCTCGGCCATGTCTCGGGCGGCACCCTCATGGGGCGCGATCCGGCGAGCAGCGTCACCAACGATCTCGGCCAAGTCCATGGCGCGCCCAATGTCGTGGTTGCGGGCGGCGGACTGTTCCCGAGCATCGGCGCGGTCAGCCCCACCTTCACCGTGCTGGCGCTGGCGGCGCGCACGGCGGCAGCGATGATCGACGAGCGCGGCAGATTTGCAGCATGACCGACCGGCGGACGCTGTTGAAGGGCCTGGGGCTCATCGCCGCCATGGTCGGCGGCGTGGAACGGCCGCTCACTCCGGCAGAGGCGCAGGCGGCGGCGGTGCCTTTCAAGCGGTTGACGCCCGAGCAGGCGCGGA
>JBBSPR010000159.1:0-6412 GCA_038258615.1 Sphingomonadales bacterium
CATCTTCGAGAAGACCACCGGCCCGGCACCCGGACCGCCACCACCATGCGGGGTGGAGAAGGTCTTGTGGAGATTGATGTGCATGGCATCGACGCCGAGATCGCCGGGCTTCACCTTGCCGACGATGGCGTTGAAGTTGGCGCCGTCGCAGTAGAAATAGGCTCCGGCGTCGTGCGTCAGACGGGCGATCTCGACGATGTCGCGCTCGAACAGGCCGCAGGTGTTGGGGTTGGTGATCATCACCGCGGCCACATCGGGGCCGAGACGGGCCTTCAAGGCATCGACATCGACTCGCCCACGGGCGTTGGCGGGGATGTTTTCGACCGTGAATCCGCAGAAAGCGGCCGTCGCAGGGTTGGTGCCGTGCGCCGACTCAGGCACCAGCACGACCTTGCGGGCATCGCCGCGCGCATCGAGCGCCGCGCGGATGGCGAGCATCCCGCACAGCTCGCCGTGCGCGCCGGCCTTGGGGCTCATCGCCACCGCCGGCATGCCGGTCAGGGTCATCAGCCAGTACGCCAGCCGGTCGATGAGTTCGAGCGCGCCCTGCACCGTGGCCTGCGGTTGCAGCGGGTGGATATCGGCAAAGCCGGGCAGCCGCGCCATCTTCTCGTTGAGGCGCGGGTTGTGCTTCATCGTGCAGCTGCCGAGCGGGAAGATGCCGAGGTCGATGGCATAGTTCTGCCGGCTCAGGCGGGTGTAGTGGCGCACCGTCTCGGGTTCCGAAAGGCCGGGCAGGTCGATGGGGGCGGTCCGCGCCAGATCACCGAGCCGGTCCATCGCCTCGGGCACGGCCTGCAGGTCGACGCCGCAGCGATCAACGCTGCCGAGCTCGAACAGCAGCGGCTCCTCGAGCATCAGCGCGCGGTTGCCAGTGAAGGTCACGCCGCCGGGGAGTTCGGGAAGGGGTTCGCCGGAAAGCCGGGTCACGCGGCCGATATTGTTCATGCTCATGCCAGCACCTCATCAAGAGCGTCTTCGAAAGCGTTGAAATCATCGTCGGTTGCGGTTTCGGTCACCGCCACCACCAGCCCATGCGAAAGCTCGGCCACGCCCGGGAACAGCCGGCCCAGCGACACGCCGCCGAGCACGCCCTTGTCGGCGAGCTTGCGGATCACCGGGCGGGCTTCGACCGGCAGCTTGAGCGTGAACTCGTTGAAGAAGCGCTGCGTCACGACCTCGACACCGGGGATGCGCGCCAGCCGTTCGGCCAACTGCACGGCGCGGGCGTGATTGATGCTGGCAAGCTGGCGCAGGCCCTTCTCGCCGAGCAGCGTCATGTGGACACTGAACGCCAGCGCACAAAGCCCTGAGTTGGTGCAGATGTTGCTCGTCGCCTTTTCGCGGCGGATATGCTGCTCGCGGGTGCTCAGCGTCAGCACGAAGCCGCGCTTGCCATCGGCATCGACCGTCTCCCCGCACAGGCGGCCGGGCATCTGCCGCACATGCTTGTCGCGGCACGCGAACAGCCCGAGATAAGGCCCGCCGAAATTGAGGCCATTGCCGATCGACTGGCCCTCGCCGACCACGATATCGGCACCCATCTCGCCGGGCGACTTGACCGCACCGAGCGAGATCACCTCGGTGACAACCACGATGAGCAGCGCGCCGGCGGCATGGGCGGCCTCGGCGAGCGGCGTCAGGTCGGCGACATGCCCGAAGATGTTGGGGTTTTGCACCACCACGCAGCTCGTCTCCTTGTCGATCGCTGCGATCAAAGTTGCCAGATCGTCGCCGGGTGTGCCCGAGGTCAGGCTTGGCGTATGCGTCAGCACCTCATCGTCGGTGAAGCGGGTCAATGTGTTCAGCACCGCCACATAATGCGGGTGTACCCCGCCCGAGACGATGGCCTTCTTCCGCCGGGTGACGCGGCGCGCCATGAACACCGCCTCGGTCATCGCCGTCGAGCCATCGTACATCGAGGCATTTGCCACCTCCATGCCGGTCAGCCGCGCCACCTGGGTCTGGAACTCGAACAGCACCTGCAGCGTGCCCTGGGCGATTTCGGGCTGATAGGGCGTGTAGGCGGTGAGGAATTCACCGCGCTGAATGATATGATCGACACTGGCCGGCACATGATGCTTGTAGGCACCGGCGCCTACGAAAAACGGCACCGCGCCGGCGGTCAGGTTCTTGCCCGCCATGGCTGCCAGCTCGCGCTCGACGAGCATCTCCGGGCTGTGGTTCGGCAGGCCCGCAATCGGCCCGCCGAGCCGGGCACTCTCGGGCACGTCGATGAACAGCGCGTCGATATCGGGCGCGCCGATGGTGGCGAGCATCGCCTCGCGGTCGGCCTGGGCAAGCGGAAGATAGCGCATCGGGGTTACTCCGGAAGGCGAGCGATGAAGCGAAGGCGGACGTAATCGGCGGTCCAGCGGCCGGGCTGGTCGCGGAGCACGGGGATGAGGCGTTCGACGGTTTCGGCGATCACCGCGGGGCGATCCTCGTCCGAGACGCCGGCGGCATCGAGGAATCCGCCGCGGAAGGTTTCGAGCCAGGCGGCCATGCCGGTGGCGAGCGGGGTCGGGCGCGGGACGATCTCGGCCGTTTCCACCACCAGCCCGGCTGCCGTGAGCATGGCGGCATATTCATCCGCCTGCGGGTAGAAATTGGCGTCCGACGATTCGGCCAGCCGATACGTGGCGAGCGTGGCGGCGAGGGCCGTGCGGATGGCGGCGATATTGCCCTGGCCGCCGAACTCGCCGACGAACCGCCCGCCGGGCTTGAGCGCGCGCACCACATTGTCGATCACCGTTTCGGGCGGGCGGATCCAGTGCAGCGTCGCGTTGCTGAACACGGCATCGAACAGGCCCTCGTCGGCGAGCGCGCGCGCATCGAGGTGGCGCACCTTGAGGCCACGCGCCCGCGCCGCTGCAGCCATCGCCGCATCGCCGTCGATTCCTTCGGTGATGGCGCCGGTGGCGGCGATCCTGAGCGTCAGCACGCCGTCCCCGCAGCCCAGGTCGAGCACGCGCTCGCCGGGCTTGGGATCGAGCATCGCCAGCACCACATTGCCGAGCGCCGGCACGAAACCGGCGTTGGCAGCGTAAAGCGCCGGGTTCCAGGCGGCCTGGTCGCCCATCAGAGCGTGGCGAGGAACGCGGTGTAGGCTGTTTCGTCCATCAGCCCGTCGAGCTCGGACACGTCGGACAGCTTGAGCTTGAAGAACCAGCCGGCGCCTTGCGGATCGGTGTTCACAAGTGCGGGCTCATCGGCAAGCGCTGCATTGGCTTCCACCACCTCGCCGCTCGCGGGCGAATACACGTCCGAAGCGGCCTTCACCGATTCAACCACCGCCGCTTCGCCGCCCTTGCTGACCGTGCGGCCTGCCTCGGGCACATCGGCGAACACGACATCGCCGAGCTGCGCCTGTGCATAATCGGTGATGCCGACGGTGGCGATGTCGCCTTCGACCCGCAGCCACTCATGCTCCTTGGTGAAATAGGTCGTCATCAGATCCCTCCCTCGCGCACATAATTCTTTGCCTTGAACGGCATCGGCACCACCTTGGCTGCAAGCCGCCTGCCGCGAACCTCGATTTCGAGCGCGCTGCCATCGGCGGCATGGGCGGCGGCGACATAGGCCATGGCGATCGGTGCCTGCAGGCTGGGGGCAAAGCCTCCGGAGGTCACCGTGCCCACGGGCAGCGCACCGGCAAAGACCGTGGCACCCTCGCGCGCCGGCAGCTTGCCCTCCACGGCAAGCCCGACGCGCCGCTGCACCGGACCATCGAGAAGCTCGGCCATCAGCGCCTCGGCCGCGGGATAGCCCCCCTCCGCCTTGCGGCGCTTGGAAATGGCATAGGCGAGGCCGGCCTGGATCGGCGTCGTCGTTTCGTCGAGATCATGGCCGTAGAGCGGCAACCCGGCTTCGAGCCGCAGCGAATCACGCGCCCCGAGCCCGATCGGCTTCACCCGCGCATCGGCGAGCAGGGCTTCGGCCAGCGCCTCGGCCGCGGCCGCGGGCACCGAAATCTCGAAACCGTCCTCGCCGGTATAGCCCGAACGGCTGACCCACAGTTGGTGTCCGGACCAGTTGAAGCCCGCCGACCGCATGAAGCGGAGCGCCGCCACACCGGGCACCATCGATTCGAGCACTGCAACCGCCTGCGGCCCCTGCAGCGCCAGCAGCGCCCAATCCTCGCGGTAGTCGACCGCCAGGCCAGCCTCACGCATCACCGCCATGTCGGCGGCCGTCACGGCGCCGTTGACGACGAGATAAAGGTCGTTCGCGCGCCGAGTCACCATCATGTCGTCGCGGATGCCGCCCTGGTCGTTGAGCAGCAGCGAATAGCGCAGCACGCCTTCGCCCAGCCCGATGATGTCCCCCGGCAAAAGGGTTTCCAGAAGCGGCGCCTGCCCCAGCGACAGCAGGATCTGCCCCATATGACTGACATCGAAAAGCCCGGCGCTCGACCGTGTCCAGAGATGCTCGGCGATGATGCCCTCATATTGGATCGGCATCGCATAGCCGGCGAAGCTCACCATGCGCGCGCCAAGGCGGCGATGCAGGGCATCAAGCGGGAGCGGCAACATGGACTGATCAGATTCGGCCATAGGGCCCCCCGGCAACAACGGGCGGTGCGGACCATCCGCGCCACCTGCCCCCGTCTGTCACCGGACCTGAGAGCTTTGACCATGCAGGGCGATGACGCTCTGCGCTGGCTTACCCCTTCGGTGGGGTGCGGCCTCACGGCCCACCCACTTTCCAGAATGTCGCAGATTACGCCAGCGCGGTCCGTGGTGCCTGAGAGATTCCGGGGGCGGCTTGCTCCTTCGGCGGTGACGGTCGCCCGCCACACTCTCCCGCGCTGGCGCCAAGCTTGCGCCTGACGACGCATAATCCCTGTCCGATGCGGCTGCGCGAGTCAATCGGCGTGCGCCCAACCGATGACGCGACAAACTGGAGCAGCCCTCCCGAGGTCGCCTTGCAATAATTAACTATCCATTAGTATTCTCTGCGGCGGATCAGCGTGATACGAGGTCTCATTGTAAACGAAAGGTTTGTTCGATGACCCGGCTCGCAACATTTCTGACATTTTCGCTGGCTCTTGCGATCGGCGGATCGGCGCAGGCTGCCATCCGTATCCTGCCCACCGAGATCGTCGGCGGGCAGCTTGTGGTAAGCGAAGGCATGTTCACCGAAGTCTATCCCGGCCCCACGCCATCGGCGCCCAACGGCACCCCCGGTGCGGGCGTGTATGGCGCCGAGCTGATCGGCGGCCGGGCGGGCGCGGCCGGCCGCGAAATCTATCTCGGCAGCAACACCGGCGTCGGCGGCGCCACCAACCGCACCGAGAGCGAAATCACCTGGGGAACCGACCTCAGGCCGTTCACGCTGAGCTGGAACAGCGCCGGGCTGTCCCTCAACATCAGCGGCATCGACTACGCAGCACCTGCGTCGAACACCACGCCGCTGTTCGCCGATGGCAACACGCTGAAGATCTTCGTCAAGAGCAATGCCACGCTGCAGATCACCAGCATCGACGGCACGCCGGTCTCCGAGATCAGCGAATGGGATGGCAGCGCCTTTTCGGGCACCATGGGCGGCCCCACCAACAGCGGGGTGAGTTCTGCCAACGAGAAGCACTTCTGGTCGGACAGCAACTGGGGCGGTGACGGGCTCACGGTCACCGGCTTCCTGACCGTGCTCGATGGCGGCGGCTCGGCACGCGGCATCTATATCAAGCACGGCAATTTCACGCCGCCTGCAGTGCCCGAGCCGGCAAGCTGGGCCATGCTGATCGCCGGCTTCGGGCTGGTGGGGGCGGCCGCCCGCCGCCGTCGGGGCCAGCCGGTTATTTCGTGACGTTATAGGCGAGCTGGCCTTCGGAAAGCTGGAAACCCACCAGCAATTCGAAGCTGGCGGCGCGCATCGCGGCGCGCACCTGCGGGTCGGCGAGCGGATCAACCGCGGCATCGGGGTCCCCGGGCTTGCGCTTGCGGTTGATGATCTTCTGGATCTCCGCCGGGATGCTCGCCGCCGCCCGGCTGACGACCGCCGTCGCCGAGCCGCTCGCCTGTGCCCGCGCCTGACCGGCCGGGAAATTCACCGTGACGCTGCCGATCTGCTTCGAGACCACGAGGTTGCCCCCCTGCACAACGGTGGCGAACACCGGCATGGTGACGGCGCGCGCGCCGCTGTTGTCCGACCGACGCGCGATCACGTCATATTGCGCGGAGCCGGTGAGCCTTGTGTCTCCCTCCACGCAGCTTTCGCGCACATTGGTGATGGTGGCGACGAGATCGACATTGGCGGCATCGGGCGCGGTGCCGGGATAGAACAGCGTCAGATCATTTGTGTAATAGGGCACCGCCACTGCCGGGCATGGGGAACGCTTGACCATGAGCGGATTGCGATCGCACCCGGCCAGCGCAAGTGCCGCGACCCCCAGCACCAGCAACGGCCCAAC
>JBBSPR010000160.1:0-6333 GCA_038258615.1 Sphingomonadales bacterium
CGAATTCAGCTGGATGGGCGATCTTAGCCGCGAGACCGGGCTGCCGGTGACCTATGCGATGTTGCAATCGATCGCCAAGGAGATGAGCTGGCAGGAGCAGATGGCCGCCACCGAAGCGCAGAACGCGCAAGGGGCGCACATCGTGGCGCAGATTGCGCTGCGCGGCACCGGCATATTGATGGCGTGGCAGGGGACAGTGCACCCGTTCAAGTTTCGGGAGAGCTGGGTGGCGATCGAGGGTCTGCCATGGGCGGAGCAGCTGGCGCACCTGAAGGACCCGGCGTTCAAGGCGCGACTGCTCGCCGAGCCGAGCATCATCCCCGAATCGGACATCCAGGCGGTACTGATGGTCGTGGCGTATGGCTTCGCGCTGCAATATGCGATGCCCGATGGCTTCGATTACGAGCCCGGCCGCGATCTGGCGATCGAGACGCTGGCGCGTGCCGCCGGCGTGTCCCCGGCCGAATATGCCTATGACATGCTGACCGCCGATGATGGCTCCGGCTTCATCTACCTGCCGCTGCTCAACTATGCCGATGGCAATCTGGATTTCGTCGCCGGGCTGCTCGAACACCCCGACACGGTGATCTCGCTTTCGGACGGCGGCGCGCATTGCGGCACCATCTGCGACGCCGCCTCGCCCACCTTCCTGCTCCAGCACTGGGTGCGCGACCGCAAGCGAGGCCGGGTGAGCATCGAGAATGCGATTCGGCGCCAGTGCCGCGATACCGCGCTGCTTTATGGGCTGGAAGATCGCGGCCTGCTCGCTCCGGGCCATCTCGCGGACATCAACCTGATCGACATGAATACGCTCAAGCTCGGCAAGCCCTGGCTGGCGTTCGACCTTCCCGCCGGCGGCAAGCGGCTGCTGCAGAAGGCGGACGGCTATGTGGCGACGATCAAGCGCGGAGCGGTGACCTTCGAGCAAGGTGTGCCGACGGGTGCTGTGCCAGGGCAGCTCATCCGCGGGCCACAGCAGGCACCGGGAGCTGCCCTCACGATCGCGGCCGAATAGCCGCAGGGTGGTTGTTCCTGCGGCAGGGCACCGCTATCGATTGGCCTAGTGTTGCCCGGAGACGATAATGCCCTTTTTCGTCTGGCGTTTCGCCGCCCTGCTGGCGTGCGCCGCTCCTGCCGCGGCGAGCACTGTCGGCGGCGCGCCGCTGATCCCCGAGCCGATGGTGTTCGACATGATCCGCCCGCTCGCTGCGCCCCGCGGCGAACTGGAAGCCAATACACTCGGTCTGTTTCCATTGGCGTCGCCAGGCGAGGAAATCGACTGGGCTCCCGAAATCGAATATGCGCTGTTCGACGGCTATGCCGTCGAGCTGGAGCTGCCCTTTGCCAACGGACGCCTTCAGGGCGTGAAGATCGGGCTTCAGGGCACGTTCGGCACCCTGGCCGACAACGCCATCGTACACGGCTGGCAATATCTCGGCGTGGTCGATCGCGACAATGGCAAGCTCGAATCGAGCCTCCTCTACATCGTCGGCGCCCGCTGGAACGAGCGCTGGAGCAGTTTGACGATGGTGGGAATCAACCGGCCCGGCGCACCTGTTGACCGCACGCTGCCGCGGGACAATGCCCTGCTTATCAATCATTCGGTGTTTCGCGAGATGAGCAGCCGGACCACGGCCGGCGTGGAGGTGAATTGGCGCACCTCTTCGCGGCAGGCGAACTGGCTGCTGATGCCGCAGCTCCACCAGCGCCTGTCCCCGCAGATCATGGTGCAGGCGGGGGCGGGCTTGCAGAAGCCGGCGCGGCGGGCGGCGCATCCGTCGCTCGCGCTGCGCATGATCAAGGAATTTTAAGCACTTGCCAGCCGGCCCCTCGGCTTTCAATCTGCGCCGGGGAGAAAAACATGCAGTTCATGGTCCGTGCAGCTCTGGCAGCGCTTTGTGCGACTTCGGCACTGGCGCAGACGCCGCCGCCGGGTGTGCTCCTCGAAAGTCGCAGCCTTGCCGGGCTGGGCGCTCCCGGCGAGATTGCCATCGACCGCTGGGGCATTTCGCACATCAAGGCCGCCACCCCGGAGGATGCCTTCTTCCTGCAGGGCTATGCCACGGCGCGTGACCGGCTCTGGCAGATCGACCTGTGGCGCAAGCGGGGGCTGGGCCGGCTGGCCGCGAGCTTCGGCCCGGCGTTTGTCGAGCAGGACCGCGCAGCACGGCTGTTCCTCTACCGGGGCGACATGGCGGCCGAATGGGCAGCCTATCCGGGCGCAGCCAAAGGCTGGACCCAGGCGTTTGCCGCCGGGATCAACGCCTATGTGGGCGAAGTCGAGGCAGGCCGCGCGGCGATGCCCGAGGAATATGCCGCCACCGGCTCGCGGCCCGAGCGCTGGAGCGCCGATGACATCGTGCGCATCCGCAGCAATGCGCTGGTGAGCAACCTGCCATCGGAAGTCGCGCGAGCACGCGCCATCTGTGCCGCCGGCGTGGCGCTGGAGCCGCTGCGCCGCGAACTGTCCCCGGCGCACAGCATCGATCTTGCCGCCGCCGCCGACCCCTGCACCATCCCTGCCGATGTGCTGAAGGACTTTCAGCTCGGCACCGGCGGGGTGAGCTTCACCGCCGGCAAGATCATCCTGCAGGACACGCCGTCGGCCATCGCCTGGGCCGACCCCGATCTGCGCGAGGGCTCGAACAACTGGGTTGTGGGGCCATCGCGCACCAGCACCGGCCGGCCGATCCTGGCGGGCGATCCGCACCGCGCGCATGGCGTGCCGTCGCTGCGCTATGTCGTGCACATGGAGGCGCCAGGGCTGCACATCGCGGGGGCGGGTGAGCCGGCGCTGCCGGGCATCAGCTTCGGGCACAATGAGGATATCGGCTGGGCGTTGACGATCTTCGCCATCGATCAGCAGGATCTGGTGGTGAGCCCGGCCAGGGCGAAGGTCCGCACTATCACCGAGACGATCGAGGTGAAGGGCGAGGCGCCACGCACGGTGGAACTGCGCTTCACCGAGGATGGCCCGGTGATCCACACCGACCCGGCGACCGGGCGCAGTTTCAGCCTGCGCGCCACCTGGGATCGGCCGGGCGCGTCGGCGTATTTCAACGCAAGCTGGCTGTGGCAGGCAAAGGACTGGGCGGGCTTCAAGGCCGGCAGCGACAAATGGGGCGGGCCGCCGCTCAACCTGCTCTACGCCGGCACTGATGGGGACATCGGCTGGGCGGCATCGGGCTTTCTGCCGAGGCGCAGCCGGGGGGACGGGCTGCTGCCTGTGAACGCCGGTGGCCGCAGCGGGTGGCAGGGGCTGCGGCCCGCAACCGACCTGCCATCGGTGCGCAATCCCGCGAAGGGCTGGTTCGCCACCGCCAACGAGATGAACGTTCCGGCCGAGTTTCCCAACCAGACGATCAGCTTCGAATGGGCGGATCGCTCGCGCATCGACCGCATCGCCGAGGTGATCGGCGCCAATCCGCGCTTCAGCCTGACCGACGCGATGGCGCTGCAGGCCGATGCGGTGAGCCCGCTGGCGCGGCGGGGCGTTGCGCTGCTCGCGGACGTGCCGCCCACACCCGCAACGCGCGAGATGCTGACGTTCATGGCGGGGTGGGACGGGCATGAGCATGCCGCGAGTCCGCAGGCCGCACTTTTCGAGGTCTGGACCAAGCGTCACCTTGCGCAGACCGCCGTCGCGATGCTGGTGCCTAAAGCGGCACGGCCGGCGTTCGGCAATGCATCACTGCCGGCGCTATTGACGTTGCTGGAACGGCAGGACCCGCTGCTGGGCACGGATCCGGCGGCGATGCGGAACCGCATCCTCCTGTCGTCGCTGCAGTCGGCCTGGACGGAGACCATGAAACTGCTCGGCCCCGATCCGGCGCGCTGGCGCTGGGGCTCGCTCCACAAGGCGTTCTTCCAGCCCGATCTGGCGATCCCCGGCCGCGAGGATGCCCGGCAGGTCGGCCCGCTGCCGATGGGCGGCTCGGCCTCGACGCCGATGGCCTCGGGCAGCCCGCGCAACGATTTCTTCGTTCGCCACGGGGCTTCGGTGCGGATGGTGCTCGATGTGGGCGCGTGGGACAACAGCCTGATCATCAACAGCCCCGGCCAGTCGGGCGATTCCGACAGCCCGCATTATCGGGACCTGTTCCCGCGCTGGGCGGCGGGGCAGATGGTGCCGTTCCGCTGGAGCCGTGCGGCGGTGATGGCCGACGCCGAGCGCGTGATCAGCGTGGCGCCGGCGCGCTGAGGATCAGGACACCAGCCGCGGCCGGCCATCGCCGAGCTTGCCGGCGCGCGGGCAGCGCATGACGATGGCGATGTCGTCATAATCACGGTCGGTCCAGGCCGGATCGACCCAGCTGGACGAAGGGCCGCTTTGGCCCGCCGGCCGATCCTCCCAACCGAAATACATGAACTTGCCGGGCTCGCAGCCCTTGCTGGCCTTGACCGGCGTGCGGTTCTTGCCGCGCGGGATCACATTGCCCGAAACGCCGGGGTTGCACTTGGCAAGCGAATCGCAACGGACCGTTTCGACGTTGGCGATGTTGAAGGTCTCCATTCCATCGTCGATCTCGGTATCGGTGTAATAATTCTTCACGGGGCGGCCTGGCTGGCGACCTTCGATCGTGGCATTGGTGTTGGACCAGAGCTCGGGATGCGATTTCACATGGCGGGTGTTGCTGAGCCGGAAGCTGAGGCTCTGGCCCTCCTCGTCGCAGCGCGGCCACACAAGATCTTCCGGCGACGGGGGATTGACCCGGACACGGTTGCCGCTGATCGTGGCGATGTTCGAGCCCGGCGGAAGGTTGTTGGAGACCAGAGTCATCTGCGTCCGGCGGCTGGAACGCGATCCGGATCCGGCATGATCGAAGCAATAGGCATAGATCTGGTTGAAATCCCCTGCTTCGGAATCTAGCAGCGTCAGTTCGGGTGGCAGGTAGGATACATTGGCCGGCCGCGCGGCAATGGCCTCGACGTTGATCGTCGGTCGATCGACATTGAAGATCCGCGAAAAATATTGCGGCAGCGGGTTGCCGCGCGCGTCCGAACGCCGCGATCGCACCCGAACGGCGTTGGTATCCCAGCTGGAACCGGGTTCGAAACCGCTTTCGGAATCATAGGTGCCAACCTCGACATCGGCCGTGGTGGTGGTGGTGCCATAATCCGCCGGAAGGTTCCGCGAGACGAAGGAGACCGCGACGGCTTGCGGGTTGCCGCCCTCCGCAAGTGTTTGCACAGCGGCAAGCGCGGCTGAATCGGCAGCCGACTGCATGCGGTTGAAGGCGATGCGCTGGACCGCGACATCGATGCTCACGGCAAGCCCGCCGAGCAGCAGCGGCACCATCGCCGCCACGATGACGGCGACCGCGCCCCGCCGATCCGCCAGCAAGTGCGTGAGAAAGCGATCAGCCATCGAAGGGAACTTCCTGCTGAGCCGTTGCCCGGGCGCGCAGCGTCCAGGGGACGAGGCGCGAAAAGAAGACGATCAACGACGCGTCCTCGGCAGTGGCCGTAAGTTGCACAGTGATGAAGTTGTTGCGGGGCTGTTCCAGATCGGTCTGGGTCACGCTCGCCGAAACATGAGTGCCGAGCCAGCCCGGCAACTGGCGCTGGACCTCGTCGCGCACTTCGTCCGGCATCATGTTGTTGACGGCGAGCCGCCGTGCCACAACGGTCGCCTCGTGCTGCATCAGGTTCATCGAGAATGCGATCGACGCAGCTTCGAACGCGCCGAAGACCAGCGAGAACAGCAGCGGCACGATCAGAGCGAACTCGGCTGCGACCGAGCCCCGCGTGTCGGGCAAAGACCGACGAGCGCCGTTCTTCATGCGGTTCTCCAATCTGCGGGATGCACGCGTTAACAAAAACGACCAGTACCCATTCCTTTTAGGGTAACCGCGGCAAGCATCAACGTACAAAGGCGACAAAATCAGGTAAACAATTGCAAGTTATCGTGGCTCTTCAGCGCCGGAGAGCGCCTGCCATACGCCCACCGCGACGGCCGCCGCAGTGTCAGCGCGCAGAATGCGCGGCCCGAGGCTGATCGGCAGCGCCTGTGGCAGCGCGCGAATGGCGTCCCGCTCGTCCGCCGTGAAACCGCCTTCGGGGCCGATGAGAATGGCCGCAGGCGCGGTCGCGCCGGGAAACGCCGCTGCCATGGCGGCACCGCCGGCCTCGTCGGCGAAGATCAGCCGCCGCTCGGCCGGCCACTCGCGCAACAATGCCGCCAGCTTGATCGGCGCAGCCAGCATCGGCACCGCGGTGCGGCCGCATTGCTCGGCAGCCTCGACCATATGGGCTTGCAGCCGATCGAGGTTGAGCTTGTCCACGATCGTGCGCTGGGTGATGACCGGCAGCAGCCGCGCCACGCCGAGCTCG
>JBBSPR010000161.1:0-6296 GCA_038258615.1 Sphingomonadales bacterium
AGCTGTGGGGGATGACCGAAATGTCTCCGCTCGGCACCATCGGTTCGCCGACCCCCGAAATCGCTTCAAAGCCTTATGAGGAGCAGCTCAGCTGGCGCATCAAGCAGGGCAGGGGGCTGTTCGGCGTCGAGATGAAGATCGTCGACGATGCCGGCGCCGCCCAGCCGCATGATGGCCGCACCTTCGGCCGGCTGCTCGTGCGCGGGCCCTGGGTGGTCGGCAGCTGCTTCAAGGGCGATGGCGGCGAGGTGCTCGATGCCGATGGCTGGTTCGACACCGGCGATGTCGCCACGCTCGACGAGCATGGCTATATGCACATCGTCGACCGCTCGAAGGATGTCATCAAGTCCGGCGGCGAATGGATCTCCTCGATCGATCTGGAGAACACCGCCGTGGGCGCTCCCGGCGTCGCCGAAGCCGCGGTCATCGGCATTCACCACCCCAAATGGGACGAGCGGCCGCTGCTGCTCGTGCGCGCCAAGGAGGGGGCGACCCCGACAAGGGAAAGCGTTCTGGAATATCTCGACGGCAAGATCGCCAAATGGTGGATGCCCGATGACGTGCTGATCGTCGACGATCTGCCGCACACCGCGACCGGCAAACTGCTCAAGACCGAGCTTCGCGACCGCTACAAGGATTACCGCCTGCCGACCGCCTGATTGCGCCGGAACCGATAGCAGTCTAGGTCAGGGTTGATGGTGCGCCTGCTCCTCAGTGTCGCCATGGCGGCCCTCATGCTCGCCGGCTGCGCCACCCGCCCCGAAGCCCTGCCGTTCGATGATGTGGCGCTGGTCAAGTCGGCCATCATCAGCTCGGTTGACGAGAATGGGGCACCGCTCGATGCGCCGGTACCGGTGCGGCAGGTCGGCAAACGCCATGATGTGCTCGTGCTGTCGGGCGGCGGCTCGGTGGGGGCCTTTGGCGCCGGCGTGCTCGTGGGCTGGACCGAGGCAGGCACGCGGCCGATCTTCGACGTGGTCACCGGCATTTCCACCGGCGCGCTCATGGCGACCCTGGCCTTTCTGGGGCCATCGCGCGATCCCGATCTTGTTCGCGCCTTCACGACCGTCACCAACCAGCAGGTCTACAAGCGCCGCGGCATCATCGGCTTCGCGCGACAGGCCTCGATTTTCGATCGGTCACCGCTTGAGGCGATGATCGAATCGATCGTCGATGAGACGCTGCTCGATCAGGTTGCCGCCGAACATCGCAAGGGCCGTCGGCTCTATGTCGGCACCACCGATCTCGATCATGGCGTGGAGACGGTCTGGGACATGGGGCGCATCGCCGCCTCGTCCTCGCCGCAGCGCGCAGCACTTTACCGCAAGGTGCTCATCGCCTCGGCGGCGATCCCCGGCGCCTTTTCGCCCGTCTATATCCGGCAGAACGATGGCCTGCCCACGATGCACGTCGATGGCGGGGTAAAGCAGGCGATGCTGTTCCGCAGCTACATGATCGATCCCGAGGCCTCGGACGATACAGTCTGGGCGGTGGTCAACGGCCATGTCGCCTTTGCCGGCAATCGCGAGCTTTCGGGCACCAACAGCGGCAGCATCCTCGGCCGCACGGTTTCGGAGATGCTGCGCACCATCACCTATCATTCGGTGGAGCGCATCTATGTGATGTCACGCAACGTCGGCGCCACCTACAAGCTCGCCTATCTGCGCGACGAAGCCGAGGAGCCCAACCCGATCGTCTTCGAGCCAGAGGCCATGCAGCGGTTGTTCGATGAGGGCAGGGCGATCGGCAAGACCGGGCGCTGGGCCGCAGTGCCGCCCCGGCTGGAGCCGCTCGAACGCATCAAATAGCCGCCGCCGGCTTTCAATGCTGGCAGGGGCCGTTACTGTTCGCGCAAGCGCGGCATCAACTCGACGAAGTTGCAGGGCCGGTGGCGGCTGTCGAGCTGGTCCTTCAAGATGCCGTCCCACCCGTCCTTCACCGCCCCCGTCGAGCCCGGCAGGCAGAAGATATAGGTTCCGCCCGCCAGTGCCGCGCACGCACGGGACTGGACGGTGGAGGTGCCGATCGTCTGGAAGCTTAGCCAGCGGAACAGCTCGCCGAAGCCCGGAATATCCTTCTCCGCCACCTGCGCCAGCGCCTCGGGCGTCACGTCGCGCCCGGTCAGCCCGGTGCCGCCGGTGGTGATGATCGCGTCGATGGCAGGGTCGGCAATCCATTCGCGCAGCCGGGCGACGAGCATGGGCACATCGTCCTTGAGTATCGCCCGCGCCGCCAGCGCATGGCCGGCTTCAGTCAACCGCGCGACCAGCGTATCGCCCGACCTGTCCGTCGCCGCATCGCGCGTGTCCGACACGGTGAGCACCGCGATATTGATGGCCCGGAACGTCCGGCCTGTGTCGATCGGCATCAGGCGCCCGATTCGACCGGGGCCGGCAGCGGCTCGGGCTCGGCAAGGCTCGGCAAAGCCTGCACCGGGCGCGGCGCGCGCTTCACCGCCGCCAGCCCCGGCATGCCGGGAAACTTCGGCCAGAGCCCGGCGATCAGCGCATCCACGCTCGCCGGGGTCTCGCCATCGCGCAGCTGGTACATCCAGTAATTGCGCAGCACCACCTCGACATAATGGCGCGTCTCGCGGAACGGGATCGAGGCGATGAACAGCAGCGGGTCACCGCGATCATCGAGGCTGGCGTTCCAGCGCTGCACGCTGCCGGGGCCGGCGTTATAGGCGGCGATCACCTTGGGCAGCAGCCCCTCGGTGTAGCTCGTGTCGCGCAGTGCCTCCAGATAGGTCTGGCCAACCTCGATATTGAACGCCGGATCGGTGAGGCTGCCGAGCACCGCAGCACTGCCCTGGCTGGCTGCCGCGGCCATCGCGGCGGACACTTCGCGCGCGGTGCCGGGCATCATCTGCATCACGCCCTTGGCACCCGCGCGCGACGTGGCGGTGGTGATGAAGTTCGATTCCTGCAGCGCATGCGCAAACACCAGCCCACGGTTCACCCGCCAGCCACGCGCCGGCTCCCAATCGGGTGCGGGGAAACGCGCCGACAGCGGCGGATCAATGCCGACCGGCGGCCGCACCGCAAGGCTGTACTGGGTGGCGGGCAGGCTGAGCCGGGAAGCCAGCCGCAGCAGTGCCGAGTAATTGGCCTGCGGCGCCGTCTGCGCCAGATGCTTCAATTCGCGGTCGGCCAGCCCGATCTGGCCGATCTCCACCAGCGCCGCCGCGCGCCGCGCGCCGGCGAAGTCCCGCAGGTGGTTCCAGTCGGCGGTGATGAAATCCGGCTCCGCCCATTCCTGCACCGGCGCGAGACCCAGCGCGCGACGCGCCAGCAGGCCATACAGGCTGTTCGGCGCCCGCGCCGCCGTCTCGAGCCGGGGGGTGACAAGCTCGGCATGGCCGGCCGCCATATGCGCTCGGCTCGCCCAATAGGCGCCCGCCGCCGCCAGGTCCTCGGTGCGTTCATAGCCCGCCAGCCGCGTCTGGATCAGGTCGAAGGCCTGGGCCGCGGCGTCATGCTGGCCGAGCCGCCACGCCGCCAGCCCCGCCGTCCAGGCACCAAGGGCCGCCCATGGCCCCATGCCGCGCGCCGCCTGCAACCCCATCCGAAGTGCTGCGGGATTGTCGTTCTGGCCATAATAGCTCCACGCCACGCGCTGTGCCCATTCGGCGCGGGCACCGCTGGCAAGCCCGGCCTCCACCCCCGCCCAGGCACGCTCGGCCTGCATATTGCGGTCCGCCGCCAGCAGCGGCTTCAGCACGTTCGCGGCACCGTTGTCGGCACCGCCTGTCTCGGAGCGGAATGCCAGTGGCGGGTTGACGTTCACATAGCGCAGCGGCCGCATGATCGGCAGCACCGGCATCGGCCCGGCTGCGCCGCGCATTTGCGCCGCCACGCGCGCCACGCCCTGCGCCTGCGGCAGGTCGGCATGCGCGGTGAGCCATTCTATCAGCTGGGCGCGCGTGAACTTGCCGCCCATGCCCTTGGGCCCGCGCGCCGCGATGATCTGCGCGCGCGCCGTCTCGGTCAGCAGCCCCTTGCCCAGCGCCGCCAGTGCCGCTTCCGCCCTGGTCAGTCGCCCGGCGTCGATATCGAGGAACAGCGATCGCCAGGCCGCGCGCTCGGCGGCATTCAGCTGCGCCGGCACCGCGCGCTGGCGGGCGGTGATGCCATCGCGGATACCGGTCACGATCAGCGTATCATCGCCCGGCGGGCTCACCGTCTGGTCATTGGCCAGCGCAGCACTGCCCGAGAGCAGGGTAGCGGCGAGGAGGAGGTGACGGATCATGCCTAGCCTTCGATCAAAGCCTGAAGCCGCTGCAGATCGGCCCAAGCATCGGCCTTGAGGCCGGGCTGGCGCAGCAGCATCCTGGGCGAACAGGTGGTCACCATCGGCACGCCGTCCAGCGCCAGCGCGCGGCTGCGCAGGCTGGCCAGCGGCACGCTCGGCGCCGCAAGCTGCCCGGCACCCTGGCCGAGCGCCAGAATGCAGCGCTGCGGTGCCAGCGCCAGCGCGCGGCGCAGCAGCGGCTGAAAGGCGGCGATTTCGTCGGCAGTGGCAGCCCGGTCGCCGGGCGTGGACCATGGCAGCAGTGCCGCGACCGACACCGCATCGATGTCGATGCCGATGGCGGCCAGCATCGCGCTGAGCAACCGCCGCTCGTCGCCGTCGGCCGGCAGCGGCGTTTCGGCGAGCAGCAGCAGCGGCGCATCGGCGGCGGCCACCAGCAGCCGGGGCGGGGCAGCACTGCGACGGCCAAGCGGATGGTCCATTGCCACCAGCGCCGCGTCGATCGCGGCGAGGCTGTCCAGCCCATCGAGGGACACCAGCGGGGCGGGAGCCGCCACTGCAATCGGGGCCGGGTGATGCTGCAGCACTGCGGCTGCGGCCATCGCCGGTGCCGCGGCAGGCGGCTCGGCAAGCCAGTGGCGCGGGGCATCATCGACAATCATATCGATTCCGCAATCGACCATCCAGCCGAGCGCCGATGCAGCCATGAAGGCGTTCGGAAGTTCTCTCGGGGCATTTGCGGCCAACATCCCGGGCACTTCTGCGGCGGCAGCGCCTCTGGTCAAGCAGCAATCGCTTCCGTATCTGACAAAGCATGGCAAAGCTGCGACGGGATGTTGGTCGCGCGCGGCAGCGGCGACGAAGGAAAGGCAACGCATGAGCGAACGTGAATCGATGCCCTATGATCTGGTGATCGTGGGCGGTGGACCGGCCGGGCTCGCTGCTGCGATCAAGGCAAAGCAGGCAGCTGCGGCCAAGGGGCTCGAACTCTCCGTCTGCATTCTGGAAAAGGGCTCGGAAGTCGGCGCCCACATCCTGTCGGGTGCAGTGGTCGATCCCAGGGCACTCGACGAGCTGCTCCCCGAATGGCGGACGATGGACAGCCCGATGACCGTAGAGGTGAGCGAGAACCACCACTGGATCCTGACGGCAGACAAGAGCCACGAGTTTCCGCACGGGCTGATGCCGCCGTTCATGAACAACAAGGGCTGCTACACCGTCAGCCTCGGCAACCTCTGCCGCTGGCTCGCCGGCCAGGCCGAGGCGCTGGGGGTCGAGATCTTCCCCGGCTTTGCCGCGGCCGAAGTGCTGTGGAACGACGATGGCTCGGTGAAGGGCGTCGCCACCGGAGACATGGGGATTGCACGCGATGGCTCGAAGAAGCCAAGCTGGCAGCCGGGGCTGGAACTGCACGCCAAATACACCTTCTTTGCGGAAGGCGTTCGCGGCCATCTCTCCAAGCAGCTCATCAAGCATTTCGCGCTGGACAAGGACAGTGATCCGCAGATCTACGGCATCGGCCTCAAGGAGCTGTGGGACATCGACCCCGCCAAGCATGTGCCGGGCAAGGTCATCCACACCCAGGGTTGGCCGCTGTCCGATGCCAATGGCGGCGGCTTCATCTACCATCAGGCCAATGGCCAGCTGGCGCTCGGCTTCTCGGTCTGGCTCAACTATTCGAACCCCTATCTGTCGCCGTTCGACGAGTTCCAGCGCTGGAAGACGCATCCGGCGATCAAGGCTATCCTGGAGGGTGGCCGCCGCGTCTCCTACGGCGCGCGCGCGATCAACGATGGCGGCTGGCAGTCGGTGCCCAAGCTCACCTTCCCCGGCGGCGCGCTGATCGGCTGCTCGGCGGGCTTCGTCAATGTGCCGCGCATCAAGGGCAGCCACACCGCGATGAAGACCGGGATGATGGCGGCGGAAGCCGCCGTCGAGGCCATCGCCAGCCAGCGCGGCAATGATGAGCTGGCGGCCTATCAATCGGCCTATCAGACGAGCTGGGTCGAAGCCGAGCTGCGGATGGTGCGCAACACGCTGCC